>NZ_JAFCWQ010000018.1:0-76617 GCF_049897665.1 Brevundimonas sp. TWP2-3-4b1 | reverse complement strand
CCCTCCAACATCGGCGCTTGCAGCACCGCAAAATCGCCGCCTAAATATCGAACCCAGACAAGGCCAACTCTCCACTAAATCCGCACCCCGACTGTCCCAAAACATCTGACGACGTACAGAGATCGTCACTGGACGCGTCAGCCGTTGCAACAGCACCACCATCGCCTCGGTGTCGCGCTCGCAATAGGTTTCAAGCGCTCCCCGTATGGCCTCTTTCCGCTCCGGGGGCACACCATCCGAGGCGGCTTCGAGCCAGGCCAGCTGTGCCGCCATGCCGTCACCAACGACAAGGTCCTCATATGAAAGATCGGGGGCCACCGTTTTGAGGACTGCCTTGATCGACCAGCTGCCGCGCTGATCTCGGTGGTAGTAGTGGTCCCGTGTCACTGGCAGCAGGTCGACGATCCTGTCCCGGATTTCCATCAAGGTAGGAGCGAGGTCGGGGAAACATTGCGCCAGACCCTCAATACAGCTCCGCTCGAAAGAGGCGTTGTAAGTCACCACAGCCCCACGATGAGCGCCTAGCGCCGTGACCAATGCCTCGGCACAAGCCCTTCGGGGATCGGCTCCGTCCAGCGATAGGAAGCCGACATGATCCAATCCGCCAGCCGCCTTTTCAACGTGACATGAAAACTGGAAGGGCACCGCCTGATAGGGACGCGTCCCGACCCATCTGGGGACTGCGAACGAAATCGTCTCAAAATCCAGAAAGGCGCGCGGCGAGGCCCAGCCTGCAACCGCGGCCGCTGCCCCTTGATAGTCGTGGTAGACCTGCCCGGACACGGTGGCGGCATGGATGCGTCGATGGATGGGGTTGTCGAGGTCGCGTTCCTCGATCTCGGTTAGGTCATAGGCTCCCTGCGCGCCGAACCGGGCCGCCAGGGTCTTGCCCGTCCGCGGTAGCAGGGCGACAGGCCATTCAGGCGCAGCGGGTTCGAAACTCGCACAATGGACCCGATACTCGCACGTGAAGGGCGCACTGCAATGGTCGCCGGTCCGGACGGCCGGTTCAGTTGAAGCCAGCACAGCCCGCGCGCGGGCCACACGGTCGGGCACGCAGGCCAGGAGCTCGGTCAGGTCGTCGAGCAAAGAGTGATCCTTTAGCAGACCTCGATATTCACCGGCGGTCTTCAGAACGAACTGGTTGTCGATGTGTCGGATTGAGGCCCCCTCGATCTCGAGCCCGCAGGACTGCAGCACCCAGACCTGGGTAGCGAGGTCGGGCCGGTGGTAATCCTTGGTAGCGGTGGTGCTCTTCACCTCTGCGATCGCCCAGGCCTGATCGGCGACAGGCTCCAGCACATCCACCTGAACCAGAAGACCCTCGTAGGAAAAGGTCGCCTCGAACAATGGCAGACGCTTCCCTTCGGCGAGCAACCGACGCGTCGTCTCCGCTGCAGTCCCCAGATCCCTCTCCTCGATCATGATCCCGTCGGGGCGGAGGTCACAGGCGATCGCTCCCACCTGATGGCCCACGGCCATCTGATGATCCGCGCCGGCATCTCGCTTACCCAGATCGCGGCGATGGACCGACAGCCAAAGCTTACGCTCGCACTGATCGAGCGCGGTCAGGCGGGACTTCGACAGGCCATGACGTTTGACCTCGATACTCGGCTCAACCGTCATTTCCTCCCCCAAAACGGTGAGCCAGAACGGCTCTCAATTTCCACCTATAGTCGCAGCATGCCAGCCCCGCACAAGCCTATCCCTGATAATCGGCGACGGCTGACCGGACGCGGGGTCGGGTTACATTGACGAAGGTGTTTACCCGCTCGGCGAGCCAGGCGAACGCCTCGCCCCGGACTGCCGCATCATCGAGTGAGCCGAACACCTTTGAGTCGATAATCGTAGGGCGACTGTCTCGTTCGATACGCCTCGCAGATCCTCCGAGGTCTTCGCGAATCTCGTCCCAGGCGTCAGCCAGGGTAAGCATCGCATGCTCCCCCGCCGTGCCCCGGGCTGAGGAGATCATGACGCCGACCTCGCCCAGCTTCATGCTCCGGTAGACGTTCAGCCAACAACTGCCGGCCGGCGCGGGTAGGTTGAAGGACAGATAGCCAAGCTTGGCAGGCTTGGGCACGGCCTGCTCGGGGTCATCGAGCGACAGGCCGGCCAGAAACTCGGCCCAGAACCTCTGCTGCGCGTCGGACAAAGCAGCCCGATCCGGATCCAGCTCACGCACCGTCGAAGGGTCGGCGGTGTCTTCAAGCGTGTAGCCCTCAGGCACCGCTACGACCGTTCGGGTGACGACCGAGGTCCGAGCCAGCACGCGCGGGGTGACCAGACGGTCCCCGTTCGGAAGATCGAAGATCGGCATCTCCACAAGACCAAGCGAGAAATGCAGACCGGCATGCGCCTGAAGGTATTCTGCGATGGCTTCGACACCTTCGCGGATCCCGTCGCCGACGATCAGCAGAAGAAACCGGCCACGTCTGAGGTTGGAGGTGAGGGCGTCGTTGAACTGGATCTCGTCGACGGACGGGTCCACCTCACGCACTAAGTCCAGAAGGACCGTGCCGTCACGTTTCAGGCGACGGCGCACTTCCCGCTCGAGGTCCGACGAAGACCATCGGCTGAGTTCCTTGGCGTAGTCGAGGATTTGACCAACCACCTCGCGACGGCCTTCCGGGTTCCGCCAAAGTTTGCACTCGACCAGAACGGGCAAGCCGGACGGAGTCACCATGAAGTTGTCGATCGGGCCTGCGGGCGTTTGCAACTCCATGCAAACGGGCACCGGCCCGATAAAGGTCGGGTCGATCTCTGCGATAGGCAGACAGGACGGGTGCTCGTGAACCAGCCGCTGGATGTATTCTTCGCTGACGGAATCTTCTCCGCTACGGAAGCCGATCGACCCGAGAGAGGTCGCCTTGGCCGGCCCGCGTGGGATAAGGACTGGTGCACTGTGTTGGCGGCTCAAAAAGGTCTCCGGTCCATTTTCGCGGGCATAGCTTGCGCTATCCTCGCCGCTAGTTCGCGGCCTTCCATAATGGCACGCTACGTCAAAAGCGGTCGCAGCAAGGGAATGGCGTTGCAGATAGCTATCTGTGAACGGCCTCCGGCAAAACCGGGGCCGTTCGATCCAGGTAGAAGCGGCTTATTTCTTCTCTCGTGGCCTCCTTGGCAACGTTGTGGAGCCCCACCAAGAGGACGAACATGGAGATCGCAACTAGGGCACCCGAGATGAGGCGAGCAGAACCTATGGGCCGCTGCCAGGTGAAGGTTCTTGCTGCGATGTCCCATGGCTGGGTAACGCTCCTCCGACGCCAGGCAGAAATCGCACCAACGATCTGAAGCGTAGGGAAAAAAACGCACAGATACAGACCCGATTTGAGAAATACCCAACTCCGCAGGGTCGCACTCTTGGGGGATGGCAGGCCACCATCGAGAGAACGGACGGATATGGCGAAGAGCATCTTTCCTGGAGTGGCACCGAAGCGGGATATGAAAAGCCGCTCATATAGAAAAACGGACCCGCCAATGTACGCAATGCCCGCGAGCAGATCGGCTAAGATGCCTCCCACGCCCGGAGACATCGAGCGGAAGCTCGGCAGCGCGTAGACGGCAAAGCTTCCCGCAAACCAGCATACGGATAGATCGAGGCAGCGAGCCCAGAGGCGGGGCCAGAAGGGCGCTGCGGCGAGAGGCTGGTCCTCGGCCTTCTCGAAGGTAACGGGACGAGCCTCCTGCTCCGCGATGATCGCGACGGGATCTGGGTCAGCGGCTGCGCTCTCGCTTCGACGCTGCATGACAGCCGCCGGCCCCTTTTCAGCGGCGAAGCCGTCTGAGACCCAATCAAAAACTATCTTACCGTAGGTTAGAGCCGCAAAAGAGATAATAAAAGCCGGGATAGAGGCGAGAAGAAAATTGTCATCAGGACGTTTCCACAGCCAAAAGCCCGACACTAAGGCGGCAGAAATTGACGACCCGACAATGCTGAGGCGCCGCCAGCCCACTCGAAAATCTAAAAAACTTCGCTTCGTGGAATCTACCAAAATCATAAGACCGCTTACAAGCAAAGCAAAATAAGCAAAAATAATAGATATACTTAAATTATACCGATTGTATGTATCGATTATGATCGGATCGGGCTGTTTGTTAGTTATTAGGGTGGGCAATTCCTCATTTTGGCTTGTAGCATAAAAGTTATTACCGCTTCGGCTTTGTGGGCAGTCGCTATTCGAAGTAGATTGAATAATCGCCCGCCTGCGTCTTTCAGAAGGGAGCAGATTGTCGAACCCAGGGGTGGGGAGCACGCCGTCCTGGCGTGACAGGCGCAGCGCGCCGACGCTTATCCCCATCGCCTGTGCCTGCCTGCGGTCTGCCGCCAGCTCGTCGGGGTCCACGGCTTCGCCGAAGCGGAGAGAGTTGCGGAGGCGGCGGCGCTCCGCCTCGATGATGTCCTCCGGGCTTACCAGACCATCGGCGGCCGCGTGGTCGATGGCCGCGATCTCGGCTCCCGCCTGCTCAAACAGTCGCTCACACCGCTCTTTCTGGCCCGACTCCCAGATCCTCGCGGCCTCAGCTTGGCGTTTCCAACTATCGAGCGACCCCAATACGAGTACCGCGAACCAGGCGGAAACGAGCGTCAACGAAATCCCTAATACAACAGTCAGGCGGTGCACGAAGGGCGCAAGGAGGAAGGACTTCATGCCGTTCTCTTATCTCTAGGGTGCAAGCGAAGCATGATGGGCCGTCCGAAGTCAGCGACAACCACCGCGTTCTGACCAAAGCGCTCCATCCAGCCGTCTAGTTGTTCGTCGGAGGGGTCGAGAACACCGAGGCTTGGCTCCGGCTCCCATTCCCCGATCGGATCGTCACCTGCGGCTGGGAACCATGCCAGGCCAGCTACTTCAACGGCCTCGATCAGATCCGCCTGGTGCACTTCGTTCTCGACCTGACTGAGGAGCCTGCTGAACGGATTGAAGGCAGTCACCACCGCCAGCCGGGAATACACTTCCAAGCCGTGTGGCGGATCAAACTCCCCTCCAATCTTCAGCGTGATCCGCCCAGATGGTAGATCGACCCAGTAGGAAGCAGCCTCGTAAGCCAGCAGCAGCTCAGCCGGGATTACGACCTCGGCTGTGTGATCGTGCGTGTCGGGTTTCATTGGCCCGCCCCATCCGGTCTCTGCGCCCACCAAGACCTTATCCGCTGACGCAGCAGGTCGTCGAACTGCGGGTAAAAAGCCGACTCGCCGCGCATGAAGTCCAGAGCTTCATCGAGAGTGCTGTCCGGCATCGAGAAGTTGGCCCCGAGGACCGGCTCGGGGTTCCAGGCACCGAGGAAGAACTCTGCCAGACCGCCTAGTGTCAGTGGCTGCGAGGACGTCCGCCTGGCCCTCCCGCTCAGAGTGTCGCCGCCATACTCGTCCACAACACGGTAGCGGATCCGGCCACGTGCCTGAGCCGCGTAGAGGCAGATGACGTCTTGGGTCACCGACTGCAGGGTGATCCGCGCGATCTCCATCTCGGTCGCCCTGCGCTCAGGCAGATACTCGCCGCCCAACATCGCAGGATGCGAGGTGCCCCAACTGCGAAGCAGGCTTGCAGGCAGGGCCGGCTCGGCTAAAGCCAGCGGCAAAGGGGCGTCACCTTCAGACAGAATGGCTGCCAGGATGCGCCGTCGTTCTGCGCCCTTCACAGAGCGAAGGACGTGCGTCGCCAAGGCAGTCGGCCTGAAATAGCTCGATGGACGAAAGCCGAGGTCGATCTGCCCATCTTCGGCATCTGTCTCCTTGAGATCACCGGCGATCTGGTCTGGGACCGGAGGTCCGAGAGACACGGCAGGTGTCGCTCGAGCCCCTGCCAACTTGCCAAGCTTGGTGACCTGCGGTGATTCGACTGGATGTTTCATGGCCATTCGCCCGCGACTGGGGCGAAGACAGGTCTACGGACCGCTGACTCGGTAGGGTGCTCCGCGGGAAAGGCGCGTCGAGATCCGCAATAAAGAAACACGAAATAACGGCAGATGAGGCCCTGTCGCTGATCGGGAAGCGTCTGGTTCTCCATTTTCGCTCACCCGACCGATGCAGCGACGGCTTCGGCATCGGCGACGAACCTGTATCCGTCAGCCGCACCCGGTGCGCCCAGGAGGGCATCGCCAGCCGGCTGCTCCCACGAAAACTGCGGCCGACCAAAATGACCGAAGGCAGCGGTCGGCAAGAAGCCTGGACGGGTGAGACCCAGCCGATCGATGATGGCACGCGGGCGCAAGGCCTCCAGAAGGCTGGCAGCGGCCTTGGGGTCGAGGGACAGAGTTCTCCCTCCTTCGAGATCCAGATGGACCGCCACGGGCTCTGCGACGCCGATGGCGTAGGCCAGACGGACCTCGCAGGCCGTGGCGAGCCCGGCGTCGACGACCGTAAGGGCCAGCTGCCGAGAGGCGTAGGCGGCGGAGCGATCGACCTTGGTGCCGTCCTTGCCAGAGAAGGCGCCTCCCCCGTGGCGGGCGAACCCACCGTAGGTGTCGGCGATGATCTTGCGACCGGTGAGGCCGGCGTCGGCGACCGGTCCGCCCTGGATGAAGGTTCCGGCTGGGTTGAGCAGGAGCTCGGCTGTATCGGCATCGGCCCCAAGCACGGGGCGAATGATCTCGTCGCGGAGGATCTCGCGGACCTCTGACAGGGAGGCTTCGGCCAAGTGCTGGCTGCTAATTACAACGGTTTGCAGGCCTTTGGGCTTGCCGTCCTCGTAGCGAACGCTGACCTGCGCCTTGGCGTCAGGACCGAGGATGCCGAGCCGGTCACGGACCTCGCGCTGGCGGCGGATCAGTCGGTGGGCCAGGGCGATGGGCGTTGGGAGGTGCTCAGGCGTCTCGCGGCAGGCAAATCCGAACATCATACCCTGGTCGCCGGCGCCAGTGTTCGCTCCACTGCCCACGCCTTCGCCGATCTCAGTCGACTGCAGGGTTATGGAGGTCCGAACATCCAATCGGCCCAGCTCCACTCCCCAGCGGCCCTCAGGATGACCGATGGACGACAGGACATCGCGAACGATCTGGTCGAAGTCGAGCTTGAGGTCGTGTCCGGTCAGCTCTCCGAACAGCCAGACCGACGATCCCTTGATCGCTGCCTCGACTGCGACCCTGGCATTGGGATCCTGCGCCAGGGCGGCATCGAGAACGGCATCGGACAGCTGATCTGCGATCTTGTCTGGATGGCCGTCTGCGACGCTCTCGGACGTAAACAGCCCCTCTATTCGCGGTAAACAACCGACGGAAACACGAGACATGGGTGGCTCTCCTACGCATCAGCGAGAACCACGAAAGGGGGATGTGACCCTGGGAGCCCGTACTTTTGCCGGTCGGCCACATCCCCCTTTCGGGGAGCCACCTTCGCCCGGGATGGGCAGGTTGGCGACGGCCACGATGACCGCTCTCTTGATGTTGGGTTTGTTTTGCGACCGGCCTTCAGGCCCGTCAAGAGGTAACCGCGGAGCTCGCAGCTGCACATTCTGATTGTTCGAGCCGTTAAAGCATGGCTCTTGCGGCGGAAGCTACGGTCGTCCACGCGCTTGAATGGGGTGTCTCCGCCCCCGAAGAGACGGTGACTACGGGATTAGCGTTGTCCAAATGCGCTTTGCGCTGAGCCAGTGCTTTGTGCTTTTGGTGCTTCCGCCTCAGCCTCGCGCGCCGCCACCCTCGCCAGTAGCGATGCGAGCCGTGCAGCCCGGTCCGTATTGCTTAGCTCAGCCCGATGATCGATCTCTGCGCGAACCTGAACCGGCATAAGCTTGGTGGAGAGCTTGTAGAAATCACTGGGGTTAGCCTCTGCCCAAACACGCAAGCTTGCCTTGTCGCTCGACTGTAGCGAAACGAACACCGCCTCGAAGGTCTCTCGCACCGTCCGGGTGGCCTTGTTGGGCGTACCGGGCTTGCGGCCCTTCGGGTTACCGCTCTGCCCCTTGGCGAACATGATCAAGCCTCCTGCATTGAAAACAACAGTAATCCATTGGGGTCCGAATAAACATACCGCCGAATACATAGGTCTCGAGAGCATCGAAAACGTAAGGATGATTTTGATGTCCGAAAAGTCCAAAAGCTACCTTTCGGACAAAACAGCTTCCCAGACCAAAGTCCGAAAAGTCCGCCCCCCCTATTAAGGGGGGACTTTTCGGTCTGCACTTTTAGGACGCATGCCACACCCAACCTTCACCTGCCTCGTGGACCCCCGCCATGAGGAAACCATCAGCGTACAATCTGTCCAACAGACCTTGGGCTAGGTTGTTGCGCTTGTTGGTTGGTTTCAGTGCTAACGTCTCAACGACAGCCGCCTTTGCCTCATCAGCGGTGATGCACCGCGTCTGAGAACCACACCTTGCCTTGCCTGTCATTGTCGCCTTTGCCAGGCGCTCCCGTACTGCTCTGAGCGCGGATATCTGGTTCTTTCCTGACGGCTCCCGAGGAGCGAACATGGCACCAGCATTCCGCTCGACCACACAGCTGGTCACCTCGTCGCCGTCGCTGTCCAAGCTGAGAACAATGCGTCTCAGAGCAAACGCTACGCCAATGCCGTCTTCGCCGTCCTTGGCCTTGCCGACCCGCCAGCTGCGGCCCGAGGCCGAGTGCTCAACCTCCACACCAGCGTCCAGCGCTGCATGAAGCGAGCTGTGCCCGCGGAGCCCTTTGGATGTGTCCTTGCCGGTGTGGTGAACGAGGATGACGAGTCCGTTGGTGATTTGTTGGAGCTGCTTCGCCCCTTTGAGGATACTCCCCATGTCAGCGCTCGAGTTTTCATCTGCAGTGGGCGCTGCTCGATTGAGGGTGTCGATTATCACCACCCCATCGAGAGGGAGCACACTGCCAAGGTCAGCGAGGTCCTGCTCAATCATCAGCCCGAACGGCTGTACGATGGCACCAAAGGCGGCAGGGCTGTTCTTGCCGTGATGTTTTTCCCAAGCCACCATTCGGTTGTGGAGCCCCGCTTCTCCTTCCAGCATGACGTAGGTGACCGGGCATTGGGTTGTTCGGCGATCGAACCACAGCTCTTCGCTGGCGATGGCGAACGCAAGGTCCAGGGCAAGAAACGATTTACCCGATCCGCTGGGTCCGTAGATCGCCGCCAGCCCCGTTGTCGGCAGAAGCCCCTTCACGCGCCACTGGATCGGCGGAATGGCAATGATGTCGGCGCGCTGCAGGATTTGGTAGCGTGACCGCTGGGCCAACGGATTATCGTGGGCATCATCAACCCAGCCGTGAACCTTAGCCAGCCTGTAGACCGACCCGATCCCGACGGGGTTACTGTGGAACGGGTTGAACGCCTTCCACTCCTTTGTGAACTTGTCATTGTCGTACCGCGCGCTGGTCATCGACCACTCCCGCGCGAGCGCTTCACCGGACGGCCAGTTCAGCCCAGCGATGGCCCAGACCACGCCAAGCCAGTAGTCGTCGGCAGGATTACCGTCTGCATTCAGGACGCTGCCGTTGCCGCGAGGCACGTCAGATGTGATGACCCTTAGCGCCTCCCGCAGCTTGGCCACAGCCCGCGGGCTCCCAGCCTCACTGCCTGACCTCAGCACCTCCCTCCCGGCGAAGGGTGGCCGATAGTCCGCAAGAGGGCGCTCCGTCACACCCAAGTCGCGTTTTAGCCGTTCGATCGCGGTCTGCAGGGCAACGGTCACGGCCAGATGACCTGTGCTACCCGGTAAGGACGCCCCTCAGCCACCGCACCCTTGCGAGCAACTGTGCCGGGCACTTTGGTGATGCGCGAGGCGTTGAACACGCTCTGATCGATCTTGACCTCGTCGTTGTCGAACTTCCGCGCCAGCAACTGGAGGAGCTCCCGGGCTAACGTCTTGGACGCCTCATCGTTCGCCGTCTGCTCCAGTGAGTAGTACAGGTGCACGCCGTTGCCGGACATGACGCGAGCCCGCAGTTCCAAGCCCTCCAGGGCCGGGTCCGCCGCCACCTGATCCGCTAACGCAGAAGCGGCCTCGATCTCCTCGTCTGACGCTGGACAATCGCTTGTTACCGCTCGATCGATGTCGACGAGCAAGAGGTCGCGAAAGGCGATGTCTGCGTCGCGGACGCCACCGTCGGTGAAGTCCTCGCGGATGGGGTTCATGACCGTGTAGACGTTGTACCCCTCAGCATTTAGCTTCGATGCCTTGGCCTCAAAGGCCTGTCGGCGGTCAGCGCCCGTTGGGTAGTCCCTCGCGGTGACGGTAACGTTCTGGACTGGACGGCTTGGCTTGTTGTGCTTCGGCCAGATGGCGCGAAGGGACAGCGGCCTAACGTCGTCGCTGTGAAGGAACTTCCACAGCGACGAAGGCAGTTGTGAGCTACCACCCTCAACCACCGCTCTGCGGTCTTGATGGCGATCAGGACCGCTCAGTGGACCCGAAACCCGCTCGGCATCCAGTTGATCTGCACTGGCCACGTGAGAGTCCGAAGATCCTGTCGGAGCATCCACCGACCCGTTTGTCTCTCCCCCTGTCGAGGCGATGCCCGAAGCGCCAGCCTTGGAGCCTACGCCCAGCTCAGCGCTGTTTTCTTCAGGTCGATCGGTCACGCGCGCACCTCGCTGGTGGAGGCCACGGTGCGACTTGCGATCCAGCTATCCAGGTCGGCGCTGTGGTAGCGGACGCTGGTGCCACATCGGACAAACCGGGGACCAGTCCCGGTCAGGCGCCATTTGCGCAGGGTGATTTCGGCGAGCTGAAGAAGGTCGGCGACCTCAGCGGTGGTCAGAAGGGATTGGGGCAATCTCGTACTCCGCGCTTCCATGAAGATGTCTCCGTGGTTCCGAGGAGCTTGTTATTTCCCTGCAAAATGGGCGGTCGAGATAGGCGGCAGATAGGCGGGGCCACTTAGCCGCCTACTTCTTTCCGAGGGCCGCCTGGCCCTCGACCGACCGCTTCACACCTTTCGCGAAGTACTTTTCGCATTTCTCGGGCACCCTCTCGTGAGATGCCTCTAGATTTTGCCCACAGCACGGTTTCGCGAATGGTCAGGGGCCGGCCTCTGTCCCGGACGCTCTCTTCGTTGAGCCGGCTTAGTTCTTCAAGCTGGCGCGGCCCCCACTTAACCATCCGCGGAGCGCCGCCCTGGTTGCCGTCGTCCGGTTCGAACTCCTCGGCCTCGATCGCCGAATAGAGGGCCTCCCGAGCACCCGCATCATCGACTATTGGGCTGATCACGAACTCTGCGCGTTCTTCCAGATCTGATCCCCTGTGCGCCGGCCAGATACGAAGGACGGCTCGTCGGTGGAAACGAATGGACCTGTAGACCAAGACATTTGGCTCGTGCCTGAACTGCCAAGCATCTTCGCCGGTAGGGCCGACCCTGAACTCGAGATCCGCAAACTCCCTCGCCGGCACATCAATGTTCGCCCCACCCGTTGGCGGGATGGCCGACGCAACGAGCATCTCCTCAGCAAGCGCGTCCAAAAGGAGAGAGACGGCATCTGCTGCAGGTGCGGCCTGCAGCACGGCAGGTCCTTCATCACGCCCTACGACCCAAGGCCCAAACCGCTTGTTCCCCCATCGGGCAAACTGAGCGGAGTTGGGCTCGTTGCGCCGGAACAGTGCGAACCCGCCCAGGCTTCCCGGGTTCGTTTCTGCGGGGTCCAGCCTGCCCCACTCCCGCCGCTTGGAGAGATAGTCACGGTCCCACTCGCGGACCTCGCTGTAGGTTCGCCAACTGATCCAGGCGAGCACCATCGGAACCGTCCAGTTTGGTTTTGTTCGGGGCCAGTCGTCCTCAGGGGCGATGAGATTGGACAGTGAGACCCATCCGGCCTCCCACGCGCGTTCATCAGCCTCGTCCGGACCCAGGCGTCCTGCCGCCACCTCCGTGAGCAGCTTTCTCAAGAACGCGTCGCGGTCCTGATCGCCCAGTTCGACGGTCATCGATCAGCAAGCCCATCGTCGTGAGGCTCAATCTCTTCTGGCAGCCGGGCTGGCATCAACCTCTCCCCGATCGCGGCGACAGCATCCTGAAGAGGGTCCCCGCTGAGATGGGCATACCGTTCGGAAGTGCGCGCATTGGCATGGCCGAGCAGCTTGCTGACCAGGAACAGAGTGGCTCCATCGGCGATGGCAAAGCTCGCAAAGCTGTGCCGCAGGTCATGAATCCGGACGTTCTCTAGTCCCGCTCTTTCGCATGCCCGGGCAAAGCCGCGTCGCACACCGATGATGTGACCATCACCGCGCAGCGCCGGAAACACGAACCCCTCTGGCCGGCTGGTCGCCGAACGACGCCGCTCGATGATCGCAAGCGCGGGTGGGGACAGCATGATCCGTCGCTCACCGTTCTGACCGCCCGCCTTCGTACGCTCTGGCGGCAGGAGCAGCGTCTTGCGATCAACGTTCACCTCACGCCATTTGAGGCCAAGGATCTCGGTCTTGCGAGCTCCGGTGAGCAGTAGCAGCCGAATGGCGTCTCCGAAGGCCGGGTTGATCCCCCCATCTGCTTCCAGGCTGTCGAGAGCGTCCAGCAGGCGACCTGCCTCGTCCCGGGACAGGAACCGCTCTCTTTGCGGCGGGGTCGACATCTTGAGCGAGGCGAAGGGGTTCGATTTCACCAACCCATGCTCGATGCCCCAGGAGAACATCGCCGCCGTGGTCATCCTCGTTCGCCGAGCCACGCCCGCACCGCCCTTGACGATCGCCCGGCCTCTCAGCTTATCCCCACGCTCATCGACCGCGGTCTTGCCCAGCGTGATGTCCTGGATGGCTTTGGCGGCCTCGGCCTTGGTGACCAGATTGGCGACCTTGCGACCCAGCAGCGGCAGGATATGGCGGGTAAGGTTGGAGGCATCGTTCTCCCAGGTGCTCTGCCGCTTCCCGGGCTTGGTCGCCGGCCCGTCTTCGATGTAGCGGGCAATCAGCACGCTGACGGTCAGGGCCTCCCGCGCCGCTTTTTTCTCTGCGGTCGGGTCCTCACCGTCAGAAACCCGGCGCAACGCCGCTGACGCTGCGGCTCGGGCCGTTTCAGGCGTGAAGGGCGAGCCATGTACCCCGACCGTGAAAATCTTCTGAGAGGGGCCGGAACGGTACTTCAAGGCATAGACACGGCGGCCGGATGGATACACCCGCAGGAAGAAGCCCTTCAGGTCGGTGTCCCAGAGACGCGCCTCACCTTCATCCTTGGCCGGCGTTGGGATCGCATCGACCGTCCGCTTGGTTATCCGAGCTGTCTGAGCGTACATTTTCATCCACTCCCGAGCCTGGATCGGGACGCCCCCGACACTTCTCCGACACCAAATAGATACCAGATGGATCGAACTCGAGGATACCTCAAGAGACCAAAAGAACGACGGTATTCTTATTTTTCGCTGTTTTTCAGTGACTTGGGAACGAGCAGATACGTTAGAAAACTGTCATAAATGGGATAAAGCGACATTCACACCGAGGGGGTCGCAGGTTCAATCCCTGCAGCATCCACCATTCTTCTGGCGGGCAGCCGCCACACCAACCCTGCCCGCGGGGTTTCGGTTCGAGGCGAGAGCCTCTCTCCTCCACCCGTATCCCTCATTCCTCTCGTAACGCCGCGCTGGCCTGACGCACGGCCTCGAACTCGTTGCCGGGCGTCCAGGCGGGCCAGTCCGGGCCTTCGGCCAGATCGCGGCCGACCCGGTAAAGCAGTTGCACGTCCCGGGCCGCCCCCTCCATCGACGAGTCGGCGGACCATTCGTCGGTCGGCTGGTGATAGCGGTCGCGGACATAGGCGCGGCTGGCGTCGGACGCGCCCGTGAAGCCGGCGGCGGCGAACAGGGCCGGGACGCCCATCTTGGCCAGCGGGAAATGGTCCGAGCGATAGAAGGCGCCGACCTGGGGGGCCGGATCAGGGATCAGGGACCGCCCCTCCTCCGACGCCAGATCGGCCAGCCGATTCTGGGCGTCGGTCTTGCCGAAGCCGATGACCACGATCTCGGACGACGCCGGGCCGGGCAGCAAACTGTCCATGTTGATGTTGACCACCGTGGTCTCCAGCGGAACCAGCGGATGCGCCGCATAGTAGTAGGCGCCGAGCAACCCGGCCTCCTCCGCCGCCCAGGAAACAAACAGGACAGAGCGATCGGTGCGCGGCGCCTCGGCGTAGAGCCGCGCCAGTTCCAGCACCGCCGCTACGCCCGTCGCGTTGTCCACGGCGCCGTTATAGATGTCGTCGCCGGCCGCATTGGCCACCGCGCGGCCGTAGGCGTCCCAGTGGGCCCCGTACAGGACGGTCTCGTCCGGACGGGTCGTTCCGGGCAGGCGGGCGGCGACATTGCGCGTCGTCAGGCGGCTGAAGGTCTGGCCGAAATCGAGCGACATCGTCACCCCGTCCAGGGCCACGGGCCGGAAGTCCGACGACTGCGCCGCTGTCTTCAGGGTCGTATAGTCGAGGCCCGCCGCCGTCATCAACCGCGCCGCCTGTTCCTGCTGGATCCAGCCCTGGGCCTGAACCCGCTCACGCTCCGGATCGGCGCGGACGATGTCCAGGCCGGGGGCGGTGGAGGAGTTCTGCAAAGTGTTCCATGGATAGCCGGCGCCCGCTGTCTCATGGATCACGAAGACGGCCGCCGCGCCGCGTCGGGCCGCCTCCTCGAATTTGTAGACCCAGCGACCGTACCAGGTCATGCCCTGGCCGTCGAAACGGTTGGCCGTGGGGCTGTCGGCGGCGACCTCGAAGTCCGGGTCGTTGACCAGCATCAGCACGACCTTGCCGCGCACATCGACACCCTTGAAGTCATCCCAGCCGCGCTCGGGCGCGTTCACACCGTAGCCGACGAACACCACCGGCGCTTCGCTGATGGTGATGTGGTCCTGAGGCCGATGGCTGTTGGCGATGATGTCGGTCCCGCGCCGGAGCGTGATCGTCTCGCCGCCGGCCCTGGCCGTGATCACCGCCGGTCCGTCCTGGACGAAGCGGTTGATCGGCACGGTCTGGAAGTATGTGCCGTCGTCGCCGGCGGGTTCGAGGCCCAGGGCCCGGAACTGTCCAGCGATCCAGGTGACCGACTTCTCCTCGCCCGGCGTGGTCGGGGCGCGGCCCTCGAATTCATCCCCGGCGAGCACGGCGACAGCCGCGTTAAGCCGCTCCGGATCGACTCGGCCTTCCTGGGCGACCGCGGCCGAGGCGGAAACGACGCAGGCGGCGAGGACGGCGAGGCGGAGGCGTGCGGACATGGAGCGCTCATTCAACAACTGGGTCTTGACCCTGATCCTCCGGGTCGCCGCTGTCGAGCGATACGGCGAGCGAACAATGTTCGTTATGAGCCTCGCCCGGCGCGTGGATGAGCGCAAGGTCACTGTCCAGTTCATCACCCGCATCCTGATGGGCGGCGCCATCCTCGGCCCCGGCGGTGACCAGGCGATCCATGCCGTCGTGAACGCCATGGCCTCAGGGGCCCGAGCGTCCACCCTGCAGCACACGGTGCATATTCACCCGACCGTGTCGGAACTGATCCCCACGATCGTCGGCGAAAGGAAACCCGTGTCATGAGCGACCGCTGCGGACACCTGACGACGGTCAACGCCGTGACGGCGCGCGCCGGGGGCTGCGAGGACCGCCTGAAGACCGGACCGTTGGGGCGGATCTCTGTGCACGAGGCCTTCGGCAACCTGCCCACCGGACGCCGCAGCCGGGTCCGATCCCGCACTACGGCTGACGGTGATTGAGGCGAAGGCGGACGCGGGCTAGGAACGCGCCATGCAGTGGCTTCCCTCCGACCGTCCCATTCTCGAAGCCGCGATGGCGGCGTTCCGCGCCGGCGACTGGCGCTCCGCCAGGGCGCGGCTGGAAGAGGCCACGGCCACGGGTCGGGCAGACGCCGGCGCCCATGCCCTGCTCGCCACCGCCCTCTGGAATCTGCACGAGACGGATGCGGCGCTGGACGCGGCGAACCGCGCTTTACAGCTTGATCCCCGCCAGCTGCGAGCCCTGCTGGTCAAGGCCGAGGCCCTGGCGGCCAAGGGCGAGCGCAGAGAGGCCAATGCGCATTTCGGACTGGTCGAGGCGGCGGCCGCCGGCCATCCCTCCCTGGCTCCGGACCTGGTCGCGGGCGTGGCCCGAACGAGGGCGCGACGGGAACAGTTGAAGTCCGATCTGGAGGGCTTCGTGCGCTCCGAACTGGCCGACGCCGGCTATCGCGAGGGCAGGGCGCCGGAGCGGTTCACCCACGCCCTGGAGGTCCTGACCGGCCGCCGCAAGTTATACGTCCAGCAACCACGGTTTCTCTACTACCCGGGCCTCCCGGACGTGGAGTTCTATCCACGCGAGGCGACGCCCTGGATGGACGCGGTCGAGGACGCCACGGATGCCGTCACCGCGGAAGTCATGAACGTCATCGACGAGGACAAGGCCTTCGAGCCCTACGTCCGGTCCAAGGATGACATGATAATTCGTGCGCCGTCGAAACTGACCGACAACATGGACTGGAGTTCCTACTACCTGTGGAAGGATGGCCGGGAGACGGAGAACGTCGCCCGCTTCCGCGACACGATGGCGGTGATGAACGCAGCCCCCCTGTGCCACGTGAACGGCCGCTCGCCGCTGATCAATTTTTCGCAGCTGAAACCCGGCGCGCACATCACGCCTCACACCGGCGTGGTGAATACCCGGCTGCTGTGCCACCTGCCGCTGGTCGTGCCGCCGAACTGCGTGTTCCGCGTCGGCAACCAGACCCGCACCTGGGAAAAAGGCAAGGCCTGGATGTTCAACGACTCGATCGAACACGAGGCCTGGAACCGCAGCGACAGCACGCGGATCGTCCTGATCTTCGACGTCTGGCGCCCCGAGCTGGACGAGGAAGAACGACGGCTGATCTCGACCCTGCTTCAGTCCATGGACGCCTATGCGCCGCCGACGGGGTCGTGGGACTGATCGGCTACAGGATCGCCAGGGCCCGATAGAGGGGTACGGTCTGGTCGAGGAAGCGGCGCGCCATATGGCCGATCGCCGCCACATTATCCTCGGGAGTAACCGCCTCGTGGCCGTTGCGCACGGCCCGTTCGTTCGTGGCCTCGAACACCTGCCAGACCGACAGGGCGATCTCGTCCGTCGTGCGGGCGCCGGCGAGCCAGGCGCGCAGGAACAGCTGGGCCGACCGGGGCGTCAGGATGCCGCCGCCGGTCACGGGCGAGGCCATATGTTTCAGGTGCGGTCCGGTCACCGCGCGGTCAAGGACGAGGCGATTGCAGGCGTCGCATCGCGCGCGGATTTCAGGCGTGAAGGCCTGCGCCGGCCTGAGCACGCCCATACCCACGAGGTTGATCAAGGCGGCGACCACGTCGCTGCGCCGGAGGGTGGAGACGCCGGACGCGGCCATCAGCTCGGTCGTCGTCTTCGGGCGGAAGTCTTCGTCCGCCAGGGCGACGGCCAGGGGGTCGTAGATCATCTCGGACAGAACGACCTCGCCCTGGGCGCCGGTCAGCTGGAAGTCGATCTCGTCGAGGCCGCAGATAAGAACGAAGGCCTGGGCGTCGAGGCGCGCCGCCTGTTCGGAGGGCGACAGCGTGCGTGCGGCCTTCGCGAAGACATCGGGGCGGAACTGCTGGTTGACCAGGAAGTCGCGGACGGACTCGCGCAGGACCTTATCCTTCTGCCGGTCCAGCAGGGCGACGCCGGCGGGCGCGAGATGGATGGCGTTGACCCGGTCCAGCAGGCGGGCGGAGGTGACGAAGCCGAGGTCCGCCTCCGCCAGGGCCTGTGCTACCTCCGAGAAATACGGGACGTGCCAGTCGGCGTTCAGATACTCGTGGCCGATATACTGAGCGCCGACCTTGCGCAGGGACGCGGCATGGCTGGCGGCGGGGCGGTTCTCGGCGAAGAAGCGGCCGTCGGCGGCGGCGACCTCCTCCATGAACTCCAGCGCCGCTTCGATCCGGGCTTCGGCGTCGCCGCCCGGTCGCGCGGCATGGCCCAGTTTCAGCAGGTGGCGCACCGGCGACCGCGACGCCCAGCCCGGCTGGCAATTGTAGCTCAAATAGACGACGCCTCCGGGCTTCAGCCGGTCCCGGATGAGGTCGACGATGACCCGCCGGCTGGCGTCCGAAACCCAGCTCCAGACCCCGTGCAGGGTTATGATGTCGAACAGCGGCAGGTCGTCCCGGGCCGCGAACGCCTCAAAGCTCCGGGCGTCCAGCTGCAGGGCGCCGTTGAACGAGGCCGCCAGCTCGCGGGCGTTCTCGACATGGGCCGGATTGATGTCGACGCCCCAATAGTCGCCGAGGTTGGCGGCGGCGTGAACCGCCAGCGACACCCCCTGCCCCATGCCCAGTTCCAGGTAGGTCGGAGCCTGTGGAACGGCGACATCGACCCCTGCGATCAGGCCACAGAACCGCAGATGGGCCGGCCCCAGCTCGTGATAGTAGCCGGCAGTGTATTCCAGCTCCGCGTAATGGCCCTGGCTGTCACCTGGTGTCGCGCTCATGCGCCCCTCATGCACCAGACGAGCCCCGCGAGGCGAGGCCCATGAATCAGGAGGCGGCGGGCTTGTTCGCCAGGCACCAGGCCGAGGTGACCTCGATCTTCCCGGGTGAGGCGTCGTCCTCGACAGCGAAGGAGCTGGCGAAATACTGGGTCACCTCGTCCTGGGTCATAGACGTCAGCGCCAGGCCTTCCCAGTCGTTCATCGCGGCGCGGACGGCGGTGACGTCGCCGGGGGGCGTCCGGGCCTCCAGCGCCCCCTGCTTCAGGGCCAGATAGGCCATGCAGGCGACCGCCTGATCGACGCCGGTCGCGCCGCTGACCACCTCGGCGACCGGGGTCGCGGGGACGGCCGGGGCCCTGGCCGCCTGCTGCTGGCAGGCGACGAGGGCGAGAACGGCGGCAGCCACGGCGGCGGCGCGAAGGATGGTCATCGGCTTTACTCCTACTGGACTCGGGACAGGCTCAGTGCGAACCAGAGTTATAGCCGCTGGAGGCCAGGCGCAGGACGACGTCGTCCACCTGCACCCCGCCCCGGTCGATGACCAGATTCTGGTAGTTGCGCTGACCTTCCATGGTCTCGGCCTCGACGTTATCGACCTCGGCGACGAACTGGCGGCGCAGATAGGTGGCCAGTTCGCCCGCCGTCACGGCGCCGTCGCCGTCTCCGTCGCCCGCCCCGGCCAGACCGGCGCGCAGGAAGTGGGACAGATAGCCGCCGGCCTCGAACTTGTCGGCCACCGCGCTGGTCAGGTCCTCCTCGGACGAGAACAGGCCCATGACGCCGGGGCGGTCGACCACGTTGCGGGCGAAGCCGCCGGAGAAGCAGCTGTCGAGCACCAGCAGCGACAGGCGGGTGTTCAGCCCGCCGAACAGCTGGGCCATCTCCTGGTCGGTGATCTCGCCGTCGCGCAGGACGATGGACTCGGTGCGGCCGTCCGGCTCCACCGCGCTGGCCTGGGTGTCTTCCTGGCTGCCGTGGCCGGAGAAGAAGAACAGGAACATGTCGTCCGGTCCGGCCTGACGCGAGACTTCCTGGAAGGCGCGACGCACGCCGCCGACGGTGGCCTCGGCATTGGTCAGCACGACGCTGGAGGGGTTCAACACCCCGCCCCGCTGCAGCGTCTCGGCCAGCTTCTCGGCGTCTTCATCCGTGTACGGAAGATCGTTGGCGACATCACCGTAGTCGGAAACACCGACCATGATGGCGAAGACGCGCGGACCGCCCTGGACCGACGCCTGGCGCGGCGATCCCTGGCTCGGGACGACCGAGAACCGGTAAGAGCCGGTCTCGCCGGCGGCGTAGGAGGTGACCATCACCTGATACTCGCCGTCTTCCTGGATAACCGTGTCCAGACGGCTGTTGGTGCCGTCCTCGCCGTCATCGTTGTCCAGCTGTTCGCCCGAGGGGGTGGTCAGGATGATGTAGGCGTCAAACGCCGAGGAGGTCAGCTCGGCCGCCACCCGCTGGCCGCGTCGGCCGGTGAAGGTGAAGGTGTCGACGTATTCGCCGCTGTCCAGCTGCTCGTCGCCCGATTGCAGCGCACCCCCGACAGTGTCGCCGATCGAGATCGAACCGCCCTCGACGTCCTGACGCTGGCCGCGATCCTCGACATAGGAGTCCTGGCGCGGACGCCCCTGCGACGCACGGCCGTCGGCCGGAAGGGCCGCCAGACGATACGAGCCCTGTTCGCCGGCTTCGTAGCTGGTCGCCGTGATCTGGTAGTCACCGTCCTGCGGCAGGGTCACGAACAGGCGGCTGTCGCGGCTGCCGTCGGCGTCCGGATCATCGTCGTTGAACTCCGACAGGCCCGGTCCCTCGATGGCGATGTACGGGTCGAAGGCCGGGGACGACAGGCGCAGGTCCAGCTGCTGACCACGACGGCCGCGCAGGGTGTAGGTGTTGATGTATTCGCCGCTGTTCAGCTGGCGATCGCCCTGCCCGAGGGTCCCGTTGATCGTCTGGCCCAGCTGGATCACGCCGTCAGCCTGACGCGACGGCGGTTGATAGGTCGGCTGAGGCTGACGGCCGCCCCCGGCATAGGGCGCGCGTCCGCCCTGTTCGGCCAGGATCTGGTAGCGACCCGTCTCGTTGGCGCCGAAGCTGGTCGCCGAAATCTCCACCGTGCCATCGGCGACGGCGGTAAAGGTCAGGCGGCTGTTGCGGCCGCCGCGCTGGCCCGGATCGTCGTCATTGTCCTCGCTGAGGCCGCCCGGTCCGCGCACCATCAGATAGGCGTCGAAATCGCCGGCATCGAGACTGACGGTGTAGGTCTCGCCGCGCCGGACCTGCAGTTCCCAGTCGTCTGCGAACTCCCCGTCTTCCAGCCTGCGGTCACCCTGGGCCAGGGCGCCCGATGCGCCACGGCCGGGCTGAAGCATGCCGCCGCCCGCGTTCTGGGGGCCTCGACCGCCGCCGGTCGCCTGGGCGCGCGCACCCGCGCCAGCCCCGCTCATCGACAGGGTGTAGCGGCCGCTTTCGCCCGGCTCATAGCTCGTGGCCGTGATGCGATAGGTCCCGTCGGCGGGCAGGCGCACGTCGAGGCCCGCATTGGTGCCGTCGTCGCCCGAGTCGTCGTTGTCTTCCTCGAAGTCGCCCGGGCCGCGGACCATCAGATAGGCGTCGAAATCGTCGGAGCGCATGACCACCGACAGCGGCTGACCCGCCCGGCCCTGAACCTCGTAGACATCGACGAACTCGCCGGAATCGAGCTGGTCGTCGCCGCGCGACAGGTCGCCCTGGACCGATCCGCCCGGCTGTAGTCGCTGCTGGGCGATCGCCGGCCCCGTCAGCAGCGGCGCGGCCGCCAGCGACAGCGAAAGAGCCGTGGAAAACAGGACGTTGCGCATGACGATTCTAACCCCCGAAAGACCGGCGGACATTGCCCCCTGTCGGCCCCGGTGTCACTGGCTCGCGGAACGAGGGTCAGATTCCGACACGATCTCGCCGCATCACCCTCATTCGGCCTTGATCGGGGACCAAAGGCGCTGCCCCGCGAAATCTCGACCCTGCTTGATTTCTCGCTGCCTATGAACGCCCCGCGCCGCTCGCCAATTCGGGCCCGGCGCCCTACGGAACCGCCATGCCCTTCCCCGCCAGTCATCCTGCGCTCGACCGCGCCCTGTCCGAACGCGGCTATGCCGAGCCGACTCCTGTTCAGGCGGCAGTGCTGGAGGCGTCCCAGGCCGAAGACGGGACCGGCCGCGACCTGCTGGTCTCGGCCCAGACCGGATCGGGCAAGACCGTGGCCTTCGGCCTGGCCCTGGCCCCGACCCTGCTCGGCGACGCCGAGAAGTTCACCGACTTCGGCAATCCGCTAGCCCTCGTCATCGCCCCGACCCGCGAACTGGCCCAGCAGGTCTCCAACGAGCTGCAGTGGCTATATGCCCAGACCGGGGCGCGCATCGTCTCCTGCGTCGGCGGCATGGACCCCAAGGTCGAGCGTCGGGCGCTGGAGCGCGGCGCTCACATCGTCGTCGGCACGCCCGGTCGTTTGCGCGACCACCTGGAACGCGGCGCCCTCGACCTGTCGGAAGCCCGCGCCGTGGTGCTGGATGAGGCCGACGAGATGCTGGACATGGGCTTCCAGGAAGACCTGACCTTCATTCTCGACGCGGCGCCGCCCGAGCGCCGGACCCTGCTGTTCTCGGCCACCCTGGCCCGCGACATCGTCCAGCTGGCCAAGACCTATCAGCGCGACGCCGTGCGCATCGACACGGTCGCCGGCAACAAGTCGCACGCCGACATCGAGTACAAGGCCATCCGCGTCGCCCCCAACGAGATCGAACTCGGCGTCGTCAATGTGCTGCGCTATTTCGAGGCCCCCGGCGCCCTGGTGTTCGCCAACACCCGCGAGCGGGTGAAGCATTTGACCTCGTCGCTGCGCGAACGCGGCTTCTCCGTCGTCGGCCTGTCGGGCGAACTGACCCAGAGCCAGCGCTCCGAAGCCCTGCAGGCCCTGCGTGACGGCCACGCCCGCGTCTGCGTCGCCACCGACGTCGCCGCGCGCGGTCTCGACCTGCCTGACCTGGGCCTGGTCATCCACGCCGAGATCCCGGTCAACAAGGCCGGCCTGCTGCACCGTTCGGGCCGAACAGGCCGCGCCGGCAAGAAGGGCGTTTCCGTCCTGCTGGTCTCCTATACGCGCCGTCGCAAGGTCGAGCTGATGCTGCAGTCGGCCTCGATCGTCGCCGAGTGGTCGGGTCCTCCGAGCGCCGAGATGATCATGGAGAAGGATCGCGAGCGCCTGCTGGCCGATCCCGCCCTGACCGCCCCGGTCGAGGACGAGGAGGCCCTGGAGCTGGGTCGTCTGCTGCTGGAGCGCACCACGCCCGAACAGGTCGCCGCCTCCCTGATCCGCCTCTATCGCCAGAAGCTGCCGGCCCCGGAAGAGGTCTATGACGACGAGCGTATGAAGCGCGCCCAGGTCAGCGGCGTGAACGATCGGGGTCAGGCCGACGGCCCGCTGCGCGACTTCGCGCGCGGCGGCGACATGGTCTGGTTCCGCATCAACATCGGTCGCGACAAGAACGCCGACCCGAAATGGCTGTTGCCGACCCTGTGCCGCCTCGGCCACGTGACCAAGGGCGACATCGGCTCGATCAAGATCTTCGACCGCGAGACCAAGTTCGAGATCACCACGGCCGCCGAAGCCAAGTTCCGCGCCGCCATCGCGGCCGGGACCGAGGACGGCGTGACCGTCAACGACGCCGTGGCCCCGGGTCCGAAGGAACGTCCCGCCAGCCGCTGGGACAAGAAGCCAGCCGGCGATGATGGTGATCGTCCGGAGCGGAAGCCCTGGGCCAACAAGAGCGAGGGCGGTGATCGCGCGCCGCGTGCGGACAAGCCGGCCTGGAAGCCCCGCGAGGATGGCGACAAGCCTGCCTGGAAGCCGCGCGAGGACAAGCCGGCCGGCGAGAAGAAGCCCTGGGTCAAGCGCGAGACGGCTCCGGCCGCCGCCGCCGAGGGTGAACGGCCCAAATGGGTCAAGCGCACGTCCGATGCGCCGACGCCCGAGGGCAAGAAGCCGTGGGTGAAGAAGCCCCAAGCCGACCGTCCGAAGACCGCCTGGGCGCCCGCTTCCGACGCCGCTCCGGCCGCGCCCGGGGACAAGCCCTGGAAGGGCAAGCCCAAGGGCGGCGACCGTCCCTGGGCCGCCAGGGACGCCCACGGCAAGCCGGCCGGCGAGAAGAAGCCCTTCAAGGGCAAGAAGAAGCCAAACGGCTGACCTGTTTCCTGATCCCCTTGCGGGAAAAGGTGGCCGAGCGAAGCGAGGTCGGATGAGGGGTTACACTGACCTCCACCGATCTGCCCTCGGCCCGCCACTTCAAACGCCCGCGTGACCCCTCATCCGTCAGCCTGCGGCTGCCACCTTCTCCCGCGAGGGGAGAAGGATCGTGACCGAAACTCCTTCTCCGCCTCCGCGTAACCGCTTACAGTCCCGGCAAGAGACGACCCCGGGACAGGAGACACGATGGCCGACGTCGCACTCAGCGGCATTCGCAAGAGCTTCGGCGCGACGGAGGTTCTGAAGGGTGTCGACCTGACCATCGCCGACGGCGAGTTCGTGGTCTTCGTGGGTCCGTCCGGCTGTGGCAAGTCGACCCTGCTGCGCGTCATCGCCGGTCTGGAAGAGGCCGACGCGGGCGAGGTCTCGATCGGCGGGCGGGGGGTCAACGCCCTGTCGCCGTCCGACCGGGGCATCGCCATGGTGTTCCAGTCCTACGCCCTCTATCCGCACATGAGCGTGCGCCAGAACATGGCCTTCGGCCTCAGCCTGGCGAAGACGGACAAGGCCGAAATCGAGCGCCGGGTCATGGCCGCGGCCGAAACCCTGAACATCGTCGACTTGCTGGACCGCAAGCCCAGGGCCCTGTCCGGCGGCCAGCGCCAGCGCGTCGCCATCGGTCGCGCCATCGTGCGCGAGCCCCAGGTCTTCCTGTTCGACGAGCCGCTGTCGAACCTCGACGCCGCCTTGCGCGTGCGCATGCGCTACGAGTTCGCCTCGCTGCACGAGCGGCTGAAGACGACCATGATCTATGTCACCCACGACCAGGTCGAGGCCATGACCCTGGCCGACCGGATCGTGGTCCTGAACGGCGGGGTGATCGAACAGGTCGGGGCGCCGATGGCACTCTACGAACACCCCCGCACCCGCTTCGTCGCCGAGTTCATCGGCAGCCCGAAGATGAACCTGATCCCGGCCGAGGTTGTCGACGCGTCGGCGGCAGGCGCGACCGTGCGGACGGCGGCGGGCGAGACGGTGCACGTCACCGTTGACGCGGCCCCGGCCAGGACCGGTCAGTCGGTCATGCTGGGCGTGCGACCGGAGCATCTGACGCTGTCAGGCCCCGGCGACGCGATCCGGGGGAAGGCCGCCTTCGTCGAGACCCTGGGCAATGCGACCTATGCCTATGTCTCTCAGGCCGGTGCGCCCGAGACCCTGACGGTGCAACTGTCCGGCGACATCCGTCCTGTGGTCGGCGAGGCATTGACGCTGCACATCGACCCGGCGCGCGCGCACCTGTTCGACGCGAACGGAGCGGCGTTCAGGCGGCTGTGATTGCCTTCTCCCCTTGCGGGAGAAGCTGGCGAGCGGAGCGAGGTCGGATGAGGGGTCAGGCTCACGTCGAAGGTCAGCGCGGGATCAGCCTGTTCCGGCCGCCGGTGTGACCCCTTATCCGTCAGCCTTCGGCGGCCACCTTCTCCCGCAAGGGGAGAAGGAAACCCGCTACTCCTTCAGCCGCCAGGTCGCACCGGTCGGACCGTCCATCACCACGACGTTCAGCGCCGTCAGCCGGTCGCGGATGCGGTCCGCCTCGGGCCAGTTCTTTTCGGCGCGCGCGGTGACCCGTTCGGCCAGAAGCCCCTCTACCTCGGCCTTCAGCGACTCGTCGGCGCCGCCTTCGAACCACTGGTCCGGGCTGGACAGGAGCACGCCCATGATCCGGCCGCAGGCGGCCAGTTCGGCCTTGGCGATTCCCACCCCATGGTGATCTCCGGCCGTCATCGCCCGCTCGATCTCGCTGGACAGGGCGAACATCGTCGCCATGGCCCCCGGCGTGTTGAGGTCGTCGGAGATGGCCTCAAGGAACTCGGGCGACGGCATGTCGCCCAGCGGCGCGATCGCCTCGGCGCGACGCAGGGCCCCGTACAGCCGGTCCAGGTTCTTGCGCGACTGATCCAGCAGCGACTGGTTCCAGTCCAGCGGCTGACGATAGTGGGCCGACAGAAGCGCCCAGCGCACCACCTCGCCCGGGATCGCCTGCACCAGGTCGTGCAGCAACAGGACGTTGCCGACCGATTTGGACATCTTCTCCGCATCGACGGTCAGGAAGCCGTTGTGCATCCAGTAACGGCTGTACTCCTCGTGCGAGGCTTCGCGATGCGCGTGACCATGGGCGCAGACGCCCTGGGCGATCTCGTTCTCATGGTGGGGGAAGACCAGGTCGATTCCACCGCCGTGGATGTCGATCGGCAGGCCCAGGGTCTTCTCGATCATGGCCGAGCATTCGATGTGCCAGCCTGGACGGCCCTCGCTCCACGGGCTCGGCCACGAGGGCCCGTCGGCCTTGGCCGGCTTCCACAGCACAAAGTCGTGCGGGTTCTTCTTGTAGGGCGCGACCTCGACCCGGGCGCCGGCGATCATGTCATCAAGGTTCCGCCCCGAGAGCGCGCCGTAGGCCGGATAGGAGGACACGTCGAACAGCACATGGCCCTCGGCGACATAGCCGCAGCCTGCGTCCACGATCTCGCCGATCTGTTTGATGATCGCGTCCATGTGGTCGGTAACGTGGGGCGCGATGTCCGGCGGCGACACGTTGAGCAGGGCCATATCGGCCAGATAGGCGGCCTCGTAGCGGGCCGTGACCTCGCCGATCGGCACGCCCTCTTTGGCGGCCTTCTGGTTGATCTTGTCGTCCACGTCGGTGACGTTGCGGGCGTAGATCACGCTCTCGCCCCCGTATTCTCGCCGCAGCAGCCGGACGAGGACGTCGAACACCACGGGCGGGCGAGCGTTGCCGATGTGGGCGTAGTCGTAAACCGTCGGGCCGCAGACGTAGAGCGTCACCCGTTCCGGGTCCCGGGGGGCGAAGGCGCGCTTCTCGCGGCGCAGGGTGTCGTGCAGGTACAGTGTCATTTGATCGCGGTGCAGTCGGTTTTCTTGCGGGACGGGCCCTGCGTCCCATATAGCCGTGTCGACGCGGCGAATAGCCGACGTCATCGAAAAGGGAGAGCGACGCGCGTCAAACCGGAACCTTCGTTCCGGCGCTACTGGTCGCTTAGAAAACACTTCATGGACGCCAACGCCTCCAGACCGACCCTCGTCGGCAACGATCATCTGTCCCGCCCGACCCGCGAGGAGGCCCTGGCCGCCGTGCGCACCCTGATCGCATGGTCGGGTGACAATCCGGATCGGGAAGGCCTGCTGGACACGCCCAAACGGGTGGTCGACGCCTATGGCGAATGGTTCGAGGGCTATGCGGCCGACCCGGCCAAGGAGCTGAGCCGCACGTTCGAGGACGTGCAGGGCTATGACGACATGGTGCTGCTTCGCGAGATCGAGGTCGAGAGCCACTGCGAGCACCACATGGCCCCGTTCCTGGGCAAGGCCTATGTCGCCTATCTGCCGACCGAAAAGGTCGTGGGCATCTCAAAGATCGCCCGCGTGGTCGAGATCTTCTCCAAGCGTCTGCAGACGCAGGAGACCCTGACCCAGGAGATCGCCAAGGCGCTGGAGGACAACCTCAACCCGGCCGGCGTCGCCGTCCTGATCGACGCCGAGCACCAGTGCATGACGACCCGCGGCGTGCATCACCGCCATGTCTCGACCATCACCACCCGCTTCACGGGCGCCTTCAAGTCGGACCCGGCCTTGATCGAACGCTTCCTGAAGCTGGCCAAGGGCTAGAACGCCTTCCCCGTCGGGGAGGAGGACTGCGAAGCGGTGGAGGAGGCCGGCCGCAAACACCGAATTCGCGGTGAGCCCCCCGTCTCTTCGCTGCCCTTCGAGCCAGCTCCCCCAATAGGGGAGGATTATTGCGCGCGGCACGCGAAAACCGCCTCCAGGGAACCGACTTCCTTCCGAGACCGCTTTACAAGCCTCGCGGCAGACGCCAAGAAACCGTCCGAACCGTAACGCGTCGCTCGCGCCCCGCTGGCCGAGCCTCCATGGAGAAACAACGCATGGGCTCCAAGCTCGCAGGTCCCGCCGGACAAGGTGGCAAGACCATCTCCCAGAACGCGGACATCAACGTCACGCCGTTCGTCGACATCATGCTGGTGCTGCTGATCATCTTCATGGTCGCCGCACCTCTCGCCACCGTCTCCATCCGCCTCGACCTGCCGCCGGCGACGCCGCCGACCGGCGAAGAGCCCAAGGAACCGGTCTACATCACGATCCAGGACACGGGCTCGATCTTCATCGCCGAGCAGCAGACCACGATCGATACCCTGGCCGTGGACGTCTGCGCCGCCCTGGGCGGCGGCTCGCCTGCCTGCCAGGAGGAGCGCGTGTTCGTCCGCGCCGAGCCGGAAGTCCGCTACAACGCCTTCATGGAAGTCATGAATGACCTGCAGAAGAACGGCTTCTACAAGGTCGGCCTGCTGAACGAAGACATCGAATAGGCCTCACGCCTTTTCAAACCGATCAGGGCCGCGTCTCGCAAGGGACGCGGCCTTTTTCATCTGCGCCATCCGCGGCTGGGGTCGGAGCCATGACACCCGAAGACCGTGTCGAAGACCGACTTTTACATCGCCTGAAGGGTGGCGTCCCGATCCAGGCCCCCCATATCCGACCTCCCCGATACTTGGCCGGAGCCTTCCCCGATGTCCGAACAACTGTCCCTGACCATCGACGGACTTAGCATTCCCCAGCTCGGCTTCGGCACCTGGCAACTTGAGCCCGCCGACGCGCGCCGAATGGTGGCGGAAGCCCTGCGCATCGGCTACCGCCACATCGATACGGCCTGGATCTACGAGAACGAGGCGGCCGTCGGCGACGGCATCCGCGATTCGGGGGTCGCGCGCGAAGACATCTGGCTGACCACCAAGATCTGGGTCGCCCACTTCGAGCATGACGCCCTGTTGCGTCAGGCCGAGGAATCGGCCGCGAGCCTCGGCTTCACCCCCGACCTTCTGCTGCTGCACTGGCCCAAGACCACCCCGACCTTCACCGAGACCCTCGGCGCGCTGAACGCCGCGAAGGACGCTGGTCTGACCCGGTCGATCGGCCTCTCAAACTTCCCGTCCGGTCAATTCCAAGAGGCTCAGCGCCTGTCGCCTGCCCGGCTGATCACCAACCAGGTCGAATACCATCCCTATCTGTCGCTGAAGAGCCTGCGCGCCACGGCGGATGACCTCGGCTCCTCGATCACCGCCTGGTCACCGCTCGCCCAAGGCAAGATCGCGGACGATGCCGTGATCGGCGAGATCGCTCGCGCCCACGGCAAGTCCAACGGCCAGGTCACCTTGCGCTGGCTGGTGCAGCAGGGCGTCATCGCCATCCCGCGCACGCAGAAGCCCGAACGCGCCGCCGAGAATTTCGACATTTGGGATTTCGAGCTCGCCGACGAGGAGATGGCCCGCATCCACGCCCTCGCCCGCCCCGACGGCCGCCTCGGCGACTGGCTCGACAAGGACTTCAAATGGGACAAGGATTGAGCCCGGACGCGCCAGCATCGGCGCGCGAGGAGGCGACCCATGGGCTCTGTTCTCGGTTTCCCCGGCATCGATCCGGGTGACGCAGCAGTCGGGGCCCGCCTGAAACGCTGGCGCGAACAGCGCGGCGTAGATGTCGATGCCGTCGCCGAGGCCCTGAAGATGACCCCCCAGGAAGAGCGCCTCGCCGAGGCCGGCCGCGCCCATCTGACCTCGCTCCAGATTGCCGCCGCCACCAACCGCCTGCGCTTGCCGATGTGGGCCCTGGTCTCCGACACCCCGGCCTACTGATGCTCCACGGGATGCACGGCGCCGCGCGTGGCTGGCGTATCCTGTTCGCCATTGTCGGCTGGGTCGGGCTCCTCGCCCAGTACGCGCTGTCGCTGGACGCGGGGACGCGGTCCGTTTTCGGCTCGACCGTCGTCTTCTTCAGCTATTTCACGGTGCTGACCAATCTGCTGGTCGCCCTGGCCCTGACCGCTCCGGCCCTGTTCCCCGACAGTCGCATCGGCCGCTGGACGGCCAGCGAGGGGGTCCGCGCCGCCGTGGCCATGTATATCGCCGTCGTCGGCCTGATCTATCACACCCTTCTGGACGCGACCTGGAACCCTCAGGGGCTGCTGGTCTACGTCAATCAGGTGCTGCACACCGTCATGCCGATCGCCTTCGTGCTCGACTGGCTGCTGTTCGTGCCCAAGGGGCGGCTGCGCTGGATCGACCCGGTGAAGTGGCTCGCCTACCCCCTTCTCTACGGCCTCTGGACGGTGATCCACGGCCAGTTGGTCGGCTGGTATCCCTACTGGTTCATCGATATCGGCGCGCTCGGCTGGGCTCGGGCGGGCGTGAACTTCACCGCCTTGCTGGCCTTCTTCCTCGTTCTCGGGCTGATCGTCGCGGCGATGGACCGCGGCCTGAGCGCCCTTGGCAAGGGTGACAGTTCCGTCACGCCGTCCTAGGCAGGCGCCCTGACCGCCCAGCCGAAAGCGACCGATGGCCTACAAATCCCTGCGCGACTTCATGGCCCAGCTGGAGGCCTGCGGCGAACTGGTCCGCGTGTCCGAGCCGGTCTCGACCGTGCTGGAGATGACCGAGATCCAGACCCGGCTGCTGAGGAACGGCGGCCCGGCCGTCCTGTTCGAAAAGCCGGTCATGCCCGACGGCTCGATCAGCCCGATCCCGGCGCTGGCCAATCTGTTCGGCACGGTCAAACGCGTGGCCATGGGAGTGACGCTCGACAAGAAATCCCGGACCACCGCCGCCGAACTGCGTGAGGTCGGCGAACTGCTGGCCTTCCTCAAGAACCCGACCCCGCCGCGGGGCCTGTCCGACGCCATGGAGATGCTGCCGCTGGCCCAGTCGGTGCTCGCCATGCGGCCCAAGGTGGTCAAGTCCGCACCCGTCCAGGACATCGTCCTGAAGGGCGACCAGATCGACCTCGGCAAGCTGCCGATCCAGACCTGCTGGCCCGGCGAGCCGGCCCCCCTGATCACCTGGGGTCTGGTGGTCACCAAGGGGCCCTCGGACGATCGCGAGGACGATTTCAACCTGGGCATCTACCGCATGCAGGTGCTGGGCAAGGACCGCGCCATCATGCGCTGGCTCGCCCACCGGGGCGGAGCGCAACACTATGCCCGCCACAAGAAGGCCCGCCCGACCGAGCCCCTGCCCTGCGCCGTCGTGCTGGGAGCCGACCCCGGCACCATCCTGGCCGCCGTCACCCCCGTGCCCGACACCCTGTCGGAATACCAGTTCGCCGGTCTGATGCGCGGGGCCAAGGCCGAGCTGGTCGCCTGCAAGACCGTGCCCCTGATGGTCCCGGCCCAGGCCGAGATCGTGCTGGAGGGCCATGTGCTGCTGAACGAGCACGCCCCCGAGGGCCCCTACGGAGACCACACCGGCTACTACAACTCGGTCGAGACCTTCCCGGTGTTCCAGGTCAGCGCCATCACCATGCGCCGCGACCCGATCTATCTGACCACCTTCACCGGCCGCCCGCCGGACGAGCCCTCGGTGCTCGGCGAGGCGTTGAACGAGGTCTTCATCCCCCTGCTGCGGGCGCAGTTCCCGGAGATCACCGACTTCTGGCTGCCGCCAGAAGGATGCAGCTATCGCATTGCCGTGGTGTCGATGAAGAAGGCCTATCCGGGCCATGCCAAGCGGGTGATGCTGGGCGTCTGGAGCTATCTGCGACAGTTCATGTACACAAAATGGGTCATCGTCGTGGACGACGACATCGATGCCCGCGACTGGAAACAGGTCATGTGGGCCCTGGCCACCAAGATGGACCCGGCCCGCGACATCACCCTGATCGAGAACACCCCCATCGACTACCTCGACTTCGCCAGCCCCGAGAGCGGCCTGGGCTCCAAGATCGGCCTCGACGCCACCGACAAATGGCCGCCCGAGACCAAACGCGAATGGGGCGAGGAAATCCGCATGGACGCCGAGGTCGTGGAGCGGGTCTCGGATATGTGGGACCGGCTCGGATTGCCGGGTGACGGAACACCGATCTGGAAATAGGGTGGCCGCCTGATCGCGCCGGGGAGGGCCGGTATTGGGCGCGTTCGAGATCTTTTTCAGCTTCTACGCCCTGATTCTCGGCCTCGCCGTGGTCGAGGTGCTGTCCGGCGTCCTGAAGGTGGTGCGGGCCGAGGATCGCCCCAGGATCGGACTTCTGACGCCCTTGCTGACGATCTGGGTCCTGCTCGACCTCGCGAACTTCTGGGGCGGCGCCCAGTACAACACCCGGGACGGAATCGTCGGCTACCCCAAGATACTGTTGAGCCTGATCGTCGCCTGCATCTATTACGTCGCCGCAGGTCTGATCTAGCCGGACAAGGTCGGCGAAACCGACGATCTCGATGATCACTACGACCGCCGCAAGCCACTCATCCTTGGCGGGATCGCCATGGCCAACACCATCGGAAACCTGTTTCTTCCGCTTGTCGGACCGGATCGGGACACGTTCCTAGCGTTGGTATCCGCCAATCCCGGCATGACCCTAGTATTTTTGGTGGTTACTCTCTTCCCGCTGGTCCCTATTTTGGTCCGCAACCGCCGGATCAACGCCATCCTGCTGCTGGTGATGATCGCCTGGTATCTCGCAGGCGGTCTGGACCTGTTCATCCTGCTCGGTCTGGCGCCGGGTACGCCCGAGACGGTTTGAGATGAACGCGTTCGAATTTTTCTTCAACTTCTACGGCCTGATCATGGGCCTAGCCGTGGCCAACGCCGCCGGCGGGTTCGGGGCCATGTGGCGAGACCGGCACGATCTGCAGATCGGATGGTGCGTGCCCCTGCTCAGCGCGCTGATCCTGTTCAGCGCCGTCGGAGTGTGGCTGGCGGCCTGGAGCGGCGCCGAAACGCAAATCATCAATCAGATTCAGCTGTTCGCCGCCCTGGGCGTCGCCGTGCCCTACGTCTTCATCAGCGTCGGCATGTTCCCGCGGGATGCGAGCGGGGGTCGGCTTGATGCGCACTACATATCCCATTCCCGCTCGCTTATCGGAGCGGTGATGGTCAGTCGCCTGACGGCGTTGCTGATGAACCTCTCCGAGGGCGACCAGCCCGGCCTGTTCGACCTCGCGACGAGCCTCGTTCCCCAGTGGACGGTGCTCATCGTGCTGTTCTTCTGGCGGAACCTGCGTGCGCACCAGATCGGCCTGGCCCTGCTGGCGGCTCACAGCCTGTGGCGCGTCTCTCTCTGGAGTCCCTCGTAAGCCGTCAGTCCGAATAGAGCGCCGCCAACTGTTCAGCCATTCGGCGCATCGCCGACCTCAGGTCAGGCGGGGCCAATACCTCGGCCTCGGCTCCCAGCCGCAAGAAGTCGCTCGTGGCGTGGGCGACCGACTCAATCGGAGCGGTCACCTCGACCCAAGCGTCGGCGGCGGGCATCTCCGTCGCCGCCACGATCGCCGCATAGGCCGAGCCCAGCCGCCTCAGCCGCCGCAAGCCATCGGCCGTCAGTCGCAATCGCGCCTCGCCGGTGAACACTTCCGCCTCGAATCGCGCCGAGGCCGCCGCCCACCAGGCCGCGAGGTCGAAGCCCTCCGGCCGCTCGAACCCGTCCTCGGCGACCTCCAGCGTCAGGATGTTCGACACGCGATAGGTCCGGGGCCACGCCTTCGCCTCGCCCGCCGGCCGCGCCCCCAGATACCAGACGCCGCCCTTCAGGATCAGGCCCAGAGGCTCCAGCGTCCGGTCCACCGGCCCGCTCCAGCGCTCGTAACGCACGGAGATCCGCCGCTGACTCCAGACGGCCTGGGCCAATTCGGGCAGGCGTTCCCCGCCCGTCTCGCCTTGGTACCAGCCCGAGGGATCGAGGTGGAACCGCCCGGCCATCCGCTCGGCCGCCGCCTGACGCTCTGGCGGCAGGGCGGCCAGTAGTTTCAACTGCATCGTCATCAGGGCCTCGGAGAAGCCCATCGCCGCCGCCGGTCCGGCCAGCCCGCCGAGGAAGAGGGTCTCGGCCTCGGCGTCGGTCAGCCCTGTCAGCCGGGTGCGGTAGCCGTCCAGCAACTGGAACCCGCCCTCGCGGCCCCGGTCGGCATAGACGGGCGCCCCGGCCGCGCTCAGCTGGTCGATGTCGCGATAGATGGTCCGCACCGAGACCTCGAACTCGGCCGCCAGGGCGCTCGCCGTCGTCCGTCCCCGGGTCTGGAGGATCAGCAGGATCGACAACAACCGGCTCTGGCGCATCTCGTGACACTAGCGAATTAATCCTGACATCCAATGACAGGTTATCCGGCCTATCCCTGCGTCATCGCCGCAGGAGTTCCAAAATGACCGTCGCCTACCCGCCCGCCGTCCACGACTTCGATTTCATCCACGGTCACTGGACCATCGCCAACCGGCGGCTGAAGACGCGCGGCGTCGGCGCGGACGACTGGGATGCCTTCGCCTCCACCGCCTTCTGCGAGCCGCGCCTCGACGGCCTGGTCAACGTTGAACAGATTGCCTGCCCGGATCGAGGCTGGATCGGCATGTCCCTGCGCAGCTTCGATCTGGAGCGGGGCGTCTGGTCCATCTGGTGGATCAGCAGCCTCAACGGCCAGCTCCAGCCGCCGGTCAGCGGGCGGTTTGAGGATGGCGGCTGCGTGCTGGAGGGGCCTGACAGCGACGGCGATCGCCCTATCCTCGCCCGCTATATCTGGTCCGACATCACGGCCGAGACCGCGCGCTGGACCCAGATCTTCTCCTATGACGAGGGCGCGACCTGGGAAGCCAACTGGATCATGGACTTCACGAGGGCGGTTCAATGACTCCGCGGTCATTGAACAGCGCCAGTACACGCTCCACGCCGGCCGCCGGGACGACCTGATCATCCTGTTCGAGCGCGAGTTCGCGGAGTCCCGGAGGGCCGATCTCCGACATGCTGCACCGCAACACAAAATGTGTCCGGATTGCGCTTTTCGCATGACAGTGGCGTAACCTTGCGCATAGCATCACGGCTTCACTGTCGGAGCTGCTTCATGAAGTTCGCCGCGTTCGCCCTCGCCATCGCCTTCGCCGCCCCGATAGCCGCCGCCATTCCCGCTCCGGCGGACGCCCAGGTTCTGGCCGGCCGCAACGGCGATACCCGCCGTCTGCGCGAGGCCACCCGCCCCGCCCTGACCGCGCGGGAGGAAGACCGGCTTTTCGCCGCCGAAGAAGCCACCTTCGAGTTGCAGCAACAGATCGAGACCATCGAGGCCAACGCCGCCGCCACTCCGGAAGAGACGGCCAGCCTCGCGGGCCTGCGCCGCCGACTGGCCGATGAGCAGGGCACTGTCGACCGCCTCACGCGCAAGCGCGACCGTCGCGGCTGATCGTCGGGCGGGGGTGACCGCCCCCGTCGCCTTCGCTAGCGTCCCTCCCGCAAAGGTCGGGGGACTCGGTGAGCGCGTTTGAATTCTTCTTCAGCTTCTATGGCCTTCTGCTAGGCCTGTCGGTGGCCGAGCTGGTCGGAGGATTCTCGCGCGTGCTGCACGAGCGTCAGCGCGTACGCTTCGGCTGGCTGACGCCGCTGCTGGCCCTGTTCGTGGCCATGGACGTGGCGACCTTCTGGAGCCAGGCCTGGACCATCTTTCGGGGCGCGCCGTTCAACCTGGCCCTGCTGTTCGTCGGCCTCGTCGTGGCCGCCACCTTCTACGTCGCCGCCAGCGTGACCTTCCCGCGCGTGACGGCCGAAGGGGTCGAGGAGCGGATCGATCTGGACACCCATTTCTGGGCGCATCGGCGCCTGATCTTTACCTGCATCCTCGCGGCCAATCTGATCGTCGTGACCATCTTCATCTGCCTCATGCTGGCGGATGCGGGCTTCGCCTCCCTGTCCTCGCCGCGGTTATGGATCGGCTTCGCTGTCTTCAGCCTGGGGACAGCGACGGCGGCCTTCGCACCCTGGCGTCGCGTCGCCGTCGGCGCCCTGATCGTCCTGGTCGCCTACAGCATGTTCAATGTGGCGCGGTCAGGCGTGGCCCTGATCGCGGCCGGCGGATGGTCGCTGCCGACCGGATGACAGCTTGCCAGCAACGACCTCGGAGCAGATGAAACGACCCATGCGCACCGTCCTCATCCTGACCGCCCTCGCGGTCCTCGCGTCGAGTCCCGCCATGTCCCAGTCACGACCCAATACCGCCCCCTGGGACCAGCCCTTCCTGCCGCCGGCGCTGGAGTGGAACGGAGCCAGCCGGGCGCTGATCGCCGAGGCCTCCAACCCCTGGATCACCGATTTCGAGCGCGATCCGGCGCACGACTTCAGCCCCGACTACGCGGCCACCCGCGCCTGGTTCGACCGGCTGGACGCGGCGTCCGATCTGATTCGCATCGAACAGTTCGGCGTCTCGCCGGAGGGCCGCCCGATCTACGCCGTGATCGCCTCCAGAGACGGCGCGACCCTCGATCCGTCGAAGCCCGTCCTGCTGGCCCAGGCCGGCATCCATCCCGGAGAGATCGACGGCAAGGACGCGGGCATGATGCTGCTGCGCGACATCGCCTTCGGGGCAAAGGGCGACCTGCTGGACCGCGCCAATCTGGTCCTGATCCCCATCCTGTCGGTCGACGGCCACGAGCGCGCCTCACCCTACAGCCGCCCGAACCAGCGTGGCCCCCGCATCCAGGGCTGGCGCAACACGGGCACCAACCAGAACCTCAACCGCGACTTCCTGAAGCTGGACCAGCCGGAGATGCGGGCCCTGCGGACCTACATCAACGGTCTCGAGCCCGACCTCTACCTCGACATCCACGTCACCGACGGGATGGATTACCAGTACGACGTGACCTACGGCTTCAATGGCGAGTTCGACGCCTTCAGCCGCTCGCCCTCCAGCGCCCGCTGGCTCGACACCGTGTTCAAGCCCGCCATGAACGCCGCGCTTGAGGACCAGGGCCATATCCCCGGCCCGCTGGTCTTCGGCATCGACGACCAGAACCCGCGCGCCGGCCTGAACGACGGAGGGCTGGGCGAACGGTTTTCGAACGGCTGGGGCGACGCGGCCCACGTCCCGACCATCCTGATCGAGAACCACAGTCTGAAGCCTTACGAGCAGCGTGTCCTGGGGACCTACGTCTTCCTCGAGGCCAGCCTGCGCCTGCTCGCCGACAACGTCACGCCCCTGCGGGCCGCCATCGCCGCCGACCGAGCGCTGCGTCCCGCCGAGGTGCTCGCCAACTTTGAATCCGACCCCGTCCCGCACCAGACCCGCGCCTTCAAGGGCGTGCTCTACGAAACCTGGGACAGCCCGGCCTCCGGTCGCCAGGAGGTTCGCTGGCTGGGCCGCCCGGACCCCGAGTTGTGGCAGCTGCCCTACTACGGCTCACGCCCCGGCATCCGCCTGCATCGCCCAACGGCCTACTGGGTCCCCGCCTATCGCACCGACCTGATCGAGCGGCTGCGGATCCACGGCCTGACCATGGAGACGCTCGCCGCGCCTCGCACCGTGTCGGTCGAGATGCTGCACCTCGACAACCCGATCCTCGCGCCGCGACCCAATGAAGGCCATGTCCAGGCGACCGTCACCGAGGTCACGCCCGAGCGTCGCGACTGGACCTTCGCCCCCGGCTCGGTCCGGGTGCCGACAGACCAGCCGCTGGGCGACATCGCCGTCCTGCTGCTGGAGCCCCAGTCGAGCGAGAGCTTCTTCGCCTGGGGCCTGTTCCCGGAAATCCTCAGTCGCGTCGAATATATCGAGGGCTACGCCATCGCGCCCCTGGCCGAGGCCATGATGGCGGCCGATCCGGCGCTGAAGGCCGCGTTCGAGGCCAAGGTCGCCGCCGAGCCCGCCTTCGCCGTCAATGGCGACGCCAGATTGGCGTGGTTCTACGAGCGAACCCCGTTCTATGATGACCACTACCGACTCTATCCGGTCGGACGGGAGGACTAGAACCCATGGCCGACATGACCGCCGCACAAGCCGCCGCTCTCTGGAGCGGCCTGATGATCCTGTTGCTCGTGATCCTGTCAGTTCAGGTGATCATGGCGCGTCAGAAGCATCGGGTGGTTCTGGGCGACGGCGGCAATCCGGCCGTAGCCCTCGCCTGCCGCGTCTTCGGCAATGCAGCCGAGTACATTCCTGTCGGGATTGGAGCGCTCGCCGTCCTGACCCTGCTCGGCTTGCCGGCCTACGCCGTCCACGCCGTTGGCGGAGCCCTGTTCCTGGGCCGACTGCTGCACGCCACGGGCCTTGCCGCCGACAAACCTACACCCGGCCGTCTCGCGGGCATGGTGCTTACCTTCCTGTCCCTGATCACGGCCGCCGGAATGCTGATCGTCCACGCCTTCATTCACGGCCAGCCCTTCTAGGCCCGTTGCGGGGGCGGTCCGGGTTCGCCATATCGGGCCATGCCTGACAGCCTTTCCGCTACTGATCTCCTGCAAGACGTCGTCGCCGCCGCCCTTCGGGCCGGGGCCGACGCCGCCGAGGCCGCCACCGCCGAACGCGCCTCCCTCTCCGTCGGCGTCCGCAACGGCGCCCTCGAGGATGTGGAGCGCGAGGAGAGCCGCGACCTGGGCCTGCGGGTCTTCATCGGCCGGCGTCAGGCGACCGTCTCTGCCTCGGACCTCAGCGCCGCGACTCGCGCCCGCCTGATAGAGCGCGCCGTCGCCATGGCCCGGCTGGCCCCGGAAGACCCCTGGGCCGCCCTTGTCCCCGTCGCCGGACTGGCCCGAGGCCCCTTCCCGGACCTGCAGCTGTCGGATCCGTCAGAGCGCACCGCCGCCGAACTGGAACAGGTCGCCCGTGAAGCCGAGGCCGTCGCCCTCGCCGTCCCCGGTGTCTCGAGGTCCGAAGGCGGCCACGCCAGCACGGCCTCCAGCCGCTGGCGCCTGGTCACCTCCGAAGGTTTCGACGGCGCCTATGCCGCGACCGGGTTCTCGCTCGGCGTCGGTGTCATCGCCGGGAAGGACGGCGCCATGGAGCGCGGCGGCGAGAGCCGTTCGACCCGCTGGCTCGCCGACCTGCCCGGCCCCGACGGCATCGGCGCCGAGGCCGGCCGCCGTGCGGTCGAGAAGATCGGCCCGCGCAAGATCGCCTCGACCACCGCACCGGTGATCTTCGAGCGCCGCGTCGCCGCCCAGGTGTTGTCACCCCTGCTGGGCGCCATCTCCGGCCCCTCGATCGCGCGCGGCCAGTCCTTCCTGAAGGACCGGATGGGCGAACAGGTTCTGCCCAGGGGCCTCAGCCTGATCGACGACCCGTTCCGCATCCGGGGCATGGCCTCCACCCCGTTCGACGATGAAGGCTCGCCGGTCGAGCGTCGCAACCTGGTCGACGACGGCGTCCTGACCACTTGGCTGCTGAACTCATCGGCAGCCGCCCAACTGGGCCTGAAGACCACCGGTCACGCCTCAAGAGGCCTCGTCGGCCCGGCGGGCGTGCAGACCCACAACCTGCACCTCAGCCCCGGCGACGTCGACCTGCAGGGTCTGATGGGCCAGGCGGGAGCCGGTCTGGTCGTCACCAGCATGTTCGGCCCGTCGCTGAACGCGAATACCGGCGACTGGTCCGCCGGGGTGTCCGGCTACTGGTTCGAGAACGGCGAGCGGGCGTATCCGGTCAGCGAGATCACCGTCGCCGGAAACCTGGCCGATCTGTGGATGCGCCTTGTGCCCGGATCGGACCTGGAGTTCCGCGGCGGATTCAACAGCCCGTCGCTGCTGATCGACTGCGTCGCCATCGCCGGCAAATGATCGATCTCGCCGCCGATCTCGCCCTGATTCTCGACGCCGCCCGCGCCGCCGGCGCCCTTGCCGAGGCCGAACGCGATCGCGGCCTGAAGATCACCCACAAGGACGGCGGCTCCCCGGTCACCAACGCCGACCTCGCCGTCGATGACATGCTGAAGGCGACCCTGCTGGCCGCCCGCCCCGACTACGGCTGGCTGTCGGAAGAGACCGTCGACACGGCCGAGCGCCTGTCGCGCCGCCGCCTGTTCGTCGTCGACCCCATCGACGGCACCGTCGCCTTCATGAAGAACCAGCCCTGGTGGTGCGTGCCCATCGCCGTGGTCGAGGACGGCCGGCCCGTGGCCGCCGTCATCCATGTCCCTGCAACCGGCGAGACCTATGAGGCGACACTGGACAGCGGCGCCCGTCTCAACGGTCGCCCCATCTCGGCCTCCGACGTGGATGCCCTGGACGACGCCGCCGTCCTCGCCGACGCCCGGCTGATGGAAGGGCCGCACTGGCCCGAGCCGTGGCCGCCGATGCGCTACGAGAAGCGGAACGCCCTGGCCTACCGCATGGCTCTGGTCGCCTCCGGGGCCTTCGACGCGGCCATCGCCCTGACGCCCAAATGGGACTGGGACGTCTGCGCCGGGGCCCTCATCGCCGCCGAGGCCGGGGCGAGCGTCTCTGATCACCACGGCCAGCCGTGGCTGTTCAACCGCCCGGACCCGCGCCAGGCCAGCCTCGTCTGCTCCGCGCCAGCCCTGCACCCGTTGATCCTGCGGCGCACAACGCCTATCCCGCTGGCGACCTGATCCCCGCTCCTCCCGGACACGCCCCATGACCGACGCCCCCAACGCCGCCGATCCCCAACTGCTTCACCTCGTGATCGGCGGAGAGCTGCGCCACCTCGACGCCCCGGTCTTCCGCGACCTGGCCAAGGTCGAGTTCGTCGGCGCCTTTCCGAACTACGCCGAGGCCAAGGCCGCCTGGAAGGCCCGGGCCCAGGCCACCGTCGACAACGCCCACATGCGCTTCTTCATCCTGCACGCGCACCGCATGATCGACCCGCGCGGCGAGGCCTGATCGTCGCACCGGGAACCGCAGCCGGGACGCGAGCGCTCTTACCGGGTAGGTTGGCGTCAACTGAGGAGCGCTCACATGATCCCGACCCTGATCGTTCTGACCCTGCTGGCGCTGGGCGTAGGCATCGTCGCCTTCGCCACCCGTCGTCCGGCGACCCGAGAGGACATCGTCGTCGACCAGGACACCGCCTGGAACGACCCCGTCACCCCGGCCAACGCCGCCGAGGCCGATCCCTTCGCCAATGCCCCGGCGCCGACGCCGCCCGTGACCGTCGAACCGGTCCCGGCCGACGCCATTCCTGCGGAGCGGCCATCGTGAACCTGTTCGGCACAACGCTCGATGGGGCCCAGATCGCCGCCCTTGTCGGCCTCCTGGCCACCCTGGCCCTATGGCTGATCGTGCTCGGTCGAGAGCGCGGCTACGCTCGCTGGTTCCGCCAGTGGGAGACCGACCGCAAGGCCCGGCTCGACGCGGAAAACGGCGTCACGCCCGAACAGAAGCGCAAGCCGACCGGCCCCTGGGGCTAGGGCCGGGAGGCCGGGGCTACTCCCGCCTCAGCAGCTTTTCGGTCAGCAACGTGCCCCACCAGTTGGCGCGGAATGCCCTGCGCATCGCCTCGGGGTCATAGGCGTCGGACTCGACCCATTCCATGAAATCGACCCCCGTCGGTTCGACCTCGTTCACATAGGCCTCAAGGAAGTGGTCCAGCACGCCGGTCAACCCCTCGCGGCTGTGCAGGTATTTCTTCGACAGCTCGGTCATCGCCTTCGAGATCGGCTCGCCCAGATGGAAGTGGCGATAGAAGACCGCCATCAGCCCGGCCCGGTCCGCCCCCGACTTGCAGTGGATCAGCACCGGGTATTCGATGCTCCGGAACAGGTCCCTCGCGCGGCGGACCCGGTCCTTGCCCGGCGGATCGCGCGAATCGAGCGGCGCATCGATCAGTGTCAGGCCCAGCCGTTCGCACGCCGCCTTCTCCAGCCAGTAGTAGCCCTCGTCCCGCTCGCCGCGCAGGTTGATGACGGTCCTGATCCCCCGCTTCGCCCAACCCTCCAGCTGTCGCGGCGACGGCTGGTTGGTCCGCACCAGATCGGGCCCCATCCAGTGGGCGTTCGAAAACGCCAGACGCAGGAAGGCGTGGTCGTTCCAGAAGAAGTCCCGCTCCGCCGCCTTGCGACCGGCCTCCGTGCTCACATCAAATCGGCTCATCGCGTCAGACATAGTGGGGGCGACAGCGCGCGTCATCCCGTGCATCGTTCTGCCGTAGCATCGCCGACCTGGCGTCGCGCCTGATCGGTGAACCCATGATCCTGTCCCGCCTTCTCCCGACCCCGCTGGTCGCGCTCGCCCTGATGGCCTGCAGCGCTGAGCCGGCTGCCGGGCCTGCGTCCGCTCCCGCCGCGACGACCGCCGATTCGGCTGCGCCTGTGGCCGCAGCGGCGGCCGTCCAGGCCTCGCCGGTCACGGACCCGGCGGTGGACCGGGCGGTTCAGGCGGCCGAAGGCGACGGCGACACCCTTACCTACGTCGCGCGCGGCATCGGCGACGGGGACGACCGCATCACCCTCGTCTATCTGTTCCCCAGCCACTGCGGCAACGCGGGCTGCACCCTGCTGGTCTATGGCGGGGAAGGCGACAACCTGGTTCCGCTCGGCCGCACGACCATAGTGGAGACCCCGATCCGGGTCCTGTCGACCTCCAGCAACGGCCGCCCGGACCTGGGCGTGATGACCGGCGAGGGCGAGGCCCTGCTGGCCTTCGACGGCCAGACCTATCCCGCCAACCCGACCGTGGCGCCCGCCCGGATCGTCACCGACGCTCAGGGCACGGCGATGATCACCGACGCCGACCTGCCGCCGCCTGCCGAGTGATCCCTTGACTTGCGGGGCAGGTCGTCCGACCTCGGGCGGATGACTTCGCCCGTTCCGACCGTTTCGCAGGAGGACGCCGCCTCGCGTCCCCTGATCGGCCGCATCTGGCGCGACTACCTGTCCCGCCGCAAGGCCGTGCTGGTCCTGTCGATGATCTGCGCCGCGATCGCGGGCCTCAGCGCCGCCACGGTGCTGCAACTGCTCCAGCCCGCCATCGACGGCATGTTCCTGGGCAATCCGGTGAAGGTGGCCGGCCTGTTCGTCGTCGCCCCCCAGCATGCGTTGGTCGCCATCCCGGCGATTATCGTCGGCATCGGCCTGATCTGGACGGCGGCCTCGCTCGGCCAGGCCGCACTCGTCAATCGCCTGGGGCACGGCATCGTCGGCGACATCCAGGTGCGGCTGTTCGGATCCATGATCCGCGCCGACCTTGCCCGCCTGCGCAGCCAGCATTCCGGAGCCTTCGTTTCCAGCGTCCTATTCGACGCCAACCTGGTGCGGGAGGCCTTCACCAGCGGCGTGGTCAACTACACCCAGCACGGCCTGACCCTGATCGCGGTGCTGATCTTCATGGCCTGGTCGGACTGGCGGCTGACGGCCATCGTCCTGCTCGGCGCGCCGCTGATCGCCTTCGTCATCCAGCGTTTCGGCAAGCGGATGCGCAAGGCCACGACCGGCGCCATGGTCGAGACCGAGAACCTCTCCACCGCCCTGATGGAGAACCTCGACGGCGTCCGCCTGATCAAGATCGAGAACCGCGAGGCGGCCGAGCAGGCGCGGGTGGCCGAGGTCGTCGGCCGTCGTCAGCGCCACGTCATCAAGTCCGCCGATTCCAGAGCCTTCGCCGGCCCCTTCTCCAACCTCGTCGCCATGTTGGTCGTCGCCGCCGTCATGGCCTACGCCGGCTGGCAGGCGCGCAACGACCAGATGACGGTCGGCGCCTTCGCGGCCTATGTCGGCCTCCTCATGGCGGCCGGCCAATCCCTGCGTCAGGTGACCAATCTGCAGACCGTCGTCGCCGAAGGCCTGACCGCCGCGCGTCGCCTGTTCGGCGCCCTGGACATCGCCCCGGAGATCCGCGAGGCCGCTTCGCCCAAGGCCCTGCTGCCCGGCCCCGCGACGATCGCCTTCGACGAGGTGTCGTTCAGCTACGGCGCCGCCTCGCCCACAATCACGGAGGTCTCCCTGACCGTCGCGCCGGGAGAGACCGTCGCCCTGGTCGGTCCGTCCGGCGGCGGCAAGTCGACCCTGCTCAGCCTGCTGCCGCGCTTCTATGACGTGACCTCGGGCAAGGTGACGATCAACGGCGCCGACCTGCGCGAGCTCAGCCTGCCGGACCTGCGCGCCCGGATCGCCCTGGTGACCCAGGAACCCTTCCTGTTCGACGACACGATCGCCGCCAACATCGCCTATGCGCGGCCCGACGCCACGCCCGACCAGATCGCCGAGGCCGCCAGGTCCGCCGCTGCCCACGACTTCATCACCGCCCTGCCCCAAGGATACCAGACCCGCGCCGGCGAAGGCGGCATGCGGCTGTCGGGCGGCCAGCGTCAGCGCATCGCCATCGCCCGCGCCTTCCTCAAGGACGCGCCCATCCTGTTGCTCGACGAAGCCACCTCGGCCCTCGACACCGAGAGCGAAGCCCTTGTTCAGGCTGCGCTGGAACGGCTCATGGCAGGGCGATCAACATTGATGATTGCTCACAGACTGTCCACGGTCCGGCATGCGACGCGCATCGTGGTGCTGGAGGCCGGTCGCATCGTCGAGAGCGGCACCCACGCGAGCCTCGTCAGGAAGGGCGGACTCTACAGCCGGCTGGCGAAACAGCAGTCGCTCGACGGGACCCCTGCCGTCGCCACGGTCGCGTGACGTGAGGCCGCTCCGCAATCCCCTCATCCAGACCATCCTGTCGTTCGTGCTCGCCGGTTGGATGAAGCTCTGCTTCGCCACGATCCGCTGGACCTGGGAGGGCCGCGAGCATGCCGAAAAGGTCTGGGCCGACGGCGGCGGCGTCATCTGCGCCTTCTGGCATTCGCGCATTGGTCTCAGTCCCGCGTGCTGGCCGCTCGACCTGGCTCAACCCGCCAAGGCCCTGATTTCACTCAGCCCGGACGGCCAGTTCATCGCCAAAGCCGTGGCCTTGCAAGGCTTCCCGGCAGTGCGCGGCTCCTCCGCCAACAAGGACAAGGCTGACGCGGCCAAGGGCGGCTCCCGCGCGCTCCGCGACGGCCTGAAACAGCTCAAGGTCGGCGCTCTGGCCATCACCCCCGACGGCCCGCGCGGCCCAACGCGGGTCATGGCCGAGGGCCTGCCCCTGATGGCGCGGATGTCCGGCGCTCCGGCCCTGTTCATCGGCATGAGCTGCCATCCAGCCATCCGCCTGAACAGCTGGGATCGCGCCATCCTGCCCCTGCCCTTCGGTCGCGGCGCCATCGTCTATGACATCGCCCGTTACCCCGAGGGCGCCGAACTCTCTGACGTCACCGGTCCCTGGGCGGAAAGGCTGACCGCCGTAGAGGCCCGCGCCGACGCCATCACCGGGCTGGAGCGGCTGTGACCCTCCCTCTGCTCGCCTACCGCCTGCTGACCCGCATGCTGGAACCCCTGGCCCCGCGCCTGCTCGACGCCCGCGTCAAACAGGGCAAGGAAGACGCCGTCCGCGTCGACGAACGCCTCGGCGTTCCTGGCGTCGCCCGCCCTGACGGCGACCTGGTCTGGCTGCACGGCGTCAGCGTCGGCGAGACCCTGTCGCTGTTGCCCGTCGTCGAGCGGATCGTGAAGGCCCGCCCCGACCTGACCGTCCTCGTCACCTCCGGCACGGTAACCTCGGCAGAGTTGCTGGCCCGCCGCCTGCCTCCGGGCGTGATCCACCAGTTCGCGCCCGTGGACGTCCCCGGCGGGGTCGCCGCCTTCCTCGACCACTGGCGGCCCTCAGTTGGCGTCTTCGTCGAGTCCGAGCTCTGGCCCAACCTGATCCTCGCCGCCCGCGACCGGAAGATTTTGCTGGCCCTCGTCAGCGCCCGCATCACCGAAAAGACCGCCGCCGGCTGGGCCCGTTTCCCGAAATCGGCTCACGCGCTCCTCTCCGCCTTCTCCGTCGTCATGCCCCAGGACGATGTTTCAGCCGCCCGGTTGCACCGCCTGGGCGCCCGCGTCGGCGGCCAGGTGAATCTGAAGCTTTCCGGCGCCGCCCTGCCCCATGACGCCTCGGCCTTCACCGCCCTCAGCGCCGCCATCGGCGACCGCCCTGTGATCGTCGCCGCCTCGACCCACGAGGGCGAGGAGATCGCCATCGTCCGCGCCCTCGACCATCTCGCCGAGCGCCTGTGCCTGATCCTCGTCCCCCGCCACCCCGAGCGCGGACCCGAGATCGCCACCGCCCTGACCCGCGACGGCTACCGCTTCGCCCTGCGATCGCGTGGCGCCCAGCCGAACGCCGAGACGGACATCTATGTCGCCGACACCCTGGGCGAGCTCGGCCTGTTCCTGCGCCTCGCCGATGTGGTGGTCATGGGCGGCTCATTCGGCTCCTTCCTCGGTCGCGAGCCCTGGGGCGGGCACAATCCGCTGGAGCCCGCGCGTCTGGCCAGGCCCGCAGTCGCCGGTCCCGACGCCTCCAACTGGCAGGCCGTCACCGCCGATCTCGTCGCCGCCGGAGGCCTGGAACTCGTCGCCACGCCCGGCGACCTGCCCGGCGTCGTCGCGCCCTTGCTGAACGATCCCGCCGCCGCCCGAGCCATGGGTGAGCGCGCGCGCCGGGCCGCCGCCGATGTCGGCGCCGGTCTCGACCGCCTGTGGGAGGCGCTTCAGCCGCTTCTGCCGCCGTCGTCCCGGCCGCGCCGATGAAGCTTTCCACCCCTCGCTGGTGGTATCAGCGCGACGGCCGCCACGGCCGCGTCGCCCGCACCCTGCTGAAGCCCGTTTCGTGGGTATGGGCCGCAGCCACCGCCCGCCGCATCGCCCGCGCCGCGCCCGTCGATGTCGGTGTCCCCGTCATCTCGATCGGCAACCTCACCGTCGGCGGCTCCGGCAAGACCCCGGTCGCCCGCGAAGTCCTGCGTCTGGTTCGTCGGCAGGGCGTCGACGCCCACGCCCTGTCGCGCGGCTACGGCGGCAAGCTCACCGGCCCGCTCCGCGTCGATCCGGCCAACCACACCGCCGCCGACGTCGGCGACGAGCCCCTGATGCTGTCCGGCGAGGCCCCCGCCTGGATCTCCGTCGACCGTGTCACCGGCGCCCGCGCAGCGGTCGAGGCCGGCGCCCGGGCCCTCGTGCTCGACGATGCTCACCAGAACCCGACCCTGACGAAGACCCTCAGCCTGATCGTCGTCGACGGCGAGACTCGCGAGGACGAGTGGCCCTTCGGCGATGGCTCGGTCTTCCCCTCAGGTCCGATGCGGGAACCGCTGGCCGCCGGTCTCGCCCGCGCCGACGCGGTCGTCGTCCTGCTGCCCGGCGACAGCCCGCCCGCCGATCCTGAACTGCTGGCCGTATTCGGAGCCCTGCCGACCTTCATCGCCCGGCTGGAGCCCGGCCGCGCGCCGCCACCCGGCCCCCAGGTCGGGTTCGCGGGCATCGCCAAGCCGTGGAAGGTCGAGCGCGCCCTGATCGCCGCCGGATGCGAGCTCGTAGACTTCGCGCCGTTCCCGGACCATGCGGAATACCGGCCGGAAGATCTTGCCTTCCTCGCCGACCGCGCCGCCGTCTTCGACGCCGGTCTGGTCACAACCGAAAAAGACTGGGTCCGCCTGCCTCCCGACTGGCGGACCCGTGTGGTCTCATGGCCTGTCGCCGCCCGGTTCGAGGACGAGGCGGCGTTCTCGGCCTTCCTGGCTCACTCGGCGCGGTAGACCACGCCGCCCTTCATCACGAAGGCCATATGCTCCAGCGTCGTGACGTCGGTCAGGGGATCACCCTCGACCGCCACGATGTCCGCCGGACGGCCCGGCGCGATCAGCCCGGCCTGGTCGGCGATCCTCAGATGCTCGGCCGCCACCACCGTCGCCGCCTGGATGGCTTCCAGCGGTGTCATCCCCGCCTGCACCAGAAGCGCGAACTCCTGCGCATTGTCTCCATGCGCCGAAACCCCAGTGTCGGTGCCGAACGCGATCCGGACGCCGCCCTCGTGCGCGCGCCGGGCCATGTCCAGCATCTTCGGCCCTGCCTCCAGCGCTTTCGCCGTCTGGGCGGGCGTGAAGAAGTTGGTCGGACTGGCCGCCACCCGCGCCACGAAGTCTCCGGCCAGCAGGGTCGGCACCAGATAGACGCCCTCACGGCGGAACAGCCGGATCGACTCGTCGTCCAGATAGGTGCCGTGCTCGATCGAGTCCCCGCCGGCCCGCAGGAAGGCGTTGATCCCGTCGGCGCCATGGGCGTGTGCCGTCACCTGGCGCCCCATCCGGTGCGCCACCTCGACGATGGCGGCCAGCTCAGCGTCTGTGAACTGCTGGGCCAGGCCCGCCGCCGTGTTGGACAAAACCCCGCCGGTGGCGGTGATCTTGATGATATCGGCGCCCGACCGCACCTGGGTCCGCACGGCCCTCATGCAGTCCTCCGGTCCCGAGCAGACGCTCTCGGACGACAGCAGGTGCATGATGTCGTCGCGATAGCCGTTGATGTCTCCGTGGCCGCCGTGGATCGACACCGACGACCCGGAGGCGATGACCCGCGGTCCCGGCACGTCCCCGCGCCGGATTCCGTCCCTCAACGCGAAGACCGCGTCGTTGTCGCCGCCCAGATCCGCCACGGTGGTGAAACCGGCCATCAGGGTCTTCCGCGCGAAGCCGGCGCCGATCATGGCGCTGTCGGCCGCGTCGCGCGTCACCGCGTCCAGCCGCCCGGTCGGGCTCTGCTGAGAGGTCAGGTGAACATGGCTGTCGATCAGGCCCGGCAGAACGAAGGAATCGCGCAGATCGACGACGTTCGGCCCCTCGCCGACGAAGCCGTCGCGGATTTCTGTGATCTGGTTCCCTACGATCACGAGAGTTTTATCGCGCAACACAACACCGCTCTCGGGGTCCGCCAGAAGCCGCCCTGCCTGAACGAACGTCGTCTCCCCGTTCGCGGGAAAAGCCTGTGAGGCGGGGCTCTGCTGCGCCTGCGAAGGCCCTGCGAGCGTGAAAACAGCGGCGACCGCGATTGCGACGAACTTCATAAACCTCTCCCTGATACTGTGCGTCACCATACGCGCCGGTGGCTTTCGGCCAAGGCTCCGGTTGAACCCGGCGGCGTATTTTGGGAAACAAGCTATGACTTCGGCATAACCGCTACGAAGGGCGTCGCATGCGGCTATCGAGACGGGGATTGATACTGGGGGGTTCGGCGATGCTCGCCGGCTGCGCCACCGCACCCGTCGCGCAGATGCCGATCGTCCTGGCCGCCGCCCCTCCGCCGCCGCCCCTCGCGCCCATTCCGCAGATCACCCCGCCGGCGCTGGACCCCGGCCGCCTCGTGCGCCCCGAGTTGATGAGCCGGGCCATGGCCGCGCTGGACGTGCACAGCCACAGGATCACCCTGCGCGACCGCATGTATCTGGTCGACTTCCAGAAATTCTCCGGCGACGCTCGCATGTTCGAGGTCGATCTGATCAGCGGCCGCGTCACCGCTTTCCGCACCTGCCACGGCCGCGGCTCGGACCCGGAGCACTCCGGCTTCGCCCGAACCTTCTCCAACACCCCGGAAAGCTACATGTCCTCGGTCGGCGCCTACGCCACCGCCGGCGCGGGTTGGGGCGCTCAGCAGGGCCCGAACGTCCTGCTCGACGGGCTTGAGTATTCGAACAACATGGCCCGCGACCGCGCCATCATCGTTCACGGCGCCGACTATGCGGATCCGGAGTTCCTCGCCCGCGAAGGCAAGCTGGGCCGCAGCTACGGCTGCTTCTCCACCGCCCACACCGATCTGCCGATGCTGCGCGAACGTATGGGCGAGGGCCGCCTGCTGTTCGCCTACGCCTAGAGGCTACTCGCGCTCCAGCGCGCGCCAGCCGATGTCGGTCCTGCAGAACCCGCCGGGCCAGTCGATCCTGCGCACCGCCGCATAGGCCCGCTCGCGCGCTTCGGCGATGTCGTCCCCCTCAGCGCAGACGCTCAGCACACGCCCGCCGGCCGCGACCAGGGTCCCGTCCTCGCGACGCTGCGTCCCCGCGTGGAAGACCTGCACGTGCGGGCCGAAGTCCTGCTCCGCGCCCCGGATGATCGAGCCCTCCAGAGGGCTGTCGGGGTAACCCTTGGCCGCCATGACCACGCAGATCACTGTCTGCGGCTTGAACTCCGGCTCCGGCAGGCGCGACACGTCCCCGCGCGCGCAGGCCAGCAGATAAGGGACGATGTCCCCCGCCATGCGCATCATCAGGACCTGGCATTCCGGGTCGCCGAAGCGGGCGTTGAACTCGACGACTTTGGGACCTTCATCGGTCGACATCAGCCCGACGTAGAGCACGCCCTTGTAGGGCGCGCCCTCGGCAGACATGGCCTCCAGCGTCGGCTGCACGATCCGGCGGTCGGCGGTCATCACCATCGCCTCGACGAACACCGGCGCCGGCGAATAGGCGCCCATGCCGCCCGTGTTGGGCCCCAGATCCCCGTCAAAGGCCCGCTTGTGATCCTGGGCCCCGCCGAACAGGACGGCGCGTTTGCCGTCGCACAGGGCGAACAGGGATCCCTCCTCGCCCTCCATGAACTCCTCGATCACGACGCGCGAACCGGCCGAGCCGAATCGCCCGCCCAGCATCCGCTCGATCTCCGCCTCGGCGTCGCGACGGTCGGGGCTGATCGCCACCCCCTTGCCCGCCGCCAGACCGTCCGCCTTGATGACATAGGGGGGTTTGAACACCGACAACGCAGCCTTGGCGTCCTTGACCCGATCATAGACGCCGTAATGCGCCGTCGGGATCTCGTGCCGCTCCAGGAAGGCCTTGGAGAAGGCCTTGGACGTCTCCAGCTGCGCCGCCTTGGCGCTGGGTCCAAAACAGGGAATGCCGGCGGCGTTCAGCAGGTCCGCGAGACCGGCCGCGAGGGCAACTTCCGGCCCGACGACCACAAGACCGACCTTCAGCTCACGCGCCAGCCGGGCCAGGCCCTCGGCGTCGTCGGCGCGGATGTCCGGCACGCATTGGGCGACCTTGGCGATGCCGGGATTTCCGGGCGCGCAGAACAGGCGGTCGACCAGCGGCGATTGCCGCATTTTCCAGGCCAGGGCGTGCTCGCGCCCTCCCGATCCGACCAGCAGGATATCCATCCGCGCGGAATGGCCGCGCGGGCCACTCTGGTCAAGGCCGCAGACTGTCAGAGCAGGGCGGAAACCACATAGACCACGGCGGCGAGCATGAAGATCAACACCAGGATCACCCAGACGCCGACCGCCGAGTCGCCGCTGCGGCGCGAAAGCTCGCGCTCGTTCGGGTTCTCCTCGTCCCGATGGGGAATGCAATCCTGGTCGTTCATCCGTCGATATAGGCAGAATGCAGCGGTTTCCGCACCCCCCCGGCGACGCTACAGTCGCACCATGACCGACGACTACGTCTTCGCAGGCCCCGCTGACGCCGAGCCGGCCGCCGCCCAAAGCCAGGGCGTGGGCGACAACAATCCGCCCCTGTCGATTTCCGAGCTGTCCTTCGCCCTGAAGCGCACGCTGGAGGACCGGTTCGGCCACGTCCGGCTGCGAGGCGAGGTGTCCAAGGTCAATCGCCACGCCTCCGGCCACATCTATCTGACGCTGAAGGACGACAAGTCGGCTATCGACGGCGTGGTCTGGAAAGGCTCTGCGCGCGGCCTCGGCGTCCAGCCTGAGACAGGCCTCGAGGTCATCGTCACCGGCAAGATCACCTCCTACCCGGCGCGGTCGTCGTACCAGATCGTGATCGAATCGATGGAGGCGGCCGGCGCCGGCGCCCTCCTGGCCCAACTCGAACGGCTGAAGGTCAAACTGTCGGGCGAGGGCCTGTTCGATCCGGCCCGCAAGACGCCCATCCCCCTCTATCCGCGCACGATCGGCGTTATCACCAGCCCGACCGGCGCCGTCATTCGCGACATCCTGCACCGGATCGCCGAGCGCTGGCCCTGCCGGGTCATCGTCTGGCCGGTCGTGGTCCAGGGCGACGCCGCCTGCGGCCAGGTCGGAAACGCCATTCGCGGCTTCGACGCCATGACCAGGGACGGCGCCATCCCCCGCCCCGACCTGCTGATCGTGGCGCGGGGCGGCGGCTCGGTCGAGGACCTGTGGTGCTTCAACGACGAGGGCCTGGCGCGCATCGTGGCGGCGGCGACCATCCCGATCATCTCGGCCGTGGGGCACGAGACGGACACCACCCTGATCGACTTCGTCTCGGATCGGCGCGCCCCGACCCCGACGGGCGCCGCCGAACTGGCCACGCCAGTGCTGGCCGACCTGCGCGCCTTCGTCACCGATCTGGAGCGCCGTCTGGATCGTTCCGGCGCCCGGCTGCTGGAGGACCGCCGCATTCGCCTGCGCTCCGTGGCGCGCGGCCTGCCCGCCCGACCGGAGGAACTGGTCGCCCTGGCCCAGCAGCGTCTCGACCACGCCTCCAGCCGCCTCGCCTCGGGCCTCGGCCGCAACACCGAACTGCATCACCGCCGCCTTGTCGTGATCGGCAGCCGTTTCGCGCCGGCCCTTCTGAAACGCGCTATCGAGCAACGGGAGGCACGGCTTGAGGGGCAAGCCGCCCGTCTGATCTCAGGACTGCGCGCCAACACCTCCGGCCATGAACGTCGCCTGCTGCTTGTCTCGGGTCGCTTGAATCCAGAGTCGATCGTCAACCGGCAGAAGCGTCGCGAGCTTGGCATGCAGAACCTGGCGTCACGCCTTGAGCGCGTCCGACCGCAGACTATCGAGCGCGCCGAGACCCGCCTCGCCGCCCTCGCCCGCGCCCTGGCCAGCCTCGACCCGAAGCGCCCCAAACCCGGCTTTGCGCGCGTCGACGACGAGACCGGCGCGATGGTCTCGTCCGCCGCCGCCCTGTCGCCGGGGCAGGCCGTGACACTGGTCTTCCCCGATGGCTCCAAGGGGGCGCATATCGAGGGCGACGGCGCGGTGAGGGCGAAGCCGGTTCCGAAGGCGAAAGCGGCCCCGGCGAGCCAGGGCGACCTCTTCTGACGACAATCTCCTCCCTGTTCGCTCCCTCGCGAATCGGGCGGTGGATGCGAGCCCTTCGCGAGCAGACGGACGGCTTCTGGAGGTCGCCATGCCCCCCTCCGCGTCCTCCGCCTGGCTACGGATCCACCTGCCCATCGCTGCGCGACGGGGAGGAGACGACGGACGGATCTCCCGCTATCCTGTCGCCATGACCTCCGTCCCCTCCCCCGCGACCCTCCACTACGGCGACGGCGAGTTCGCCGTACTCAAGCCCGGCCCCTTCGTCCTGTGCGCCGTCTCCGGACGGCCGATCCCGCTCGAGATCCTGCGTTACTGGTCCGTGGAGCATCAGGAACCCTATTTCGGTCCGGCCGAAGCCCTGTCCCGGATGGTCGATCAGTGACGCCTTCGCGGCGCGGCCTGATCCTGGGCGCCGGCGCCGCCACCCTCTCGGGGCCAGCCTTCGCCGATCCGTCCGACGGTCTCGCCCTGACCGGCCGTTTCGTCCAGGGCGGGTTCGCCATGGGGCGGGCGGAGCCGCGGGCCATGGTCTTCATTGACGGAGAAGCCCTGACCACCGCCTCCGCGGCCGGCCTGTTCATCGTCGGCTTCGACCGGGACGCCCCGCCGTCGGCCCAGCTGGAGGTGCGCGGCCAGGGCCGCGTCGCCCGCCGCACCCTGTCGATCGCGCCCGGGACCTTCCCCTCAACCCGCATCAACGGCCTGCCCCCGTCGACGGTGGAGCCCTCGGACCCGATGCTGCTCGCCCGGATCCAGGAAGAGATCGTGCTGAAGACCGAGGGCTTCGCGAGCCGCGTTGACGCCGACGACTTCCGTTCCGGCTTCACCTGGCCGCTGGACAGCTATCGGGTGACCAGTCTGTGGGGTTCCCAGCGCGTTCTGAACGGCACGCCCGCCCGGCCGCACTACGGCATAGACCTGGCCGCACCCGCCGGTTCTCCGATCCGGGCGCCGGCGGACGGCGTCGTCACCTTCGCCCGCGCCGGCATGCATTTCGAAGGCGGCCTGACCCTGATCGACCACGGTCAGGGCCTGATCACGGCCTACCTGCACCAGTCGCGCATCGACGTCCTGCCGACCCAGCGAATCACCCGCGGCGACGTCATCGGACGGGTCGGAATGACGGGCCGCGCCACCGGGCCGCATCTGTGCTGGCGCATGAAATGGCGCGATCGGAACTGTGATCCGTCTCTGATGATCGGTGAATCGGCTCCGGAAACGGCTTACACGAGCGGCTAAGCTTTCATTCCGCGTGGACCTTGCTGATCTTTCCCCGTAGAATTAATAATTAGACCGCCGTCGGGGCGGCCTCGGCCCGATCACCAAATGTCCGCCCTTCAATCGCTCAACGTCCTGCTGGTCGACGACAACCAGCACATGCGAGCCATCACGTCCGCCATTCTCCAGTCCGCTGGAATCCGCAATATCCGCGAGGTGTCCGATGGCGCCATGGCGCTCGACGTTGTGCGCGACCATCAGATCGATCTCGCCATCGTCGACTTCAACATGTTCCCTCTGGACGGAGTGGAGTTCACCCGCCTGGTCCGAAACAGCCCCGACAGCGCCAACCCCTATCTGCCGATCATCATGATGACCGGCCATTCGGAGAAGCATCGTGTGGTTGAGGCCCGCGACGCCGGGGTGACGGAGTTCGTTGTCAAGCCGATCACCGCCAAGGCCGTGTTCGATCGCATCCAGGCCGTCATCATGCGCCCGCGCCCCTATGTGAAGACCGACGACTACTTTGGCCCGGACCGTCGGCGGACCTCGAGTGTCGCAAGCTACAAGGGTCCGCGCCGTCGTTCGACCGACGTTGCGGAAGACGCCTCCACGAACACCGACGGTTCCGGCAAGGTCTGACGCCTCGGTTCGGGGCCCTGTCGCGTTTCAGTTCCGCGATCTTGCGAGTCTCTTTGCATCTCAGCCGATAGTCAAAACGGCAAATAAACCGAAGTGGCGCGATACGCAGACAGCGCGCCAATATTCGCCACCATCGCGAAATCGTATTGCCGGAAGTAGTTCATCCGTCTGACCGTCGCTCTTGAATTAAGCTTGGCCCTGCCACCCCAAAGCTATTCGGTCGAACCCGCATCAAGACGTCAGCGCGCTGTTACTCGGCGTCTTCCAACTCCCGATAAACCCGGTCCGGCCACCGCTTGTGGACCCAGAACCAGTCCACCGGATGCTCTCGCACCCGCTCCTCGACGAAGCGCGTGATAGCCTGCACCCCCCGCACGATGTCGCCCGTCCGGTCGCCGGTCCTGGCCAGTTCGATCGGCGCGTGCGCCGTGACCCGGAACCGTACGCCCGGCAGCCGCACCACCGACATCGGCTGCAGCACCGTGCCGAACCGCAGCGCCAGCCGACTCGGCCCCGGCGCCGCGTTCACCGGCTGGCCGAAGAAGGTCACTTCCGGCCCTTCCGAAAATTTCTGGTCATTCATCAGGGCGACGCTCTCGCCGCGCGCCATCCCGGCCAGCAGCTCACGCGCCCCGTCCCCGCCCTTGGGGGCGAACAGCTTCACCCCGTACCGGGCCCGCGCCGCGATGATCTGGGCGTCGACATAGGGGTTGTTGGCCGCCCGATAGGTCACCTGCACCGGCACGCCCGAGGCAACCAGAACCGCGGCCATCGTCTCGATATTCGCCATGTGCCCGGACACGAAGACCACCGGCTTGCCCGAGGCCCGGATCGCCTCGAGCCGTTCGGCCCCGACGATGTCGATCCGCCCCGACGCCGGGGTCAACCGGTCCATCACCGCCGTCTCGGCGAAGGTTCGCCCCGTCTGTTCCCACTGTTCCAGGGCCAGCCGTCGCCGCTCCTCCTCGCCTATCTCGGGGAAGGCGATCCGCAGGTTCCGCAGCACCGTCTTCTGCGTCCCCGTGAGGGGGCCGAGCGTCCGCAGCACCCAGCCGCCGAAGTTCGACGCCGCTTCCAGGCCGATCAGCCGCATCAGGCCGATGAAGCCGGCGAACAGCGCCGCCTCCAGCCGCCAGATCAGGTCCTGACGAAGACCCGGGCCCCCGGCGCCCCGGCCCTTGCTGGCCTCACCAGGCAATCGTCAGCCCGCCGTCCACCACCAGGGTCTGGCCGTTCACATACGAGCCCGCCTTCGAGCACAGATAGACGGCCGTGCCCGCGATCTCGTCCGGCTGGCCGATGCGCTTCATCGGGTTCGGCTCGACGGTCACTTTCAGGACCTCCTCATTCTCCCACAGATAGCGGGCGAAGTCGGTCTGGATCAGGCCCGGCGCGATACAGTTGACCCGCACGTTCGACGGCCCCCACTCGACGGCCAGGTTCCGCGCCAGCTGCATGTCCGCCGCCTTCGACACATTGTAGGCGCCGATCAGGGCGTTGCCGCGCAGGCCGCCGATGGACGAGATAATCACGATCGCCCCGTCCTTCCGTTCCAGCATCTGCGGGGCGACCATCTGGGTCAGCCAGTGGTTGGCCAGCACATTGTTGTGGAAGATTTTCTCGAACTGCTCGTCGGCGATCCCCGCCATCGGCCCGGCATAGGGGTTGGACGCCGCGTTGCAGACCAGGATGTCGATCTGGCCCCAGGCGGCGTTGGTCTCGTCGACCAGCCGCTGCAGGTCTTCCTTGGAGGCGATATTGGCCGGGATCGCCATCGCACGGCCCTCCCCGTACCTGCCGTTGATCTCCTGCACGACCTCCTCGCAGGGGCCGGCCTTGCGCGACGAGATGACCACCCTGGCCCCGTGCTCGGCCATCCGCTCGGCGATGGCCTTGCCGATGCCCTTGGACGAGCCGGTGATGACGGCGACCTTGCCGGTCAGATCGAACAGTTCCATGCGTATCCCCTGTTTCGGCGTGGTTTCTTTGGCCCACACCCTAGCTGTTTCGTCCTGATACCCCGATACTCGGGCGATTCCATCCGGGAAGTCGGACTTCACCGTTCCCATGCGCGCACTGACCAACGGCTTCCTGTTCTTCGGCTACGTCTTCCTGGCGATGACGGTCGGCGCCTTCCTGTGGCGCGCCGGCCTCGGCATCGGCCCGGGCGTGGCCGCGACGCTCGGCGTGCTGGGCGTCCTGACGGCGATCCACGCTATCTTCACCGGCATCGGTGAACGCAAGGCCCTGCGCACCGAGATCGGCCAGGTCCGCGAGGCCCACCGTTTGCTCGCCGACGCGCTGGAGCAGACCCAGACCGCGCTCGGCGACCTCGCCACCGCCATCGAGGCCGGCGCCCTGTCGCGCACCGATGAACTCACCGGCGAAGTCCGCATGCTGGAAGACCTGATCCAGCAAATGAGCGTCTCCATCGACCAGCGCCTGTCGGTCACCCCCATGGTCGCTCCCGACAGTGTCGAGGCCCGCCGTCACTACCAGTCGAACCTGCTGCTCAAGACCGTCCACGACGCTCTCTCGGAGAACCGCGTCGACCTCTATCTCCAGCCCGTCGTCACCCTGCCCCAGCGCCGCACGGTCTTCTACGAGAGCTTCACCCGTCTGCGCGACTCGACGGACCGGGTCATGATGCCGGCCGAATACCTGTCGATCGCCGAGGGCGAGGGTCTGGTGCCGGCCATCGACAACCTGCTGCTGTTCCGCTGCGCCCAGATCGTGCGCCGCCTGGCCCGTCAGGACCGCAAGGTCGGCGTCTTCTGCAACGTCGCCCTGTCGTCCCTCGGCGACGAGACCTTCTTCCCGCAGTTCCTGGAGTTCCTCAGCGAAAACCGCGACCTGAACCAGGCCCTGATCTTCGAACTGGGTCAGGCGACTTTCGACGCCCGCGGCGCGGTCGAGGCCCGCAACATGGCCAAGCTGGCCGACCTCGGCTTCCGCTTCTCGATCGACAAGGTTCAGACCCTGGACCTCGATTTCAACGACCTTCAGCGGTCCGACGTCCGCTTCGTCAAGGTGGCCGCCGACCTGCTGATCGAACAGCTTCTGGATCTGGACGGCGGCTCGCCGATCCCGTCCCTGCGCGACATCCAGGCCGCCGACTTCGCCCAGCTGACCCGCCGCTACGGCATCGAGGTCATTGCCGAGAAGTGCGAGTCGGAACGCCAGATCGTGGACATTCTCGAGCTCGACATCTCCATGGGCCAGGGCCACCTGTTCGGCGAGCCGCGCGCCATCAAGGAAGCTGTCCTCGCAGAGACCGACCCGCCCGCCGACTTCGTGCGGTCGACGCTGATCAGCGCAGAGAAGCGTCGGCGGTACGCCTGACTTTGGTCCGGTGAGGGGACGTTTCGTCGCACCACGGGAGCCATGGCAAGCGCCGCTACGAACGTGCAGTGTGCGAGCCGAAACGGGGGTCGAACGCCGATCTCCCGACGCCCGGATGCACCATGACACCGATCAGAAACCTGGCCCTCATTCCTGCCGTGCTGGCGATGCTCGGCGCATGCTCTGCCCCCGAGCCCACACCCCCCGTTGAAGAGGCGACCGTCGCCGCCCCCAGCACCGTTCGGGTGCGCGGCACGGTCCAGTCCCTGGCGGGCGATACGATGACGGTTCAGACCTGGGACGGCCGGACGGTCTCTGTCCCCGTCGCAGCGGACACCCGGTTTATCTGGGTCGTATCGTCAAGCCTCTCGACACTCCAGGACGGCGATTTCGTCGGCACCGCTACAACGGGTCCGAAGACGGCCCTTCGAGCGGTCGAACTGGTGATCTTCCCCGAACCGATGCGCGGCGCCGGCGAGGGCCACTATGCCTGGGACACGCCGGGCGTTGTCGCATCAAGGGGCGCCACCCCGGCCGCGTCGAGCGCCATGACCAACGGCACGGTCGCAAGTCAGAGCGCCATGACCAACGGCGCCGTCGAGAGCCAAAGCATGATGACCAACGGGACGGTCGCCAGCAGCGAGTCTTCGTCCGGCGGCCGCATGCTGACCATTTCCTACGAGGGCGGCACGGCCAACGTCACCATTCCCGAGGGGACGCCGATCGTACGGTTCGAACCTACCGAACGGGCGTCATTGGCGGTCGGACAGAAGGTCTATGCCGTCATACCGGCGGGTGCGACCACGGCCGGGTTCCTGGCGATGGGCAAGGACGGCGTCGTTCCGCCGATGTAGCCCGCCATCCGCGCTGTTCGGGTCGGCAACGACCATGGTCCGGGCTGGCTACTTCGTCTCCATCACCAGACAGGTGGAGGTCGCGGTCGCATAGAGTTTGCCATCCACCCCCTTCAGGTCCGCCTCGGCGAAGCCTGCGCGCCGTCCGATCTGCACGATCCGCCCCTCGGCCTTCACCGTCACGCCCTCGGTCAGGGCGCGGTGGAAGACCGTCTTGATCTCCAGCGTCGTATAGACCTGTCCCGGCCTCAGCATCGAATGCACCGCGCAGGCGCAGGCCGAGTCCAGCAGGGTCGCCATCCAGCCGCCGTGCACCGTGCCGATGGGATTGTAGACCGCCCGCGTCGGCGTCCCCTCGAACACCACCCGGCCTTCCTCGACCTCGGTCAGCCGATAGTCGAGGGTCTTCGCGATCGGCGCGGCGTTGTCGTCGACCTGGAACCCGAGCCTCAGTTGTTCGACCCCGGACAGGTGGCTCAGTGAGCGAAGATCAGTCATGCGAAGGGTCCCGGGGAGAAGTCCGTCTGCAATAAGGACTGTCCAGCGGATTACGCAAGCCAATCCTCCCCCGCTGGGGGAGGTGGCGCGGCGCATCTTCGCGCCGTGACGGAGGGGGTCGGCCACACATGCCGGCGTCTGGGTCAGCCCCCTCCACCGCGAAAACGCGGTCCCCCTCCCCCGATGGGGGAGGAATAGGTCCTACAGACCCGGCAGTTTGAACCCGCCCGAGCGGCGCGGCGCGATCACGATCGAGTTCTGCGTGCCCGTCAGCGCCTGCAGGCGTGCGTTCTCGCTGGCGGCGTCGATGGTCACCGCCCCCTGGGCTGTCTGGGTCTGGGTCGGGGCCTGAGAGGCCGAGTCGTCGCGGCGCCAGAACAGGATGCGGTTGGCGAAGCTCTCTTCCTTGTGCGCCAGGTCTCCGAACTCGTCGTCGATGACATAGCGGGCCAGCGGGTCGGCGCGGTCGGCGCCGGCGGCGACCACCAGGGCCTGTTCGCCCGGGGTGCGCGTGATCGCCTGACGCTGGCCCAGCAGGATCTGGCGGGCGGCGCTTTCGGGGGCCAGTTCCTGCGGGCGTGGCTGGCCCGGCGCAGGCGGACGCAGCCCGTATTCCGGCGGCACGGTCAGAGGGGCCGAGGCCACGGTCAGGAACTCGTCCGGCACGACCTTGGTCAGGCCGATGGACTGGCGCAGGCCGCCACAGGCGGTCAGGGCGACGGCCGAGACGGCGATGGCGGACACGGTCAGGATACGGGCAGTTCGCATGGGTCGGTTCGGCTCCGGCGCAAAACCTGCGCTCTGGACAGCAGGAAAGAGCGGGTGATTACGCCTTTTCGTGGGCCGCGCCAACGGCCTGCTTCCGCTCCGACACCACACTGTCGATAATCAGCAGCAGAACGCCGATGGTGATAGCGCTGTCGGCGATGTTGAAAACCCACGGAAACACGCCGGTCCCCGAGAAATCGATGAAGTCCACGACATAGCCGTACTGGATCCGGTCGATGGCATTGCCGATCGCCCCGCCAATGACCAGGCCGATGGCTGCGACCAGGGTGCGGCGCTCCGCCTTCAGCGCCCACCACGCCAGCGCGCCCGCCACGATGATCGAGAAGACGCTCAACGCCCAGCGCGCTTCACCGCCTCCGAACAGGCCGAAGCTCACACCGGTGTTGCGGACCATGGTGATGTTCAGGATGCCCGGGATCACCTCGGCGAACAGATAGCCGGAGGGGATCATGGCCGGGTCAGACACATCGGCGGATCCAAGAACCCACGCCTTGGTCAATTGGTCCATCACGATGACGAACAGGGCGAAGCCATAGGCCGCCCGGGCGATGCGAGGGATTTTCATGCGCGTCCGGTTAGCAGGACATGGTCGCGCCGCCAAACCCTCGCTTCACCCTTTCGACCTGACACGTTAGTCACGCGCCATGACCCAGCCCCACGCCCTCCCCAGCCTCAGCGCCGTCGCCGCCGACTACGACATCCTGCTGTGTGACGTCTGGGGCGTGATCCACAACGGCCGCGAAAGCTGGCCCGAGGCCTGCGAGGCCCTGACGAAGTTCAATGAACAGGGCGGCCACGTCGTGCTGATCTCCAACTCGCCGCGCCCGGCCTCCGACGTCATCGCCCAGCTCGACGGCCTCGGCGTGCCCCGCGACAGCTGGAAGGCCTTCGTCACCTCGGGCGACGCCACCCGGATGGAACTGGCCCGCCGTGCGCCCGGCCCGGCCCTGATCATCGGTCCCGCCCGCGACGACATCCTCTACGAAGGCCTGGACCTCCAGCGCGCGACCAGCGTCGCCGACGCCGCCTTCCTGTCGGTCACCGGCATGATCGACGACGAGACCGAGACGCCCCAGCACTATGTCGAACAGCTGTCCGAGGCCGCCGCCCGCGATCTGGAGCTGATCTGCGCCAACCCCGACCGCATCGTCCAGCGGGGCGACAGGATCATCTACTGCGGCGGCGCCCTCGCCGATGTCTACGAATCGCTCGGCGGCCGGGTCACCATGGCCGGCAAGCCCTACGGCCCCATCTACGCCCTGTCCCTCGCCGAGGCGGAAAGCCTCATGGGTCGCCCGGTCGACCGCTCCCGCGTCCTCTGTATCGGCGACGGCGTCATCACCGACGTTCTCGGCGCCAACCAGCAGGCGCTCGACTGCCTGTTCATCGCCCAGGGCATCCACGGGGACGCTGCGCGTGGCGACGACGGCCGGATCGATCTGGTCCGGGCTCAGGCCCTGCTGACCGCCGAAACCGCCTACGCGCGCTACGCCGCCCTGGACCTGAAGTGGTAGTTCTCGCCAAATCGGCGAAGCGCGTCTAACACCGCCACATGATTACCGGACCTCACCCCTCGGGCGGCTACATCCTCGAAGAACTCGAGCCCGGCATGGTGGCGGTCAAGGACGTGACCATCACAGAGGACCGCATCCAGCAGTTCGCCGAGGCCTCGGACGATTTCAACCCTGTCCACATGGACGAGGCATTCGCTTCGAAGACGGCCTATCGCGGGCGGATCGCCCACGGCCTGCTTTCGGCCTCGTTCGGTTCGGCCGTCGTCGGCACCATTCTGCCCGGGGCCGGCGCCATCTACCTCAGCCAGTCTCTTGCCTTCCACAAGCCGGTCCGGATCGGCGACGTGGTGACCGCGAAGATCACCGTGGCCTCCGTCGATCCCGAATCGGCCCGCGTCATCCTGCGCACCGAAGGCTATGTCGGCGACGAGATGATCATGGAGGGCGAGGCCACGGTGCGCGTGCCCCGCCGCCGCCGTCCCGCCAAGGCCTGATCGAGGCCAGGCCGTGCCCATCGACATCATCCGCGACTGGCGCGACCTGCCCGCCTCGCAGCGAGGCGCCGCCGCCGCGCTCGGCGCCTTCGATGGCGTCCATAAGGGCCATCAGGCCGTTATCGCCTCGGCCCGCATCGCGGCCGACCGCCTCGGCGCGCCCCTGGCCGTCGTCAGCTTCGACCCGCATCCACGCCGCTGGTTTCAGCCCGACGCCGCCCCCTTCCGCCTGATGACGCCCGGCCAGATGGCCCGTGCGCTGGAGCCTCTGGGGGTGAGCCGCCTCTACCTCCTGCCCTTCGACGTCGGCATGGCCGCCATGTCGGACGAGGCCTTCGCCGTCGACGTGCTTGCCGGCCGGCCTCAGGCAGCGCAAGGCGCGGCACGCCGCAAGGATGGCCTGGGTCTGGCCCACGCCTCGGTCGGCTTCGACTTCACCTACGGCAAGGGCCGCACCGGTTCGCCCGACTCGCTGGCCCGCATCGGCCGCCAGTTAGGCTTCTCGGTCGCGGTCACCGAACGGATCGACGACACCGGCGGCCTGAAACTGTCGTCCAGCGCCGTGCGCGAGGCCCTGAACGCCGGCGACATGGCCCGCGCCGCCGCCATCCTGAGTCGGCCCTTCGCCATCGAGGGCGAGGTCGTCCACGGCGACAAGCGCGGCCGCACCATCGGCGTCCCGACCGCCAACGTCCGCCTCAGCGACTACATGCGCCCCGCATACGGGGTCTATGCCACCCGCACTCGCCTGCCCGACGGCCGCGTCATCGACGGCGTCGCCAACCTGGGCGTCCGCCCCATGTTCGAGATCGCCGAGCCCCTGCTCGAGGTCTGGCTGTTCGACTTCGCGGAGGACCTCTACGGCGAGACGGTCGAGACCGAGCTCGTCGCCCTGCTGCGCGGCGAAATGAATTTCGACGGACTCGACGCCCTCAAGGTCCAGATCGACGCGGATGCTGCGGCGGCGCGAACGGTGCTTCAGTCGTCGTAGATATCGCGGAAGCCGGGATCGTGCCCATCCACGGCGTCGATCATCTCGTCGGGCAGCCGGTCGTAAAGCACCATCTCCTGCCCGCGTCTGGCCAGCACGCGGCGCGGCGTCGCGTCTGAGTTGTCGTAGACATCGACCCGGTCGGCATGGGTGAAGAACCATCCGAACTGCTGGAACGAACGAAGGCGGCGGCTGCGAATCTTGTCTTCCGGGACGTCATGCCCGCCCTTCTGAACTCGCGTGCGGACCCGTTTGATGTTGAGTTCGACGCTGTCGAGGAAGACGTAGATCAGGTTGATCGAGAACCCCCGGCTACGGGCATGTTCAACCAGTTTCCGGTACTTGTCGGTGGACAGGACGGTTTCCACCCCGATCGTCTGGTGCGTGTCGATCGAGGCGTAGAGCCACCTCTCGATGCGTTCCACAGACAGCCTGTTGGCGGCTGTCGCCTCCACGCCTTCCGTCGCTGCGATCCGTGCGGTCAAAAGGTCCGGATTGATGATCCACACTGACCCGACGAGTTCATCAACGGTCGCGGCCCCATAGGCGCTGCTCTTTCCCGACCCATTGGGTCCGGCGATGATCCAGAGCGACGGCGGGTTAGTCGTCGGCGCCGACGCCATCGGCCGATCCGAACAGCCGCTTGTTGTCGCGACGCGCCGCCTCGACGTTCTTGGTGAAGACATACAGGAAGTCCTCCCCGAAGGTCGCGCTGTTCGCGTCGATGGAACGGACGGTCACCTTCTCGCCGTTGGCGGCGGTGATCCGGCGCAGGGTGACGCCCTTCGGCTTCTTGCCGGCGCGGCGGCCTGTCTCGGAGCGGACCATCGTAATGTCGGTCATGACCTCAATATCGGCCCTCGCCCGCCCTTTGACAACCTTCCCTCACCCCGCCGCCTCGGCCACCGCCATCAGTGTGTCGTGCAGCGAATCCGTCCCGTCCACGATGTCGTCGACCTTCCAGTTCGGCCCTTCGCGGACCAGCTTGAGCTTGAGGGTCTTCGGCTCTCCCATGTTGGTGAAGGCGACATTCGCTTCGGCGGTGTTGGCGTCCGCCTGGGCGACCGCCGTGGCTGTGACGACGAAATCGCCCTGGTCCTGGCAGACGCAGAAGGGGTCGTAGTTCAGGGTCGGAACCTCGCCGTTTGCGGCCCGGAAATCGGCGCCGATCAGGGCGTTCATCGTGCGCGAGAACATCGGGTCCTGCCCCGGCGCCGGCTGCTCGCCTTGCGGCCCGCCGTTGACGTACTGGGCGTAGATCGTCCGAACGAGGGCCTCGGGCCCCTCGCCGGCGGCCGCATAGACCTGGTCGCGCGACACCGGTCCAGTCGCAGCCGTCGCACCGGCAGTTGCGGAGGCCGACGCCGTAGCATCGCCGTCCGGCGCCCTGGCCGCCTCGGGTGAACAGGCCATCAGCGCCGAGGCGGCGCAAACAAGGCTCAGGGTCCGGGTCATCAGTTGGCTCCTGCGGCGTTTTCAGCCCGCCGTTCGGCGATCCAGCGGGTCATGTCCTGAACCAGCGGCGGTTGCGGGAATTCCTGCGTCTGATCGTGCTGGATGTCGTCGATTTTCCAGCCTTCCCCTTCGCGCACAAGGTTGAAAGTCTGGCGCACCGTCGACACCGGTTGGGCCAGGGTCCATTCCAGCAGAACGGTCGCGTCTGCCCTGTCGGCGCCAGTCGGCGTCACGGTTACGGTCCTCAGCATCATGCCGCCGTCATCCTGGCAGGCGCAGATCGGGTTCGCTTCGAAATAGGCGTACTCGCCCGGATTCCCCAGCGCCTCGGTCTCGGCGATCAGGCCCCCCGTCCGTGCGGACCAGATCGTGGGTTCCTCGACTTCGGGCGCGTCCGGATCCTCGTTCCGCACGGCCGTTCCGCCCTGCTCGGTCAGGTAGAAGGACCGAACGAAGGCCTCGGGCGTCTGTTCGGCTGTTGCGGCGGCGGCCGGCGCCGTATCCGTCGGCTGGCCGGGAGGGGCGCACGCAGCCAGGACAAACGCGAGGGCGGCGAGCGCCAGCCCCGTATAAAAGGTGCGGCTCATTGGTCTTCCTCCGGCATGGCCTTGATCTCGGCGGTCGAGGCGATCAGCCCCTCGACCATATTGGGCTCGCCCGCCAGCATATGGCCGGCGCCCCAGACGATGTCGTCGACCGCCCAGCCGCCATCCTCGCGGACCAGCTTCAGCGTCTGGCGCACCGTCTCCGGCGGTTCGCCGTTGACGAACACCACAGCGGCGTCGGCGCTGTCCGGCCCCGTCCGGGTGACGACCAGCGAGGTCACCTGCAGCTTCAGCCAGTCCTGGCAGGCGCAGATCGGATCGGCGCCGAGATAGCCCACGCCCTGGGCCGCCTCGAAATTTTCATCCCAAAGCGCCTTGGTCCGCGCGGACCAGACCGCGTCGGTCCGGCCCGACTGGACGTTGGGATCGTCGTGATAGGACGCATAGAGCTCGCGCACGAAGGCCTCCGCCCCTTCCGCCTGAGCCGGCGTCGCCGCCGCCGCCGCCGCCGCCGCGCTCTCGGCCGGTTTCGCCTCGCAGGCCGCCAGCGGCGCGCCGATCAGCACAGCGCAAACCACGCTCGCCAGTTTAATGCGCATCGATGTTCCCCTCCACGGTCTCCCCGCTTGAAAGCGACGTTACCGCAAGCCTGCGCTTTTCCCAGCCCCCGCGCCCTGATAGGAACCGACGATGGACGCGCGCCGGATCATTCTGATCGAGATTAGCCGCCCGGCGTAGCGCCGACGGGGCTTCACCGCCTCCGCGCCCGCCGGGATCGCCAGCCGACCTCACCCCGACGCCCACACGCTTGCCCGAGACTGATCCCATGGCCGACGACGCCCAGACCCCCGATTCTCCGACCGCCCGCGACTACCGCGAGACCGTCTTCCTGCCCGAGACGCCCTTCCCCATGCGCGGCGGCCTTCCGCAAAAGGAGCCGCTGATCCTGGAACAGTGGGGCGACCTCTATTCGACCCTGCGCGCGGAACGGCAAAAGCAGAACGCCCCGCTCTACGTGCTCCACGACGGCCCGCCCTACGCCAACGGCGACATCCACATCGGCCACGCCCTGAACAAGACGCTGAAGGACTTTGTGGTCCGTTCGCGCTTCCTGCTCGGCTACGACGTCGACTTCGTGCCCGGCTGGGACTGCCACGGCCTGCCGATCGAGTGGAAGATCGAGGAACAGTACCGCGCCAGGGGCCGCCGCAAGGACGAGGTCTCAAAGGCCGAGTTCCGCGCCGCCTGTCGCACCTACGCCGCCGGCTGGATCGAGGTGCAGAAGGCCCAGTTCCTGCGCCTCGGCATCACCGGCGACTTCGAGAACCGCTACGCCACGATGGACTATTCGGCCGAGGCCTCCATCGTGAAGGAATTCCACAAGTTCAAGAACTCCGGCCAGCTCTATCGCGGCTCCAAGCCCGTCATGTGGTCGCCGGTCGAGCGTACCGCCCTGGCCGACGCCGAGATCGAATACCACGACCACGTCTCGCCCACGATCTGGGTCAAGTTCCCGGTCATCGCCGCGACCGACGACCACCCCGACGACCTGCTGGCCTTCCGTCACCAGACGCCGTCGATCGTCATCTGGACCACCACCCCCTGGACCATCCCGGCCAACCGCGCGATCAGCTACGGCCCCGAAATCGCCTATGGCCTGTATGAGGTCCAGTCGATGGAGACGGGCCTGGAGTTCGAGCCATGGGCCAAGCCGGGCGACCGTCTGGTCCTGGCCGACAAGCTGGCCGAGGAGGTCTTCAAGGCGGCGAAGATCGCGACCTGGACCCGGCTGGACGACATCAACCCGTCCGGCCTCGTCGCCGCCCACCCGCTGGCGGAGTTGGACGACGGCTATCGCTTCAACGTGCCCCTGCTCGACGGCGACCACGTCACCGACGACGCGGGCACGGGCTTCGTCCACACGGCGCCCGGCCACGGCGCCGACGACTTCGAGGTCTGGAAGGCCCACGGCCATCATGAGGTGCCCGACACGGTCGACCCGGACGGGGCCTACTACCCCTCCGTCCCCCTGTTCGCCGGCCTCAAGGTGCTGGAGACCGAGGGCAAGAAGACCGGCAAGTTCGGCAGCGCCAACCCCGCCGTCATGGACAGGCTGATCGAGGCAGGGACCCTTTTGGCGCGCGGCCGGCTGGAACACTCCTACCCCCACTCCTGGCGCTCCAAGGCCCCGGTCATCTTCCGCAACACGCCCCAGTGGTTCATCCGCATGGACCAGGCGCTGGACCACGCCGACGGGGCGACCCTGCGCGAGACGGCGCTCGCCTCCATCGACCAGACCGACTTCCACCCGACCGCCGGCAAGAACCGCATCCGCTCGATGGTCGAGGGTCGCCCAGACTGGCTGGTCAGCCGCCAGCGCGCCTGGGGCACGCCTCTGGCCATGTTCGTCGACAAGCACACGGGCCAGCCGCTGCACGATCCTGAGGTCGACGCCCGCATCGTCGCCGCGATCGAGGAAGGCGGCGCCGACGCCTGGTACACCCGGCCCGACACCGACTTCCTCGGCCTGCACGACCCGGCCAACTACGAGAAGATCGAGGACATCCTCGACGTCTGGTTCGATTCCGGCTGCACCCATGCCTTCACGCTGGAGACCCGCGACCCCGCCCACGGATACGTCGGCGACCGCCCCAGCCACTGGCCCGCGAACCTCTATCTCGAGGGCTCGGACCAGCATCGCGGCTGGTTCCAGTCCAACCTGCTCGAAGGCTCCGGCACCCGCGGCCGCGCCCCCTATGACGCCGTCCTGACCCACGGCTTCACCCAGGACGAGAACGGGGAGAAGATGTCCAAGTCCAGGGGCAACACCACCGACCCCGCCGTCATCATCAAGGAATCCGGCGCGGACATCCTGCGCCTGTGGGTCGCCTTGGTGGACTATGCCGAGGACCAGCGGATCGGAAAGCAGATCCTCCAGACCACGGTCGACGCCTATCGCAAGCTTCGGAACACCATCCGCTACCTGCTGGGCGCCCTGGCCGATTTCGACGAGGCCGAACGCGTCGACTACGCGGACATGCCGCCGCTGGAACGGTTCGTCCTGCACCGACTGTGGGAGCTCGACCTCCAGGTGCGCGGCGCCTACGAGACCTATCGTTTCCAGGACGTCGTCCGCCCGGTGCTGGAGTTCTGCGCCGGCGACCTGTCGGCCCTGTATTTCGACATCCGCAAGGACAGCCTCTACTGCGACCGCCCCGACACCATCCGTCGTCGCGCGGCGCGCACGGTGATGCATGAGGTGTTCATCCGCCTGACCGCCTGGCTGGCCCCGCTGACGCCCTTCACCATGGAAGAGGCCTGGACCACGCTTTACCCGGACGCGGGGACGAACTGCGCGCGGGTTATCCCGGAGACGCCCGATCAGTGGCGGAACCCGGAAGAGGCGGCGCGCTGGGCTTCGGTGCAGTCGGTGCTGGAGGTCGTCAATGACGCTCTCGAGGGCGCCCGTCGCGAGAAGACGATCGGTGGGGCGCTCGACGCCTGGCCGACAGTCACCGGGCCGGCCGGCGCCTTCGCGGCCTTTGCGGACCTGGACGCCGCCGAGGTGTTCCGCACCTCAGGCGCCGAATTGGCGGAAGGCGGCGACACCATCACGGTCTCCATCGCGCTGGCGGACTACCCCAAATGCGCCCGCTCCTGGCGCCGCGTCCCCGAGGTCGGCTCCGACCCGCAATACCCCGACCTCTCCGCCCGCGACGCCGACGCCGTGCGGTGGTGGGACAGCAAGCACGGCTGAGGGCGCCCCTCTCCCCTTGCGGGAGAGGGAGACCGCGCACGGCGGCGGAGCCGTCGTCCTCGCGCGGTCGGGTGAGGGGTGACACCGGCGGCGGGAATGAGCGGATCGAGCTCAGACCTTCGAGGTCGGCGTAACCCCTCATCCGACTTCGCTTCGCTCAGCCACCTTCTCCCGCAAGGGGAGAAGGAAAACGTCCCATACCCATCAACGGACGCCCGAATTCGCCGAACGAATTCAACGCCCGGCTCTAACGAAAGGCCTTTTACCCATCACGGTGCGAAACGGCCGTAAACTGTCGCGCTCATTCAAGGAAGCGCACAGCACACCCCCAACCCGCGCGACTCTGTCGACCCTGTCGACTCTGTTTTTGGAGTCGCGCAGCCTTCAGGCCGCCTCGGCCATCGCCATCGCGGCCTTGCGCTGTTCCGCCCACGGAATCAGCGTCGATTTCGGCCAGGCCACCAGCCACGAGCTCGGCGTATATTCGCCGCTGTCGATCAGCGCCTTCCGCGTCGGCGAGGACGCGCTGGCCCGTTCCGAATGGATCGGCGCCGGGCCCTGATGGATGATGAAGGCCCCGCCCTTGAGCGGATTCAGCCTCAGATAGGCCAGACGCGGGCTGATGGTCTCCAGCGGCGGATCGTAGAACCAGCTCGAGCCGATCATCCCGGCCAGCTCGGGCCGTGTCTTGCAGATCGCCGCGGCCGTCGCCCACGCCCGGTCCCAGCCGGCCTCGTTGAAATCGGCCAGCTGGCGGCTTTCGGTGTGGACCTCGAGCCAGGGCTTCTTCCAGCCCTGGGCCCGCACATAGGAAACCAGCTGCGACCAGCCATGGCCCTCGCGCCCGTTCCGCACCACCTGGCCGGGCCCCATGGGCGACGACAGGTCGATGGTCTGGGTCAGGGCGCCCGGCACGCTGAGCACCAGGGCCATCCGCACGTCCTTGGCCCAGTGATCCGGGTCATAGGCCGCATCCGTATCGGCGGCCGCCGTCAGAAACTCGGCCATCTTGTCCATCCAGTAGGGATAGAGCTCCATGACCTCGCCCGGCAGGGCCGCCTGTTTCGCCCGCCCGGGCAGCTCCAGCGCCCAGGTTGCGACCAGGGCCCGGCGCATCGCGTCGGTGGCGTCATCGCCCATCGCCTTGTCCGCCGCGTGCGCCGGGAGGTCGAAGTTCCAGTGCGAGGCCGAGGCGACGGCCGGATCCACGGCCTCGACCGAGGCGATATCGACCCGCGTCCGCTCTTCGGCGGTAAGGCGGGCCCGGATGGCCTTGAAGGCCTCGATCTGGTTTTGGGTCAGCGTTTCCATGCGCCGATACTGGCACACGCCGGTTGGCGAAGACTTAAAGCCGCCAGTCTCCTCCCCATTCGCCGCTTGGCGAATGGGGAGGTGGATGCGAGCTCTTCGCGAGCAGACGGAGGGGTTCTGGACAGCGGCAAGTACCCCTCCCGTCGTCGGGCCATATTCGGCCCTTCCTCCACTCCGCTGCGCTCCGAGCCACCTCCCCATCGCTACGCGACAGGGAGGAGACGTGAAGTCCGACAGCAGCTAAACCCCGCGCAACACCTATATGGAGCCCGACATGTCCATCACCGCCCGCCTCGCCGAACTCGGCATCGACCTGCCCCAGCCCGCCGCGGCCGTGGCCAACTACGTCCCGTTCGTGCGCACCGGCAACCTGGTCCACATCTCGGGCCAGCTGTCGAACGACGCCTCGGGCGGCCTCAAGGGCACCGTCGGCGAGGACGTCACCCCGGAACAGGCCAACGCCGGCGCCCGCCTCTGCGGCATCAACCTTCTGGCCCAGCTGAACGCCGCGCTCGACGGCGACCTCGACCGCGTCGTCCGCGTCATCAAACTGGGCGGCTTCGTCCAGGCGGGCCCCGGCTTCACCGCCATTCCGGCCGTCATCAACGGCTGCTCGGACCTGATGGCCGAGGTGTTCGGCGACGCCGGACGTCACGCTCGCTCGGCCGTCGGCGTCTACCAGCTGCCGCTCGGCTTCGCCGTCGAGGTGGACGCCATCGTCGAGGTGCGGTGAGCCCGCAGCCCGAGTTCACACTCCACGTCCATGACAGCCTCGCGGCCAGCGGTCGCGAGGCCTGGGACGCCTGCGCCGCCCCGACCGGCGATCCCTTCGTCTCGTTCGACTTCCTGCACGCCTGCGAGGCCTCCGGAAGCGCCGTCGCCAGTCAAGGCTGGGGGCCGCGGCACCTGACCCTGATGGGGCCCGACGACACCGTCCTCGGCTGTATGCCCCTCTATCTGAAAGGCCACAGCCAGGGCGAATACGTCTTCGACCACGCCTGGGCCGACGCCTACCAGCGCGCCGGCGGCCGCTACTATCCCAAGCTGCTGGGAGCCGTCCCCTTCACCCCCGCCACCGGCCCCCGCTTCCTGCACGCTCCGGGCACGGACGAGGCGACTGTCCGCGCCGCACTGATCCAGGGCGCCCTGACCCTGACCGAGCGGCTGGGCGTGTCGTCCCTGCATGTGAACTTCCCGACACAGCCAGAATGGTCGGCCATGGGCGAGGCCGGGATGCTGCGTCGCCAGGACATGCAGTTCATCTGGAGGAACGAGGGCTACCAGACCTTCGACGACTTCCTCGCCGCCCTGTCGTCCAACCGCCGCAAGACCATCCGCCGCGAGCGCCGCGACGCCCGGGCCGGCCTGGACATCCGCGTCCTGACCGGCGCCGACCTCACGGAGGCCCACTGGGACGCCTTCTTCGAATTCTATCAGGACACCGGCGCCCGCAAATGGGGCCGCCCCTATCTGACCCGCGAGTATTTCAGCCTGATCGGCCAGACGATGGCCGACCGCATCGCCCTGGTCATGGCCTTCCGCGACGGCGCGCCCATCGCCGGCGCCCTGAACTTCATCGGCCGCGACGCTCTCTACGGCCGCCAGTGGGGGGCGCTGGAAGAGGTCCCCTTCCTGCATTTCGAGCTCTGCTACTATCAGGCGATCGAGTTCGCGATCGCCCACGGCCTGTCCCGCGTCGAGGCAGGGGCCCAGGGCGAGCACAAGATGGCGCGCGGATATCTGCCCTCGCCCGTCTACTCGGCCCACTACATCGCCGACCCGGCCCTGCGCGGCCCCGTGGCCCAGTATCTCGTGCAGGAAAGCGCGGGAGTGGAGGCCGAGATCGCGGCGATGACGGCGGAATACTCGCCCTATCGGACCGCCTGATTGCCATGGGTCGCCTTGGCGCGTCATATCCCGAAACCCTGATTTCCGTCCTGGAGCGCCCATGTCCCGTCTGCTGATCCTTTTGGCCTCGGCCGCCCTCGCTCCTCCGCTCGCCGCCGCTCCCGCCTCGGCCCAGTCCGTCGATCGCGTCGCCGTCAACGGCATCCTCGACCAGGGGCTGAATCACTCGCAGGTGATGCAGACCGCCGCCCACCTGACCGACAACATCGGCGGCCGCCTGACCAACTCCCCGGCCATGCGCGAGGCGGAGACCTGGACCCAGCAGCAGTTCCGCGACTGGGGCCTGTCCAACGTCCGCACCGAGGGCTTCGAGTTCGGTCGCGGCTGGTCGATCGTGCGCTCCAGCGCCCGGATGACCGAGCCGCGCGTCATCGACCTGCGCGCCATTCCCATCGCCTGGACGCCCGGCACCAATGGAACGATCAGCGCCGCTGTCGTCGTCGCCCCCATGACGAGGGTCGCCGACTTCGAACGCTTCCGGGGTCAGCTGCGCGGCAAGATCGTCATGGTCACCCAGCCCAACACCGGTTCGGAGCCCGCCGAGGCGCCCTTCCGACGCCTGACCGTCGAACAGCTCCGCAGCGGCAACGTCTATGTCCAGCCCCAGTATTCCCCTGCCGCCATCGAACGTCAGCTGGACGCCCCGAACTTCGCCGTCGCCCTGGACGACTTCCTCGCCGGGGAAGGCGCCCTCGCCTTGGTCCGCATGTCCGCCCGCGACGGCGGTCTGCTGCACGGGACCGGCTCCGGCTTCCGCGTCGGCCAGACACCCAGGGTTCCCGGCATGGAGCTGGCTGCCGAGGACTATCGCCGCCTCGCCCGCCTAGCCCGCACCGACACCCCGCCGACCCTGGAGCTGATGAGCGAGGTCCAGTTCCACGACGACGACATCAACGCCTACAACGTTCTCGCCGATATTCCGGGTACGGACCGTTCGGGTGAATACGTCATGGCCGGCGCCCACCTCGACAGCTGGGTCGCCTCCGACGGCGCCAGCGACAACGCCGCCGGCAGCGCCGTGGTCATGGAGGCCGCCCGAATCCTGATGCAGCTGGGTGTCCGTCCGAAACGCACCATCCGCTTCGCCCTGTGGAATGGCGAGGAGCAGGGCCTGTGGGGCTCTCTGGCCTATGTCGATCAGCATCTGGCGACGCGCGCCCCCTCGACCGACCCAAGGCTGGCCGGTCAGCCGAACAACCGCACCTGGCGCAACCGTTGGCCGATCCAGCCGCGCGAGGGCCATGGCGACCTGACCGCCTATTTCAACATCGACAACGGGTCGGGCCGGATCCGCGGCATCAATGCCGAGGGCAATGTCGCGGCCGCGCCCATCTTCCAGGAGTGGCTGGCCCCGTTCGCCAGCCTGGGCGCCTCGACCGTCTCCCTGCGCACCTCGGGCGGCACCGACCACGTCTATATGCAGACCGTCGGCATCCCGGGCTACCAGTTCATCCAGGACCCGCTCGACTACGACAGCCGCATCCACCACACCTCGGTCGACAGCTACGACCACCTGAAGCCGGACGACCTGCGTCAGGCGGCGGTCATCCTGGCCAGCTTCCTCCTGAACGCCGCCAACCGCGATCAGCCCCTGCCCCGGATGCCGGTCCCGACCCAGCCGACCCCGAGCGATCCGTTCGAATACCTGCCGGCGGAGTGATCTTGATGAGGCGGAGGTTTCGGCTTCCGCCTGATCCCCGCTCGGCCGCCGCCGCGAACAGTCGTGCAATCTCGCCGTCCACGGCTGCGGGATCGTCCAGCTCGACCGTGGCGCTCAGCCGTTCGGACCAGCTTTCCTTGCGCGCCGCGGGCGACAGGCGCGCCGAGGCTTCGGGTTCCAGCTTCAACCCCAGCAAGGCCCGCCCGCTCTTCTGCGGTCGCATGGCCGCGAACTGCACGGCGCGACTGAACGCGGTGTAGCCCTTCCGTTGGCCGGAAATGACACCCTCAACCCCGGAGGCGACCGCCTCGACGGCCTCGAGGATGGCCAGAGACCCGGCCGCCTTCCACAGAGCCGCACGCAATTCCGCCGGCTCATCCCAGCCGGGACCGCCGCCCGGGTTGAAGGCGCCGAGAATGTGGGAGCCGTGGTTCTGGCCCACCCCATGCTCGGCCCTCAGCCACGCCAGCTGGGCGCGCGGAGCCGTCTCGGGGCAGGTCTTCATGATCTCAACCCAGGCCTCCAGCGTTCGGCCGCTCCAGGTCTCGAAATTCGCGTTCACCGTGGCGAACCATTTCTGCTGACGCTCGGTCAGCTGGGGGCCGGGCTTCATCCGCTTATCCCACAATTGGAAATGGCCGGGACTTTCGCCCCGGCCGTCGCCGACAGTCAGTTTCAGCCGCCGTCGTTGAGGTTCAGCGACTCGCCGTTGATGGCGCAGAAGTCGACACCCATGACGATCAGGTCGGGGGTGTCGTCATCGAACACGACCTTGATGTCGTATTCGCAATCTTCGAGGCCGTCGTCGATGGTGACCTGGACGCTGTCGCCGCTGCCGACGACCTGGTCGCCCAGGATGTCTTCTTCCCAGTCGTTAGTCGACGGGATGGAGATGAACAGCTGGACGACGACCTCGCTGGTGCCGTTGTTAAGGGTGAAGTCCAGCGGGCCGGTCTGGGCCGAGGCGCTGGAGGCGACGAAGGTGAAGGCGAGCGCAGCGGCCGCCGACAGGAGTTTGATGGTCATGAACAGGTCTCCCCAGGCCCGATGCGGACCCTGGCGCCTATGGCTACACCGGTTTTCGCAGCGAGCAAGCCACGCAATCTGACGACCTCGCGCGCATTCGGCGCTAGGATCGCGACTCCCATGCCCATCCGCCGCCTCCCGCCCGAGACCGTCAACCGCATCGCCGCCGGCGAGGTGGTCGAACGGCCGTCCAGCGCCATCAAGGAGCTGGTTGAGAACGCCCTCGACGCCGGGGCGACCCGGATCGAGATCCAGGCCGACGGCGGGGGCCTGTCGCGGATCCTGATCGCCGACGACGGCCACGGCATGGCCCCGGACCAGCTGGCCCTCGCCGTCGAACGCCATGCGACCTCCAAGCTGGAGCCCGACGACGCGGGCGACGTCGACCTGTTGCGTATCTCGACCCTGGGCTTCCGCGGCGAGGCCCTGCCCTCCATCGGCTCGGTCGCCCGCCTGACCATCACCAGCCGCGCGAAAGACGGCGACGCCCACCAGATCACGGTCGAGGGCGGCGACCAGCGCCCGGTCGCCCCCGCCAGCTTCCCCGGCCCCCACGGCGCCCGGGTCGAGGTCCGCGACCTGTTCTACGCCACCCCGGCCCGGCTCAAGTTCATGAAGTCCGAGCGCTCCGAGGCCATGGCCATCTCGGAAGAGATCAAGCGCCAGGCCATGGCGCATGAGGGCGTCGCCTTCACCCTCGCCCTCGACGGCAAGACCACCCTGCGCCTGCCCGCGGAACATCCCGGCGATGAGGGCCGGCTGAAGCGGCTCGCCGCCCTGCTGGGCCGTGACTTCGAGGCCAATGCCCTGCTGATCGACCAGTCCCGCGAGGGCATACGGCTGTCGGGCTATGCCGGCCTGCCGACCTATTCGCGCGGCAACGGCGGGCACCAGTATCTGTTCGTCAACGGCCGCCCGGTGCGCGACCGCCTGCTGCAGGGGGCCCTGCGCGGGGCCTATGCCGACTTCCTGGCGCGGGACCGGCATCCCGCGGCGGTGCTGTTCCTCGAGATCGATCCGCTGTTCGTCGATGTGAACGTCCACCCGGCCAAGGCGGAGGTCCGGTTCCGCGATCCGGCCCTGGTGCGCGGTCTGATCGTCGGGGCGTTGAGGCACGCCCTCCACGCCGCCGGCCACCGTGCCTCGACGACCGTCGCCGACAATGTGCTGGCCGGGTTCACGGCGCACACGGGCCCGGCCTGGAGTCCGTCGTCTCCAACCGCCCGGGGCTTCAGCGGCTGGACCGGCTGGGAGCGGCCTGTCGCCGCCAATCAGGACATCCCGGGCCTGTCGGAGATGTCCGTCCGCGTCGAGGCCCCGCCCGCCGACTTCCAGCACTGGCCCGAACAGTCCGGCGCGCCCAACCCCGCCGATCCGATCGACCAGCCGCTGGGGGCCGCCCGGGCCCAGGTCCATGGGACCTATATCGTCGCCCAGACCCGCGACGGCATCGTCGTGGTCGACCAGCACGCGGCCCACGAACGGCTCGTCTACGAACGGATGAAGGCCCAGATGGCCGAGGGCTCGGTCATCCGCCAGGCCCTGCTGACGCCCGAGGTCGTCGAGCTGGACCCCGCCGAGGCCGACCGCGTCCTGGCCCGCGCCGATGAGTTGGCGGAACTGGGCCTGATCGTCGAACCCTTCGGCGGCGGGGCCGTGCTGGTGCGCGAGACGCCGGCCCTGCTGGGCGACACCGACGTCCAGGGGCTGATCCGCGACATCGCCGACGACCTGGCCGAACACGGCGCGGCCCTGGCCCTGTCGGAACGGCTGGGGGAGGTCTGCGGCACCATGGCCTGCCACGGCTCGGTCCGCGCCGGCCGCGTCCTGTCGGCGCCCGAGATGAACGCCCTGCTCCGCCAGATGGAGGCCACGCCCCACTCCGGTCAGTGCAACCACGGCCGCCCGACCTATGTGGAGCTGAAGCTCAACGACCTTGAGAAGTTGTTCGGAAGACGTTGAAAACGCTTGTTCGGCCCTCGGCGGCCGGGGAATTGGACTCTGAAAAACACCGTTCAAAGAGTCCAATGAGTCCATTCAGTCCGATGCGCCCGCCAGCGCTGGCGATGGTCGATCCTTTCCGGACTGCCTCACTACACACCAGTATGGGGCCGTTTCGGAGGGTGATGGGTAAAAGGCCTCTCGTTAGAGCCGGGTCTTGATTTCAAAGGTGGATTCGGACGATCCGTTGATGGGTATGGAGCATTGACCCTCTCCCCTTGCGGGAGAGGGCTTGAGCGCCTGCGAGCATCGCGAGCGGACTTGCGCGAAAGGGTGAGCAACTGTGTTCGTCATCGGGTTGCGGTTCTCCATTCGGAGCGGTCGCGGACGATGGCGTTAAGCAGGGTCATGAGCTTGTTGATGAGGGCGACGAGGATGACCTTGCCGGGT
>NZ_JAFCWQ010000017.1:0-80004 GCF_049897665.1 Brevundimonas sp. TWP2-3-4b1 | reverse complement strand
GCCTGGCTCAGCGCCAGATCCAGCCAGCCCAAGTCATCGCATGGTCCCTATGGCGAAGAGCACACCAGGCCGTCGCTCGACGGGCCCACCTCCATATGAAAGCGCAACTGTAATGCTAGGCTAGGAGAGTGCCGCAAAGCGCTCCACTTTTTGCGTCGGACCGGAGATGATGAGAAGGTCTCCCTCAACCACAAGCGTCCCGGGCTTCGCATAGGTGAAGTCCTCCTGCGGGCGTTTCACGCCGACAACGGTGACTCCATGCCGGGTCCTGAGCTGCGACTCTCCAAGGGTCTTGCCCAACGCTTCACGAGGCGGGCGCGTTTTGACGATGGCGAAGTCGTCGTCAAACTCGATGAAGTCGATCATCTTGCCGGTGACCAGATGCGCGACCCGCTCGCCCATGGCGGCCTCCGGATACACCACATGATGGGCTCCGGTCTTCTCAAGGATCTTCCCATGATTTAAGCTGATCGCCTTGGCCCAAATGTCGGGAACGCCCATTTCGCTGAGGGCGAGGACGGTCAACACGCTGGCTTCGACGTCGTTGCCGATCCCGACGACGGCGTGTTGGAAGTCGGCGACCCCCAGCCTCCGCAAGGCGTCAATGTTGCTCGCATCCGCCTGGACAACGTGGGTTAACCGGTCGGACCACGACTGCACGAGGGCGAGGTCTTCCTCGATGGCCAAGACCTCGTGGCCCAGCAGGCTGAGGCTTTGAGCGACAGCGCCCCCGAAGCGGCCCAGGCCGACAACGACGACATTGTTTGACACCTGTTTGTTCGATCTAGCCAACGATGGGGCGCTCCTGCGGATAGCGGTATGGGACGTGCCGGGCGCGCAGCGCCATGGCCGCCGCCACGGTTATGGTTCCGACTCGACCGACGAACATGAGGCCGATGAGGATCAGTTGCGCGGTCGGGGGCAGAGACGCGGTGATGCCGGTGCTCATGCCGACCGTGGCAAATGCCGACACGACCTCGAACAGCACTTTCTCCAGAGGGTGCATCGTCAGCGAGAGAATGGCGAGCGTCGAAACCCCCACCAGTCCCACCGCAAGCAGCACTACAGCAAGGGCTTGCCTCTGGGCGTCTGGACAGATGCGGCGTCTAAAGGCGGTGACGTCGGAGCGTCCGCGCACCTCAGCCCAGACGATGACACCCAGAAGCAAGAAGGTTGTCACCTTGATGCCGCCAGCGGTGCCCGCGCTGCCTCCACCGATGAGCATCAGACCATCCGTCAGAAAGAGCGTCTCGGGGCGCATCTGGCCGACGTCCACGGTGTTGAAGCCAGCCGTGCGGCTGACCACCGAGTGAGTGAAGGCGTTCAGCATCTTCGCCGGGGCCGACATGTTGCTGAACGTGCCGACGTTGTTCCATTCAGCCACGGCAACGCCGAGGAAGCCAAGCACGAGCAAGCCTCCTGTCCCGAGCAGCGTCAGCTTCGCATGAATGGACCAGCGCTCCGGCGTCCGCCATTCGGTCAGCAGTTCGTTGATTACCGGGAACCCAAGTCCGCTGACGATGACCGCAGCGCACAGCGGAAACAGCACCAGGGGGTCGAGCGCAAAACCCATCAAGTTGTCGGTGAAGGTTGAAAATCCAGCGTTGTTGAAGGCGGAGACGGAGTGGAAAACTCCGTGCCAAGCCGCGACACCCCAAGGTTCACCATAGCCAAAACGAAACCGAAAAGTCAGGATCACCGCTACAGCCAGCTCAAAGGTCAACGTGACCCACAAAATGGTCATCAGCACGCCTTTGACGTCGACAAGTTGAAGGCTCTTGGTCTCCGCTTGGACGATCAGTCGGCGTCCCAGCTTCATGCGCCGGGAGATCAAGAGTCCTAAAAGGGTTGCGCCGGTCATGATGCCGAACCCGCCGACCTGAAAAAGTCCGAGGATCACCACCTGCCCGAACAGGGACCAGTAGGTTGCAGTATCCACTGTGATCAATCCAGTGACACAGGTGGCCGACGTGGCGGTGAACAGTGCCGTGAGCAGGGGTGCGGGGTCGCCGGTCGCGGTGGCCCAAGGCAGCGACAGCAGGGCGGTGCCGAGCAAGATGACAGCCAAAAAGGCCAGAGGCACCATGCGAGCCGGGTGGTCGAGTGGCGGTCTGCGCAAGGCGTCACCTTTGGCAACAGGTCGCCCTTATAGTCGATCCGGTCGCCTCGCATAGCCCAGCCTCAGGCGAGCCTGCTCGCTTCGACCGGAGTCCGCTGTCCACCCGTAGCGGACGTTTGGTTCGTCTGATGTCAGCTTGGCCCCTTGCCCTGTCCGGGCACTGGTTCTTGAACCACGTCAGCTGGCTTTTGGCGTAGTTTCAGGTGGCCTGCTGCAGGGCGGCCACCGCGTCGGCGCGGGGCATCGTACTGCCTGTCAGTCCGACAGCGACGGGCCCACGGCGAAGGCGCGGGTCAGGCGCTTCGCATCCAGAAAACCTAGGCGGCAGGGGTGATCGAAACCAGCTCGATGTTCACGTCGTCGACATACTGCAGGGTGACGGTCCGGCCGTTGGCGCGGGCCATCCTCGGCTCGATGAAGGCGTCGAAGGACACTGCGGTTCCGTCGCTCGCCGTGACGGTCAGGGACGAGGGCAGGTCGCCGCTCTCGCCCTCGGCTCCGCTCAGCACGCCTTCGATCGTCCGGGTCCCGGCTACCGGGCCCGGGCCGCCCTCGACGGGCAGGAGCACCGAGGCTCCGTTGACCCGGATGTCGGTCATCTGGGTCGCGGCGGTGACCGAATAGCGGACCGTGACGGCCTGGCCGACCAGGGGCTGGATCGCGGCCGGATCCACCGGTCCGCCCGCGTCGGGGTCAAGTGTCAGCAGCTGCAGATTGGCCTCATCGCCGGCCGCCCCTCCGGCCGCACCGACCTCCATGGCGAACATCGGAAAGCCGGCGTCCTCGAAGCCATGCAGCACGCCGGTCACCGTATGGGTTCCGACCGTCCGGGGTGCAGAAAACCCGGCCGTCGCCGACGCTGCGGAGGGCGCCGTCTGCGCTTCCCTGGCCGGCGCCTGACAGGCCGCCAGAACAAGGGCCGCCAGCCCGATGATGAAAAGCCTGTCCCGCATGCCCGGTCCGTCCCTGCTGACTCTCTTGCTGTGACGCTAGTCGAGCAGGGTCAGGGCGGCAATCGTCTGCCGTGCCCCGGTGTAACCCTCCGGACCGATCCGCCCGGACGGCTTCAGAGCGTCTCCGGTGCGAGACCATAGGTCTTGCCGTCATAGGCGATCACGCCGCTGTAGGCGCCGTCCGCCAAGCGGAAATCGCCGAACACGGACCCCTCGGCCCCGATCAGCCGGATGCCGTCGTCGTCCAGGTCTTCCCAGCCCGTCAGGACGGAGAGGAAAGGATAGGCCTCCTCGCAGGGAACCTCGCCGGCCACACCGGCGGTCACCAGGGCCGTGCCGAGGGTCACGCCATAAAAGCCCGGAGCCCCCTCGATGGCCCGGCCGTCGAGCACGAGGCTGCAGGACGCCGCCGTCAGATTGTCACCGAAAAACGTATAGGCGCCGGCCAGGGCCGGTGCGCCCGTCGCCGGTGCGGCAGCCTCTGTGTTCGTTGCTGGGGCTGCGGCGTCCGGGGTCGGGGCAGTCGCCTCTTGCGAGCAGGCCGCCACCAGCAAGGCCGCGCCGAAGATCAGGGTCCGCATCCGTCACATCCCTTTCGAGACCCACAGCGGGTTCGACGTCAGCCTAGCCGAGCGCCCGGGGCGGGCAATGCGAAAACACGGTTATCCCCAGCGTCGATCCGCGTGCCGCACCGCCCCTCTGGCGGGAGATCGAAGAGTGACGATTGCCGTGTTGGCACGACAACTGTAGCGTATGCACGACAAATGCGGAGCCGACATGTCGCAGACCGGAACCTCGACCCCGACGGACGCCGAACTGGAGGTCCTGAAGTGCTTCTGGCGCGACGGCGATCTGTCGTCGCGAGAGGTCCATGACCGGATCGTGGTTCAGATGGACTGGACGCCGTCCACCACCCGCACCGTCCTGGAGCGGATGCGCACCAAGGCCCTGGTCTCGCGCCGGAATGTCCACGGCGTGGCCGTCTATTCGCAGACCCGGCCCAAGGTGGAGGTCCTGACCGGACTGATGCGCCGGTTCTCGGCCCTGCTCGACATGGACGAGACGCTGCCCGCCGCCGCCTTCACCGGCAGCCAGCTTCTGAACGATGCCGACATCGCCGAACTGGAGGCGCTGCTGAACGCGCCGCGCAAGACGGAGGCGGGCGATGGGAACGGCTGAACTGCTCGCCCTGTCGCTGGGGTTGTCGTTGGTTCTGGCCGGCGCGGCCTATGGGCTGGTGCGGCTGTTCGAGGCCGGCGCGCCGGACCCGGTCCTGTGCGAGACGGCCTGGGCCCTGGCGCTCTATCTCCCTGCCTTGCCCGTCGCGTTGGTCGGGACCGCTTTGATCCTGCCTCCGCCGGTCATCGCCGGCATTGCCGGACCTGCAGGCTCGGGTCCTGCGACTGGCGTAATCGAGATCCTCGTCCCGCAGGGCGCCTCCGTGGCGCCCGTCAGCGAACCGCTGGCGTTCGGCGTCCTCATCCTGGCCGGTTTGCTGGCTCTCATCAGGGTGATCTGGCTGGCCAGGCGCAGCCTGCGCCTGCATCGCCTGATCGGTGCTTCGGGCGAGGTCTCGCCTGCCGTTCGACAGATCGTCGAAGACACGGCCCGGCGCCTCGGCGCGCCGACGCCGGAGGTCCGGGTGCGCGCGGCCGGAGCCGAGGCCCTGATCGCCGGACTGCTCAGGCCCGTTCTCGTCTTGCCGGCCAGCCTTCTCGACGCGACAGATCCGCAAGCCCTGCGCGCCGTCTGCGCCCACGAACTGGCGCACCTCAAGCGTGGCGATCATCGCGCGTTGTGGATCGAGGAGGCGCTCCTCACGGTTCTGGCCTTCAACCCGCTCCTCCGGATCATTCGCGACCATCGCGCCGCCGCGCGGGAGGAGGCCTGCGACGCTGCGGCGCTCGCTCACGCCGGGGACGATGCCCGCAAGCTCTACGCCCGCTCTCTCCTCGACGCGCTTCGCGACTCGCCCAAGGGCGACGACGCGCCCGCACTCACGTTCACCAGCAGCAGAAGGATACTCGTCATGCGTCGCCTGAAAGCCATCCTGTCCCCGGTCCCGACCTCGAGCGTTCGCCAGCGCCTGGCCGTCCTCGGTCTGGGCGCCGCCGTCGCGGCAGTGGCCGGTACGGGCTCGTTCGCCCTCGCGGCCCAGAGGGAGGCCGTGGTCGCCCCGCAACCTGCTCCGGTCATGACTGGGAGCCGTGCGCTTCCCGCGCCTCGGGCGGTCATCGCCTCAACGCGAGCCGCGCCGTCCGTCGCTCCGCGTGCGATCGCCGCGTCCGCGCCGAAGGCGGAACCGGCCCCGCGACCCGTCGCGATCCCGGCCGCTCAGCCTCAGGCCCAGATGATCACCAACCCGGGCTGGACCCGTCATCCGATGCCCTTGTCATACCCGGCGGCGGCCCTCGAGCAGGGCTCGGACAGCGGCAGCGCCGACCTGTCCTGCACTGTGCAGGCCGACGGCAGCGTCTCGGGCTGCACGATCCTCAACGAGACGCCTGTCGGCTTGGGATACGGCGCCGTCGCCGTGGCGGCCGCCGCCGACGCTCGCCTGTCGCCCCGGAGCCTCGAGGGCGTCGCGGTCGGCGGCACGGTCCGGTTCACCATCCGCTTCACGCGCCAAGCCGAATAGACTGACAGGGCCTGATGGTGCTCGCTGTCAGGCCCTCGCCCAGTCCCGGCACTGGTTCCTGAACCAGGTCAGCTGGCGTTTGGCGTAGTTGCGGGTGGCCTGCTGAAGGGCGGCCACCGCATCGGCGCGGGTGGTTTCGCCTGCCAGCCAGGCGGCGATCTCCCGGACCCCTACGGCCTTCATGGCGGGCAGGGCCGGGTCGAGGTCGCGGGCGATCAGGGCGCGGACCTCCTCGACGGCGCCGTCCTGCATCATCGCCAGAACCCGGGCGTCGCAGCCAGCGTAGAGGGTCTCCCGCTCCGGCTCGAGAACCAGCCGGTCGTATCTCCCGTGTTTCAGCAGCGGCGTCGTGCCCGCGTGCCAGTCCGACAGGGACCGACCGGTCGACCGGGCCACGGCGAAGGCGCGGGTCAGACGCTGACGATCGCCGCTCGCGATGCCCGCCTCGGCCGGCGGATCGAAGGTGATCAGGCGCAGGCGAAAGGCGTCCTCGCCCTCGGTGTCATACAGGGCCACGGCCTCGTCGCGGGCTTCGGTCGGCACGGCGGGGATGTCGGCCAGTCCCTTGGTCAGGGCGGTGAAATACAGTCCCGTGCCGCCGACGATGAGGATCGGGCGACCGTGACTGGCCAGTTCGTCAATCAGGGGCAGGACCGCGCGCGTCCAGCGCCCGACGGACCAGGCCTCCGCCGCATCGACGGTCCCGTAGAGATGATGCGGCGCCTGCCGTTCCTCGTCGCGCGACGGTCGGGCTGTCAGGACGCGCAGGTCGGCATAGAGCTGCTGGCTGTCGGCGTTGACGATGGCGGCGCCGGTCGCCCGGGCGCGCTCCAGGGCGAGGCGCGACTTGCCCGAGGCGGTCGGGCCGGCGATCAGTGTGATGGGCGGATGGGGCAACGGATGCTCGCACGGGACAGGGGATGGCGATAGAACGCACATCCTTCCCTCGCAACCGGGACACATCCCCTTGATCGACCGCGCCTCCGTCGAAGCCACGCTCAACGCCATCCTCGATCCTGACACGGGCCGGGGACTGATCGACGCCGGGGTGCCGAAAGGGCTGACGGTGGCCGAGGATCGCGCCGGCTTCGTGATCGAGGTTCCGGCCAACCGGACCGCCGCCTGGGCCCCGGTGCGAGACGCGGCCGAGGCGGCGCTGAAGGCCATGCCGGGAATGGCGCGGGTGTCGGTGGTGCTGACGTCGGAGACGGCCCCGGTCGGCAGGAAGGCCTCCCTGTCGCCCGCTGCCATCGACCAGACGCGCGCCAGGGCGCCCGTGCCGACCGATCGCCCGGCCCATGTGCGGCGCGTGTTGGCCGTGGCCAGCGGCAAGGGCGGGGTGGGCAAGTCCACCGTCGCGGTCAACCTCGCGACGGCCCTGGCGCGGCGCGGCCTGTCGGTCGGCATCCTCGACGCGGACGTCTACGGGCCGTCGTTGCCGACCATGCTGGGGCTGTCGGGCCAGCCCGCCTATGAGGACGGGGCGATCGTGCCGCATGTGGCGCACGGGCTGAAGGCCATGTCTGTGGGCCTGCTCACCCAGAGGACCGACGCCATGATCTGGCGCGGGCCGATGGCGTCCCAGGCCATCACCCAGATGTTGACCCAGACGCGCTGGGGCACGGAAGCCGGGCCGCTGGACGTGCTGGTCGTCGACCTGCCGCCGGGCACGGGTGACGTGCAGCTGACCGTGATCCAGAAGACGCCGCTGGACGGCGCGGTGATCGTCTCGACGCCGCAGGAGGTCGCCCTGGCCGACGCGCGCCGGGCGCACACCCTGTTCCAGCGGGTGAATGTTCCGACCCTGGGCCTGATCGAGAACATGAGCGGCGACGTCTTCGGCCGCGGCGGAGCGCAGGCGGAGGCCGGACGGCTGGGCGTCGACTTCCTCGGCGACCTGCCGCTGGATGCCTCGCTGCGGGAGGCCGGGGATGCAGGCGCGCCTCTCACGTCCGGGCGGGTCGCGGATCGGTTCGACGCGATGGCGGAAGCCCTGGTCGCCAAACTGGAGCTGTAGTCGCTCACTTTCGTCATCCCCCGGTCGCTCCGCGCCGGAGGATGACGAATGAAAATAGCAAAATCGAGGGTTTTCAAACGCAACGGAAACAGCCACCTTGCGGCCTCCTGCACCCTCCCGCGAGACTTCCGATGAGCGTCGACACCCTGTTCCGGCCCTTCACGATCAAGGGGCTGACGCTGCCGAACCGCATCGTCATGGCTCCGATGACACGGTCCTTCTCTCCAGGCGGCATCCCGACCCCGGATGTCGCGGCCTACTACCGTCGCCGGGCCGAGGGCGAGGTCGGGCTGATCATCACCGAGGGCACGGTGGTCGAGCGTCCTGCCGCGCGCAACGACGCCAGTGTGCCGGTCTTCCACGGCGAGGCCCTGCCCGAATGGAAGAAGGTGGTGGACGAGGTCCATGCGGCCGGCGGCCTGATCGCGCCGCAGATCTGGCACGTCGGCGCCGCGCGCGGGCGAACGGCGGACTGGGAGCCGCTGGGCCAGGTCGACAGCCCGTCCGGCCTCGTCGCGCCCGGCAAGCAGAAATACGAGCCGATGACCGAAGAGGACATCGCCGACACCATCGCCGCCTTCGGCCGGTCGGCACGGGCGTCGCGTGAGCTGGGCTTCGACGCCGCCGAGATTCATTCGGCCCACGGCTATCTGATCGACCAGTTCTACTGGTCCGGCCTCAATGCCCGCGGCGACCGCTGGGGTGGTCCGTCGATCGCCGAACGCGCCCGGTTCGGGGTCGAGGTCGTGAAGGCTGTGCGTGAAGGCCTTGGGCCGGACATGCCTCTGATCATCCGTCTGTCGCAGTGGAAGCTGCAGGATTACGACGCGAAGATCGCCGCCAATCCTGACGAGATGGCCGAGTGGCTGCTGCCGCTTTCGGATGCGGGCGTCGACGTCTTCCACTGTTCGCAGCGCCGCTTCTGGGAGCCGGAGTTCGAGGGATCGGACCTGAACTTCGCCGGCTGGGCCAAGGTGATCACCAAAAAGCCCACCATCAGCGTCGGCTCGGTCGGTCTGGACGGCGAGTTCATCGCGGCCTTCGGCGGGGCCGGGTCGAAACCGGCGTCGCTGGAGGGGCTGATCGGGCGGATGGAGCGGGACGAGTTCGACCTGATCGCCGTCGGCCGCGCCCTGCTGGCCGATCCGGACTGGGTGCAAAAGGTCCGCGACGGCCGCCAGGCCGAACTGACCGATTTCGACCGCAGCCATATGGCGGTGCTGCACTAGCCACGCCGACGGGCTAGGGTGCCGGCATGGTCGTCGCCATCCTGATCACCACCGTCTGGCTCAGCCTTATCATCGGCGCGCGCTACCTGCTGGTCGCGGGCGGCGTCTGGTGGCTGACCTGGGGCAGGGCGAATGGCATCGGCCGCCGATTGAACCGCGAGCGTCCGTCGCGCAGGCTGATGCTGCACGAGATCAAATATTCCCTGCTGTCGACGCCCATCTACGCCTTCCCGGCGGCCATCGCCCTGGAGGCGTGGAAGGCCGGCGGGACGAGACTGTATCTCGATCCGGGCGCGTATCCGCTGTGGTGGCTGCCGGTCAGTTTCCTGCTTCTGCTGATCGTGCAGGATGCGCACTACTACTGGACGCACCGGCTGCTGCATGACCGGCGGGTGTTCGCTTGGGCCCATGCGGCGCATCACCGTGCCCGCGACCCCAGCCCCTTCGCCAGCTTCGCCTTCGATCCGGCGGAGGCCGTGCTGACCGCTTGGCTGCTCCCGGTGCTGGCGTTCCTGATCCCGCTGAACATCTGGATGCTGGCGGTCATGCTGACGGTGATGACGGCGACGGCGGTGATGAACCATTGCGGCCGGGAGATGTGGCCGGATCGCTGGGTGCGCGGCCGCCTCGGCTCGCAGCTGATCACGGCGACCCACCACAGCCGGCACCACACCCACATGAAGACGAATTTCGGGCTCTATTTCCGGGTCTGGGACCGCTGGTGCGGGACGGACGCCATGCCGCCCGCGGACAGGACTCAGGCGGGTTCGACGACGACCGCCGTGCCGTAGGCCAGCACCTCGGTCACGCCGGGCATGATCTCGGTGGCGTCGTAGCGCATGGCCAGGATGGCGTTCGCCCCGGCGGCCCTGGCGTGTTCGACCAGATGCTCGAAGGCTTCCTGCCGCCCGACCTCGGCCAGCTTCACATAGGCCCCGACGCGGCCGCCGAGCATCGACTGGACGCCGCCCACCATGTCCGAAATGGCGTTGCGCGAGCGCACGGTGATGCCGCGCACGACGCCGATGTGGCGCACGACCTTGTGGCCGAAGATCTCGTTGGTGGTGGAGGTCATCATGGCGGGCGGCTCCTGGTTTAGATGCGCTCGAGGATGCGGAAGGCGAAGGCATGGTCATCCTTCTCTCCCGCATCATGCCGCTCGATCGAGACTTCGCGGAAGAGGGATTCGTCAAAGGCCGGGAAGACCGCGTCGCCCTGCGGCTCCGCGTCTACCTCGGTGATGTAGAGTCGCTTCGCACGCGGCAGGGCGGTCTCGAACAGGGCCGTGCCGCCGATGACGCAGACCTCATCGATGTCGTCGTCCTCGGCCGTCTCGCGGGCGATATCGATGGCGTCGGCGAAGCTGGAGACGACCACCGCCCCCTTCGCCTTGCCGGATTCCTCATAGGACAGGTCGCGAGAGAGGATCAGGTTCAGCCGGCCGGGCAGGGGGCGCAGCGGCAGGCTCTCCCAGGTGCTGCGGCCCATGATGCAGGGCTTTCCCGTGGTGATCGCCTTGAACCGTTGCAGGTCGCTGCGCAGCGTCCACGGCAGGTCGCCGTCCCTGCCGATGACGCCGTTCCGGGCGCGTGCCACCACGAGAGCAATGTGAGGAATGGGCATGGGCGGCTCCGTCGATGCAGAGCCGCCCACTGACCCGTATCAGTCCGCCGGGTCCAGCACTTTCAGGCGGAACAGCAGGGCGCCGAGCACCGCGCCCACCGCCGGGGCGACGATGAACAGCCAAAGCTGGCTGATCGCCGTACCGCCCGCGAGGACCGCAGGACCGAAGCTGCGGGCCGGATTGACCGAGACGCCCGTCACCTGGATGCCGACGATGTGGATGACCGCCAGCGTGATGCCGATGGCGACGCCCGCGAACGGCCCGTGCCCCTTGTCGCCGCTGACGCCCAGGATCACGACGACGAAGATGGCCGTCATCACGACCTCGAAGATCAAGGCCGCATGCATCCCGTACTCACCCAGATAGCCCTGACCCCAGCCGTTCTGGCCCAGGTTGGCCATGCCGGTCTTGGCGATCAGCGACAGCAGGAAGGCACCGATCAGGGCGCCGATGAACTGGGCGACCCAGTAGACCAGCATGTCCTTGGCCGACATCCGGCCGGCCACGAAGGCGGCCAGGCTCACCGCCGGGTTGACGTGACAGCCCGAGACCGGCCCGATGCCATAGGCCATGGCCACAATCGCGAACCCGAACGCCAGCGACACCGCCAGTTGGTCGAACGGCGCCGGCCCCAGAACCGCCGCCCCGCACCCGAACAGCACCAGAACCATCGTCCCGACCAGCTCGGCCGAAAAACGCTTCACCATGGCGAACCCTCCCGTTTGCCCCGTCCGCCTGATGCGGATCGGGTCGCAAGGCTGCGCCGAGTCTTATGGTAACGCTAGGCTGGCGGAACGGCGGTTTTCGGATCGAGCCAGTGCAGCCAGTTGCGTCGCATCGCCTGCTCCAGATCGATGCCGGCGCGGTCGCAGTAGATCAGAAGCATTCCCAGGACATCGGCCGCCTCATCGCCAAGCGCCTGTTCACTCGGCTCGCCCCGTGCGCGACCGGAAAGGCGCAGATGCTCGGCGGTCAGTTCGCCGAGCTCCTCCTGCAGCTTGAGGATGGCCCAGTCGCCGGAGCGATCGATGCCGTGTTCGGCGGCGTAGATGTCGGAGATGCGGGCGACCTTCTCCGACAGTTCGGAGAGGATCATACGGCCACGGCCGCCTTGATATGCGGATGCGCCTCGTAGCCCGACAGGACGAAGTCCGACGGTTCGAAGGCGAACAGGTCGCGCTTCGGCGCGATGGTCATCGTCGGCAGGACCAGCGGCTGGCGGGTCAGCTGGAGCTCGGCCTGTTCCAGGTGGTTCGAATACAGGTGGGCGTCGCCGAGGGTGTGGACGAAGTCGCCGGGCTCCAGCCCCGTGACCTGGGCGACCATCATCGTCAGCAGCGCATAGGAGGCGATGTTGAACGGCACGCCGAGGAAGACGTCGGCCGAGCGCTGGTAGAGTTGGCAGCTCAGTTTGCCGTCGGCGACGAAGAACTGGAACAGGCAGTGACAGGGCGGCAGGGCCATGTCCTCGATATCGGCCGGGTTCCAGGCCGAGACGATGTGACGCCGGCTGTCGGGGTTGGTCTTCAGCCCCTCGATCAGGCGCGCGATCTGGTCGATCGACTCGCCGTTCGGCGCGGCCCACGACCGCCACTGTTTGCCATAAACCGGACCCAGCTCGCCGTTCTCGTCGGCCCACTCGTCCCAGATCGAACAGCCGTTCTCCTTCAGCCAGCGGGTGTTGGTCTCGCCGCGCAGGAACCACAGAAGCTCGACGATGATGGAGCGCAGGTGCAGCTTCTTGGTCGTCAGAAGGGGAAAGCCCTTCGACAGGTCGAAGCGCAACTGGCGGCCGAAGACGCCCAGGGTGCCCGTGCCGGTGCGGTCGTCGCGACGCACCCCGTTCTCGAGAATGTCGCGCAACAGGTTGAGGTACTGGAATTCCGGATGATCGGCCGGCGCGGCGCCGATACGTTCCTGAAGGTCACTGATCTGGGCCACGGCGTCCATCGCCACAGTGTGCCGGTGATTCGCTGTCGTCACATCGGCGCGATTCGGTTGCTCACAGGAAATTGGCCTCGCCTGCGACCGGATCTGGCGCACCCGCGTGTCAGGGTTCCGGCATGAACAGCGCCAGCCAGATCAACTCTCCCGGACCTCGACGGTCAGGGCGCCGCTATGCCCCGCCGATGGACTGCACTCGCCAACCCCTGCCTCTATTCGCGCCCGGTGCAATGACTCTCATGATTTGAATGTGATAGGGAAAATATCGCTCACGAAAACTGAGGATTTGGACTCTTTGGACTCCGTTTTTTCGAGTCCAATCCGGCGGTTCAGCCGCCGAACCCGCCCTGATCCAGAAAGGCCTGTTCCTCCGCCGTCGTCTCGCGGCCCAGCGCGCGGTTGCGGTGCGGGAAGCGGCCGAAGCGAACGATGATGTCCCGGTGGATGTGGGCGTACTTCAGCACCTCGGGCATGTCGGCGCACAAGGGCAGGGCGGCGTTCTGTTCGGCCAGGTCCTCGGAATGCTCGAACGGGGTGACGAAGAACTGGCGCAGATCCGGCTCGAACATCTGGGGCCAACCGCGCTCCCAGGCCTGTTTCGCGTACATCAGGCCCAGGCTGTCGGTGGCGAACTGGTGCGCCGTGCCGCGGTAAGAGTTGCGGGGATACTGATCGAGCAGGACCATGAGAGCCAGCGCCCCTTCGGGCGCCTCGATCCAGTCATCCAGTTCCCGCCGGGCGGCGGCCCAGTGCAGGTCGAGAGCAGCCTCGCGGAACGCGCGGTCGAAGGCCTCGTCCTTGGCGTACCACTTCTTCGGACCCGCCTCTTTCCAGAAGGCGACGACGGAGGAAGGCGTAATGAGGACGGTCATGAGCCAGCTTGTACCCAATCCGCTTCCCGTCTTCCACGACCGCGACTGCGACCTGTCCATCATCCGCAGCAAGCGGGTGGCGATCATCGGCTACGGCAGCCAGGGGCGAACCCACGCACTGAACCTGCGCGACAGCGACGTCGCCGACATAGTCGTGGGGCTGAAGGCCGGTTCGACGACGCGGGCCAAGGCAGAGGCCGACGGCTTCCGTGTCCTGACGGCTGGCGAGGCGACGGCGGACGCCGACGTCATCGCCGTCATGGTCTCCGACGAGGCGCATCGCGACCTGTATCGTGATGAGATCGAGCCGAGCATCCGGCCGAGCGCGGCCCTGATCTTCGCCCACGGCCTGTCGGTGCAGTTCGGGCTGGTGACGCCGCGCGCCGACCTCGACGTCATCCTCGATTCGCCCAAGGGGCATCGGACCGCGCATCCGCGATCTCTACGAAGCCGGGGAGGGAGTCTTCTGCCTGTTCGGGGTCCATCAGGACGCGACCGGCGGAGCCCACGCCCTGGGCCTGTCCTATGCGGCGGCTCTGGGCTGCGGCCGCAAGGGCATTTTCGAGACCACCTTCGCCGCTGAATGCGAGAGCGACTTCTCCGGCGAACAGGTGGTGCTGTGCGGCGGCGTCGGCGAACTGATCGACGCGGCCTTCATGAAGCTGGTCGACGCGGGCTATCCGCCGGAGGTGGCCTGGTTCGAATGCTTCTACGAGGTCAAGCTGGTCACGGACCTGATGTACGAACGCGGCATCGCCGGGGCCTTCGCCAAGATTTCCAACACCGCCGAGTACGGCGCCTATCTGACCGGCCCTCGTGTGATCGGGGAGGCGTCGCGGACGGCGATGGACGGGGTGCTGGCCGATGTGCGCGACGGGTCGTTCGTGAAGCGGCTGATGGCCGACTACGACGCCGGCTCGCCCGAGTTGCTGGCGCGCAGGAAGGCGCTGGCCGACCGTACGATCGAGGCCGTGGGACTGCGTCTGGGGGCGGTGGCGACAAGGGCGGAGGGCTGAAACGAAAAGAGCGCTCCTGACGGGGCGCCCTTTCGATCGTATCCGGGGTTCGGACGCCCCTGAATAAATGGTCGGAGTGAGAGGATTCGAACCTCCGACCCCTGCCTCCCGAAGGCAGTGCTCTACCAGACTGAGCCACACTCCGACTTGGAGGCGGGCTTATAGCGAGGGGTTTCGGAGCCTGCAAGCGCCTTCCGGGGCTTTGCAAAATAGTCCGGAAACCGGGTGTTGCATCCCCCGCAGCCTTGGCGTATTCGACCGCCTCCCTCGGGCCCAGGCCCTCGGGCGCACCGGTCCTGCTGGGGAATGGTGTAATGGTAACACTCCGGTTTTTGGTACCGTCATTCAAGGTTCGAGTCCTTGTTCCCCAGCCACGGCCTTCCAGGCAGCCTGTCCATGACCACGCCCTAAGGGGCGGGCGTCAGTGTGTCGGGCCGTATCGGCAGGCGCACGCGGATGCCGACACCGGCTCCGGCCACGGATTCGATGACCAGGGCGCCGCCCAGATGGGCGACCAGCCCCTCCACCAGCGTCAGGCCGTCACCCTTGGCGAGGTCATCCGCGCCGATCCCCGAATCGCGAACCACCAGGCTGACGCCGTCGGAGGCCCGGGAACAGGCGATGGCGATGGAGCCCCGCCGGTCGTCCGGGAAGGCGTGGCGCACGGCGTTGGACATCAACTCGTGCACGATGATGGCCAGGGGCAGGACGTGGCTTTCCGGCAGGGCGGTCGGGGCGGCGCGCAGATCGATGCGCACGCCGCGAGTCTCGCAGGCCCGCCGCCAGAAGCCCGCCGCGTCATCCAGGTAGGCGGCGAAATCGACCGACCCGCCCTCGACCACGCGGCGATTGATCAGACCCATGGCGGCGACGATGTCGCTGAGCCAGGTCAGATTGCGCCGGCTCTCGGAATCCCGGACGCTGCGCAGCCGGATGCCGACCAGCGCCTGGAGCAGCGGATAGCCGCTAAGCAGCGGCGGATCGATCTCGCCGATTCCAAGTTCCGCGTCGGCGGCCATTCGCCCCCCCAAGGCGTGCAACTCAGAGATTCTGATACCTCACGGTGAACCAACTTTCCAAGCGCGCGTTTGGATTGTGCGGTAACCAACACAGTAAGCTTTACGACCGTCGGCGGTGCGCTTTGGTGAGTAGATTGCAGCAGACGTCTGACCTGCGGGTCATGATCGTGGAGGACCAGGCGATCCTCGCGATGGAACTGGAACTCGTGCTTGGCGACGCCGGGTGCGACGTGGTCGGTTGCGCCATGGATCGCAAAGGCGCCTTCGAGATCGCCGAGCGCGAGCGGCCCAGGCTGGCCTTGGTGGATGTCAACCTGCTGGACGGGATGACCGGGCCGCAGATCGCGCATCGACTGGTGAGCGACTACGGCATGGCCGTGATCTTCCTGACCGCCAACCCGGAACAGATTCCCGACGGATTCGCGGGCGCGCTGGGCGCGGTCTCCAAGCCGTTTGACGAGCAGACGATCCGCGCCGTGGTGGCCTTCGCGCAGCGTTTTATCCTGACCCGGACGGTAGGCAGTCCGCCGAGGCGGTTCCGGCTGGCGCCGTGGCTGACCACGCCGCCGGCGGACATCGCCCCGCACTGATCAGGCGAGACCTCCGGTCAGGTCGATGCCCGGAGCCTTGGGCGGGACGCCGGTCGGATCGAGATCAAGCTGCATCAGTTGGACGTCCAGCCAGCGATCGAACTTCCAGCCGACCTGATGGTAGCGCCCCACGCGGCCGAATCCGAGGCGCTCGTGCAGGCCTATGGACGCCTGACTGGTCGCGCTGTCGCTGATGGCGCCGATGATATGGCGCAGGCCCAGCTCGCGGGCCCGATCGATCAGGGCGGACAGCAGGGCGCGGCCGATGCCGTGGCCGCGCGCGGTCTCCTCGACATAGATCGAGCCCTCGACACCGTAGCGATAGGCCGGGCGCGGGCGGAACGGCGAGGCGTAGGCATAGCCGGCGAAGGCGCCGTCGATCTCGGCCACGAACCACGGCAGACCCCTGGCGCAGACGGCCGCGAAACGGTCGGTCATCTCGGCCAGCGAGGGCGGCTCCAGCTCGAACGTCGCGGTGCCGGTCAGAACCTCGCGGCCGTAGAGGGCCGTGATGGCGGGGAGATCGTCGGGTGTCGCCTCGCGGATCACGCGGCCTCCCACCCCCGCTGGATCGCCCAGACCGCGAAGGCGTAGTCATGGGCGACTTCCTTGAGATAATCGAAACGGCCGGAGGCTCCGCCGTGGCCAGCCTCCATGTTGATCTTCAGCAGGACCGGCTTGCCCGAGGTCGTCGCGGGCCGCAGCCTGGCGACCCACTTCTCGGGCTCCCAGTAGGTCACGCGGGGATCGGACAGGCCCCCCGTGGCCAGGATCGCCGGATAGGCCCTGGCCTCGACGTTGTCATAGGGGCTGTAGCTGGCGATGTAGTCATAGGCCTCGACGTCCTCGATCGGATTGCCCCACTCGGGCCATTCCGGCGGCGTCAGGGGCAGGCTGACGTCCGACATGGTGTTGATCACGTCCACGAACGGCACCTGGCCGATGACCCCGGCCCAGAGCTCGGGCCTCATGTTGGTCACCGCCCCCATCAGCAGGCCGCCTGCGGACCCCCCTTGCGCCACGATGTTCCCGGCGCGGGCGTAGTCGCCGCTGATTAGTTGGTCGGCGGCGGCCGTGAAGTCCGTGAAGGTGTTCTTCTTCTTGAATTTGCGTCCGTCCAGGAACCAGCCCCAGCCCCTGTCCGAGCCGCCCCGGATGTGGGCGATAGCGTAGAGCCAGCCGCGATCGACCAGCGACAGCCTTCCGGTCGAGAAGCTGGCCGACATCGGGATGCCGTAGGAGCCGTAGCCGTAGAGCAGCAGGGGCGCGGACCCGTCCACGGGCGTCGAGCGACGACGCAGAACAGTGACCGGCACCAGCGTGCCGTCCGTCGCAGGGGCGTTCAGCCGCTCGACAACATAGTCCGCCGGGTCATGGCCCGAGGGGACTTCCTGGACCTTGCGCAAGGTCCGCTCGCGGGTGGCGAGGTCGTAGTCGTAGGTCGAGGTCGGGGTGGACGGCGAGTTGTAGCCGTAGCGCATCGTCGTGGTTTCGAACTCCGACGCCCCGGCCAGCGACAGGGCGTAGGCGGGTTCGTCGACTGCGATCTCGTGCTCGTCGCCCGCGCGGCTGCGGATGACGATCTTCGTATTGGCGTCGGCGCGTTCCTGCCGGGCGAGGAAGCTCTTCACCACGGCCACGCCCTCGATGAAACGGCCGGGCGCGTGGGGGACCAGGTCCTCCCAGCTGGCGCGGGCGGGCCTTTCGGTCGGGGTCTGGACAATCTTGAAGTCGATGGCGTCGTCGGCGTTGGTGCGGATGACCCAGCGGTCTTGCCAGTGATCGACGTCGTAGCGGACGGCGACCTCGCGCTCGGCCAGGACGACGGGCAGGTTCGTCGGCCTCTGGCCGGAGATGTAGCGGGCCTCCGACGTCTCCTGATTCTGGATCGAGATGACGATGAAGGCGTCGTCGGATGTGCGCTCGACCCCCATGAACATGCCGTCGTCGGCCTCTTCATAGACCAGGGTCGTCTCGCCGCCGCGCGAGGGGCGACGGAAGATCTTGTCCGGGCGGCCGTTGTCGTCGCGGTTGGTCCAGAAGATCCAGCACGAGCAGGGCGAGAAGGTGAAGTTGCCGGTCGCCGACTGGATCGGATCGGGCAGGACTTCGCCGGTCGCCAGGTCGCGGGTGTAGATCTGGTGCACCTCGGAGCCCTGGGCGTCCTCGGCATAGGCGAACAGGGTGTGGTCGGGGCTGTGCTCGACGGCCGAGACCTCCGAATAGGCCTTGCCCTCGGCCAGCAGGTTGCAGTCCAGAAGCAGTTCGGGGGTCGGGGCGACGATGAAATTCTTCGTCACCATCTGGCCGTCGACGATCCAGGTCCCCTGGCGCTCGACGCGCATATAGCGGGGGTGCTGGTCGCCGGTGCGGTATTCGGTGAAATACTCCCACGGGCCATCGGGCGAGGGGACGGACGAATCGTCCTCCTTGATGCGGCCCTTCATCTCCTCGAACATCGTGGCCTGAAGCGGCAGGGTCGAGGCCAGCATGGCTTCGCGGTAGGCGTTCTCCGCCTCCAGATGCGCCTTGACGTCGGCCTTGATCAGGGTCGGGTCGCGCAGGACGGCCTGCCAGTTGTCATCCTTCATCCACTGATAGTCGTCGGTGCGTGTGCGCCCCAACTGTTCGATGACGACGGGAATCTTCCGGGCGACGGGGGGCGTGGGCGACATCTGGGCTCCGGGGGAACGGGCGAGGGCGGGGGAGGCGGCGGCGAGCGCCGAGGCGGCGGTCGTGGCGACGAATTCGCGGCGGTTCATCGTGGTCGCTCCCCTGTAAGTCAGAGGCGCAGCTTGTGCGACCGGCATGCACGCCGTCAAATACAGCGCCCGTCACCGAAGGTTGCCCATGATCGAGACCCCGCCCGCCCAGGACGCCGCGCCCCCGCCGATCGTCGCCCATCTCTGGGACCTGACGGTCGGTCTGATCGACGCGACGGTGCAGCTGGACCAGCCGTCGGGGCCGACCACGCGAACTGTCGGCACGGGCTTCCTGATCCAGGCGCCGAGGCCCGACGGGACGCCGCGGGTCGTTCTGATCACCGCGGCCCATGTGCTGGAGACCATGAACGAGGCCGAGGCGCGGATCGGCTGGCGTACGGCGCTGGGCGACGGGACGTGGCGTTTTGAACCCGAGCCCCTGACGATCCGCGACCCAGAGGGGCAGCCGCTGTGGACCCAGCATCCGGATCGCGATGTGGCCGTGATGGAGGTGCAGGCCCCGGAAGCTTTCGCCCGGGCGGCGATCCCCCTGGGCTGGCTGGCGGACGAGAACGCCTTCGACGCCTGGCAGGTGGGGCCGGGCGATGAGCTGTTGTCGCTGGGCTTTCCGCGCGGACTGTCGGCCAACCGGGCGGGTTTCCCGATCCTGAGGGTGGGCCGGGTCGCCTCCTGGCCCCTGTCGCCGGTCAGCGCCTTCCCGACCTTCCTGCTGGATTTCACCGTGTTCCCGGGCAACTCCGGGGGGCCGGTCTTCTGGACGCCGAGTGCGCGGAAGCGTCCCGGAACAACGGAGCCGGAGACCGCCTTCATCGCCGGCCTGCTGAGCCAGGAGGTGAGGGTCAACGGCGAACAGCTGGAGATCGGGGTGGTGACCCACGCCGTCTATATCCGCGAGGCGATCGCCCTGCTGGACAAATAGCCTCCGGACGACGCTCAGGTCGGGCTGGATTGGACTCGGGAAAAACTGAGTCCAAAGAGTCCAGCGGGCAATAACTTTCGAGCGTGTTCAGGGGGTTGGAACGAGGTCCTGATTGAACTCGAGTCCAATGCGAGTCCAACGCCCTGATCTGATCCGACGATTTCAAAGACCGCCATGAGGAGGTGGCTGTGGCTCTCATGCCGCGCAAGAGGCTGTGAGGAATAAATACCCCTTACCTTCTTTCGCTCAGCGCTGCTCTACATTCAACGGTGGTGACTTTATCACCGTGCACCCCGGCGAAGGCCGGGGTCCAGATGGCGCACTCCGACTCCCGGCACGAAGATGAGCGCCAAATTCCAGCCGCCTGGGTCTGTGATCTGGACCCCGGCCTTCGCCGGGGTGCACGGACAAGGCAAAGGGCGCCTGGATGAATCCCGAACCTGGCGACTCACCAGGAGCGACTAAGCCCCCAGCGCTTCCCGGGTCATCCGCGACAGCAGGTCTCCGCCCTGACCGATGGCCGCGAGGCGGCTGGAGGCGTGGCCGAGGATGTTGGCGGCATAGACCTCGTAGAGGTCGATCTTGCCCTGCAGCCAGGCCGGATCGCCGTCGTGGGCGTCGAGACGGGCCCTGGCCGCCAAGGCCCCCTTGGCCAGCATCCAGCCGCCGATGACGTCGCCGAGAAGCTTCAGATAGGCGTCGGCGGCTGCGAGTACATCGGCGCCGCGCGCCGCATCGGCCTTGGCGTCCAGGAGCCACAGGGTCGCGTCCTCGACCGCGCCGATGGCGGCGGCGAACCGCTCGACCGGCTTGCCGGTGTAGAGCGCGCCGAGGGCCTTCAGCGTCGCCCTCATCTCGGTGATGACAGCCTTGGCCGATGCGCCGCCGCCCTGGGACAGTTTGCGGCCGACAAGGTCTATCGCCTGGATGCCGTTGGTGCCCTCGTAGATCGGGGTGATGCGGGCGTCGCGGTAGTACTGGGCGGCGCCGGTCTCCTCGATGAAGCCCATGCCGCCGTGGATCTGGATTCCGTCCGAGGCCACGTCGCAGCCGACGTCGGTGCCCCAGGCCTTGGCGATCGGCACGAACAGGTCCTCACGGCCCTTCCAGGCCCTGCGCTCGTCTTCGGTGGCTGCGTGCCGGGCCATGTCCGCAGCGACCCCGGTGGCGAAACAGATGGCGCGGGCGGCCTCGATCCTGGCCTTCATGACCGCGAGCGTGCGACGGATATCGGGGTGGTCGATGATCGGGGCGTTGGCCTCTCCGGTCCAGATGGAGCGGCCCTGACGCCGGTCCAGCGCATAGGCCAGGGCGTGCTGGTAAGCCCCCTCGGCGACGCCGACGCCCTGGACGCCGACGGCCAGGCGGGCGTTGTTCATCATGACGAACATATGGGCCAGGCCCTGATTCGGCTGACCGACCAGTTCGGCGCGGGCGCCTTCATAGCTCATGACGCAGGTCGGGGAGGCGTGGATGCCCAGCTTGTGTTCGATGCCGACGGGTCGGAACTCGTTGCGACCGCCGAGCGAGCCGTCGGCCTTGACCTCGAACTTCGACGCCAGGAACAGGCTGATGCCCTTGGGGCCGGGAGGGGCGTCGGGCAGGCGGGCGAGGACCAGATGGACGATGTTCGGCGTCGCGTCGTGGTCGCCCCAGGTGATGTAGATCTTCTGGCCGTTGAGGGCGTAGGTCCCGTCGCCGTTCGGCGTCGCGGTCGCCGTCAGGGCGCCCAGGTCCGAGCCCGCGCCCGGCTCGGTCAGGACCATGGCGCCGGTCCATTCGCCGGAGACAAGCCTGGGCAGGTAGGTTGTCTTCTGGTGGTCGGTGCCGACCTGCTCCAGCGCCTCGATCGCGGCCAGGGACAGCAGGGGGCACAGGGCGAAGGCCATGTTGGCCGACTGGATGGTCTCGTAGGCCGCCAGCTCCAGCGCCTTGGGCAGGGCCTGGCCGCCAGCCTCGGCCGAGGCCGTCAGACCGGTCCAGCCGCCCTCGGCGAACTGGCGATAGGCGTCGGCGAAACCGGGCGCGGCGGTGACCGACCCGTTGGCGTAGGTCGAACCCTTCTGATCGCCGATGCGGTTCAGCGGCGCCAGCACGCCTTCGGAGAATTGACCGGCGGCCTCCAGCACGGCGCCCAGAACGTCGGCGTCATAGTCCGGGAAGGCGCCGGTGGCGGCGACCTGGTCGATACCTGCGATGGCGGTCAGGCTGAAGGCGAGATCCCGAACGGGGGCGCGATAGGTCATGGCGGAAATCTCCGGTAGGGCTGAAGCGTCTTCTTACACAAGTCACGCAGTGCATCAGACCTTCTTGCGACGATGCCGTCGCGTCAGGCAAGGGACCGCTTGGCCTGCGCCGTCCCTTGCGGCAAGCTGTCGCCGACGCGACGTGGGAAGATGCATGGCCGAGCCGAGAAACCGATATTCGATCGTGTCGCTGGTCTTCCACTGGGGACTGGCGCTGCTGGTCCTGTGCCAGGTGCTGCTGATCACGGCGAAGGAGGCGACCGACGGGCCGATCTCGCGCGAATTCGTGCAGATCCACAAGGCTCTGGGCCTGACGGTTCTGGTCCTGACTTTGGCGCGTATCGGATGGCGAATGGCCAACCCGGCCCTGCCCATGCCGCCTGGCACACCGGACTGGCAGAAGTTCGCAGCCAAGGCGACGCATGTGCTTTTCTACGTGCTGCTGATCGGCATTCCGATGTTCGGCTGGGCGGCGGCGAGCGCCGGCGGACGGGACATTGACTGGTTCGGACTGTTCAACTGGCCGCTGCTGCCCGTCGAAAGGAGCCGCGATATGGCCGGGACCCTCATGGGCCTGCACGAGGCCGGGGTTAAGGTGCTGTACGTCTTGCTCGCCCTGCATGTGCTGGCGGCGCTGAAGCATCATTTCGTCGATCGCGACAATGTCCTGCACCGGATGATCCCCCTGATTCGCCGGCGGCCCTGAGATGCGCCTTGCCCTGATCGCACTGTTGATCGGGGCGGCCTGTCTGGCGACGGGCGCGAGCCGGGCCGAGGTCGAGCGCTGGGCCGTCATCGCGGGTGATTCGGCCATCACCATGCGGGTCGGGACCCCGGTCGGCGCGCGGACCGGGCGGTTCATGCGCTGGACGGGCGATATCCATTTCGATCCCGACGCCCCGGAGACGGCGCAGGTCGCCATCGAGGTCGAGGCGGCGTCGCTGAGGATGGATGACGGCCGGCTGACGTCCACGGCGGCCGGTGCAGGCTTTCTCGACACCGGCCGCTATCCCCGCATCGCCTTCCGCCTGACCGGGCTGGAACCGGCGGGCGCCCAGGGCTTCACGGCCCGTGCGGACATCACGGTCAAGGGCGTCACACGGTCCGTGACCTTCCCGGCGACCTTGCGGAGCGAAGGGCGGACGGCGCAGATGACCGGCGGCTTCTCGCTGGATCGGGCGGCCTTCGGTATTGGAACGCGTGGACCGTGGAACGGACTGATCGGACGGCAGGTAAGGGTGGACGTGTCCCTGGCGACGCGCACGGCCGGCTGAGCGGCGTCGAGGGCGCCGTCGCGGCGCTGAAGGCCGGCGAGCTGCTGATCCTGCCGACCGAGACCGTCTATGGGCTGGCGGCGGACGCCGGGAACCCCGAGGCGGTCGCGAAGATCTTCGAGGCCAAGGGACGGCCCCGGTTCAATCCCCTGATTTCGCATGTGTCGGATGCCGTGGCGGCCGAGCGGGTCGCGGTCTTCGACGATGCGGCGCGAAAGCTTGCGGAGGCCTTCTGGCCGGGGCCGCTGACGATCATCGCGCCCTGCCGGGACACCGTCGCGGTCAGCGATCTGGCTCGCGCGGGGCTGGACAGTATCGCCGTCCGCGTGCCCGGCCACGCAAAGGCGCGGGCGGTGCTGGATGCGTTCGGCGGGCCCGTCGTTGCGCCCTCGGCCAACCGCTCCGGGCGGCCCAGCCCCACGATCTTCGCCGACGCCATGGAAGAGACGGGCGCCTTCGCGAGCGCGGCGCTGGACGGCGGGCCTTGCGCGGTCGGGGTCGAGAGCACCGTCGTTTCGGTGCTGGACGGGCGGGTGGCCCTGCTGCGGCCGGGGTCGGTGACTCGCGAGGAGATCGAGGCCCTGGTCGGGCCGCTGGACGGGGCAGGCGAAGGGCACAGGTCGCCGGGGCGGCTGACCCGCCACTATGCGCCGGTGTCGCCGGTGCGGCTGGAGGCGGGTGAGGCCGGGGCCGGTGAAATCCTGCTCGGATTCGGGCCGGGGGTCGGCGTCGAGCGCTGGAGCCTGAGCCCGTCCGGCGACTTGCGCGAAGCGGCGGCGAACCTGTTCCGGCTGTTGCGTGAGGCGGATCGGGAGCGGCCCGCGGGCATCGTTGTCGCGCCGATCCCCGCCACCGGACTGGGCGAGGCCATCAATGATCGATTGAAGCGCGCCGCCGGCTTCGTCGGCTAGCCGAACCGCGCCTGCAGATCGACGCTCGACCGGACTCCCACATCTAGGAAGCAGCTCCCCAGCCATTCCTCCGCCGCCGCCCGACCCCGCGTCTTGAGGTCGTTGAGGAAGGTCCATTCGGTGTTGAACTTGGATCCCAGCGACAGGTCGCCCAGCCAGCCGTCGGCCTCGATGGCATGCATCAGGATGTGGCGATACTGGGCGCGGGCGGAGGGGGTGAGGCGGCCGTCCTCGATGAGTTCCTGGACGAAGGCGACGGCGCGCAGTTCGGCGACCAGCGGCGCGTTGAAAACGACCTCGTTCAGCCGGTCCATGATGTCGCCGGCGGCCTTGGGCGCTTCGGCGCGCTCGAAGGCGTTGAGGGTGATCAGCAGGACGTCGTCCGGCGTGTCCTGGTAGAACAGGGGCCACAGTGGCGGGTTGGCGAGGTAGCCGCCGTCCCAATAGGGCTCGCCGTCGATCTCCACGGCCTGGAACAGGTGCGGCAAACAGGCGGAGGCGAGCAACACCTGATCGGTGATCTCGGACGAGGTGAAGACGCGGGACTTCGCATGACGGATGGCGGTGGCGGCGACGAAGAACTTCACGTCGGACGTACGGACGGCCTCGAAATCGATCGTCGCCTGCAGAACCCGCTTGAGAGGATTGTGATTGAAGGGATTGAATTCATAGGGCGACATCGACATCGCCAGGGTCTCTGACGCGCGCCACAGGGGCGAGTCCTTCAGCCAGGTCGGCTGCAGGGCATTGGACCAGATCGAGGTGTCGCCGAAGACGTTCTTGCCGCCCGACTGGTTCGTCTCGCGCCACAGTTTGTCCAGCGCCTCGCGGGCTCCGTCGGCGCCGCCGGTGGCCAGGCCGGAGACCAGGGCCGCGCCGTTCATGGCGCCGGCCGAGGAGGCGGTGACGGCCCGGATGTCGACGACGTCGGCTTCGAGCAACCGGTCGAGCACGCCCCACTGGAAGGCGCCGTGCGCGCCCCCGCCCTGAAGCGCCAGGCAGATGGGACGACGGCCGCTCGCGGGCGGATCGGCCGCTGTGGTCGCCGGGGTCGACTTGCGTTTGAAAAGCGCCATCGTCTCCCCGGCGTTCGTCCTATTGAGCGGTCCAGCCGCCGTCGATCGAGAAGCTGGCCCCGTTGGCCGAGGCTCCCAGGTCCGACACCAGATAGAGGAAGAGACCGGCCAGTTCGTCCGTTGTGACGAACCGCTTGGTCGGCTGGGCGGCGAGAATCACGTCCTTCAGGACCTGCTCTTTGGAGATGCCGCGCGTGCGGGCCTGATCGGCGATCTGCTTCTCGACGATCGGCGTCTCGACGAAGCCGGGGCAGATAGCGTTGCAGGTGATGTTGTCCTGCGCCAGCTCCAGAGCCACGGTCTTGGTGAAGCCGAGGACGCCATGCTTGGCGGCGACATAGGCGGACTTGAACGGCGAGGCGACCAGACCGTGGGCCGAGGCGATGTTGACGATCCGGCCGCGGCCCTGCGCCTTCATGATCGGGATGGCGGCGCGGGTGGCATAGAAGGTCGAGGAGAGGTTGATCGCGATGATCTTCTCCCACTGGTCCGACGGGAATTTCTCGACCGCCTCGACGTGCTGGATGCCGGCGTTGTTGACCAGGATGTCGAGCCGGCCGAGCTGATGCCTGGCATAGGCGACCATGTCGGCGACCTCGTCGCCCTGGAGCATGTTGGCGGCGTGATAGCGGACCCGGACGCCGCAACTGGCCTCCATCTCGGCGCGCGTGCGCTCGATCTCCGACGGGTCGCCGAGGCCGTTCAGGACGACGTCGCCGCCGCGCGAGGCGACCGCGCGAGCCAGGGCCAGGCCGATGCCGGACGTCGAGCCCGAGATGACGGCCACCTGGCCCTTGAGGTCGTTGGGATCACGATAGACGGGGCGCTCGGTCTCCGAGCCGTCCTTCTTGCCAGGCCATTGGAACATGGGGTCGTTCACTCTCGTCTCTTGCCCTTGTCCGCGTCGGTCGGACGCGTCGGGGGTCTCTGGTTTGCCGGAACTCTAACCTTTCGCGACTGCGAAGGCGACCCGGTCTCAGGAATTTCCCTGCCTGGTGAATATCCAGTCGGTCTCGGTCGAGACGGCCTTCTGGAATCGATAGCCGTCGCGATCGAACGCCTTTAGATCGCCGGCGGCTTCGATCCGCTCGTCGATGGCGAACCGGGCCATCGTCCCCCGAGCCTTCTTGGCGAAGAAGGAGATGATGCGGCTCTCACCGTCCTTTTCCTCGCGGAAATGCGGGGTGACGACCGGCAATTTCAGAGCCCGGGCGTCGACGGCGCCGAAATATTCCTGGCTGGCGAGGTTCACGAGTGTGGGATCGGACTGGCCCTCGGCGTCGGCATTCAGCTGTTTCGAAATCCGGTCGCCCCAGAAGTCGTAGAGGCTGGATCCGCGCCGGGTCTTCAGACGGGTTCCCATCTCCAGGCGGTAGGGCTGGATGCGGTCAAGCGGCCGCAGCAGCCCATAGAGGCCGGACAGGATGCGCAGCCTATCCTGGGCGAAGGCGAGGCCCGCCTTGTCGAGCGTCCGGGCGTCGAGCCCCTGATAGACGTCGCCGTCGAAGGCGAAGGCGGCCTGGATGCCGGCGTCGAGCGCTTCGGGCTCGAAGGCCTTGAACCGGGCCTGATTGAGCTTGGCGAGATCGGCGGAGATGCCCATCAGACGGCGCAAATCGGCCTGGCTCTGGTTGCGCGCGGTCCTCGAAAGTGTCGTTGTGTCGTCGATGAAGCGCCGATGCGTCGCGGGGACGTCATGCGAGGGTTCGGTGAAATCCAGCCGCTTGGCGGGAGAAAGCACTATCAACAAGGGCAGGGCGCTCCGTTCGTCAGCCGCGGGGTTTAGGCCGGTTCGGCGACGGTTTGAAGCCGGTTGCTCTAGAACAATACCGCCGGGTTCATGATCCGCTGCGGATCGATCGCTTTCCTGATCGCCTGCATGGTGGCGATCTCCAGCGGCGACTTGTAGCGGCGCGCCTCGTCGGTCTTCAGACGGCCCAGGCCGTGCTCGGCCGAGATCGATCCGTCGTAACGGGCGACGATGTCGTGAATGACCCGCGACCCGTCCAACCAGCGGCCGAGGAAGGCCGGCAGGTCGCCGCCCGGCGGGCACAGGATGTCGTAGTGCATATTGCCGTCGCCGACGTGGCCGAAGGCGCTGACGCGGGCGCCCGGCTCGAAGGCCTCGACGGCGGCGGTGGCTTCGTCGAGGAAGTCGGCGATGCGGCTGACGGAGACCGAGACGTCGTGCTTCCAGCCGCCGCCCTCGGGCCGCTGGGCCGCCGACTGCTCTTCACGCAGCTTCCAGAAGTCGCGGACCTGGGACTCGTTCTGGGCGATGGCGGCGTCGGTGATCAGGTCTTCCTCGAAGGCCGCGGTCAGGATCCGCTCCATCCCGGCCCCGGCGGCACCGGGCTCGCCCGAGACCAGTTCGATGAGCACGTACCAGGGCTGGACGCTGTCCAGGGGCTCGCGGACACCGGGGATGTGTCTGATCGCGAACTCGACGCCGATCCGCTTCATCAGTTCGAAGGCCTCGACCCCGCCGCCTGTCTCGGCCTTGGCGCGGGCGAGGAGTTGGATGGCGGAATGGGCGCTGGCCAGACCGACGACGGCCGTGGCACGGCTGCGCATGATCGGGAACAGCTTCAGGGTCGCGGCGGTGACAACACCCAGGGTGCCCTCGGCGCCGATCAGCAGCTGTTTCAGGTCGTAGCCGGTGTTGTCCTTGCGAAGCCGTTTCAGGCCGTTGAACATCTGGCCGTCCGGCATGACCGCCTCGATGCCGAGCACCAGGTCACGCATCATGCCGTAGCGCAGGACGGCCGTCCCCCCGGCGTTGGTCGAGATGACCCCGCCGATGGTGGCCGTGCCCTCGGCCGCAAGGCTGAGGGGAAAGAAGCGATCGGCCCCGGCGGCCAGTTGCTGGGCCTCCAGCAGGGTGACGCCAGCCTCGACCGTCATGGCGTCATCCAGGGGGGTTACATCGCGTACGGCGCGCAGGCGGCGGGTCGACAGCAGCACCTCGCCCATCGGAATCTGGCCGCCGACCAGGCCGGTGTCGCCGCCCTGGGGCGTGATCGCGACGCCGTGACGGGCGCAGATCTCCACGGCGCGGGCGACCTCGTCCGACGTGCCGGGCTTCAGCATCATCGGTGTGTGCCCCTTCCACTTGTTGCGCCATTCGGTGAGCCACGGGGCGATTTCGGACTGATCCTCCGTCCAGCCCGAGGGGCCGAGCGCGGCTTTCAGTTCGTCGAGGGCGGTGGAGGAGGGGGAGGCCATGGCGTCTTCTCTCAAAGCCTTGCCGTAGACGCTACTCAAAAGAGGGGGCCAACCAAAACAGGCGTTAGGGTGGCGTCATGAGCGATTCCTCCATGACGCCCGTGCCCGCCGTCGGCGTGGTTTGCCTGAAGGGCGACGAGGTCCTGCTGATCCGACGCGGGACGCCGCCGCGGATGGGGGAGTGGAGCCTGCCGGGAGGACGCATCGAGGCCGGAGAGCGCGCGGTCGATGCGGCGCTGAGGGAACTCGTCGAGGAGACGGGGGTCGAGGCGCGTATTCTCGGCCTCCTCGCGGTCGTGGACGGCATTTTTCCCGAGGCGGGGCGGCACTATGTGCTGATCGACTATGTCGCCGAATGGACCGGCGGCGAGGCGGTCGCGGGCGACGATGCGGCGGACGCTGTCTTCATGCCCATCGCCACCGCCATGGCCGCTGTGGACTGGGCCGAGACGCGCCGAGTGATCGCCCTGGCGGTCGCGTTTCGCCAAGATTGACGGCATTGTCAGGTCCCGTCACTTAACCTAGCGTGCTGCAAAGCCGACATGTTTACAGGACGGCCCAGACGATTCCGTGCTCGGTCGCTCTCTTTTGAACTTTGGCCGGCATCCCGCCAGCCTTGGGGGACTATACAGATGAAGACGAAACTGTTCATGGCGGCCTCGACCGCCGCCATCCTGTTCGCGACGGGCGCCATGGCGCAGGCCACCATGACCGTCACCAACACGGGCGAAGTCGCGATCACCGAACTGGCCATCTCCGGCACGTCGGTCGAGGACTTCGGCGACAACCTGCTGGACGAAGAAATCGCACCGGGCGACGGCGTCGAAGTGACCTTCGAGGTCGGTGACGACTGCGTCCAGGACGTGCAGGCCACCTATGAGGATGGCGACACGGAAGAAGTGTACGACGTCGACCTGTGTGAAGGCGGCGGCTTCGAAGTCGAAGACGACGACGTCGATGAGGAAGATCCGAGCGAAGACGAAGAAGACGAAGAAGAAGACGAAGAAGACGAAGACGAAGACGAAGACGAAGAAGACGAAGACGAAGACGAAGAAGACGAAGACGAAGACGAAGACGAAGACGAGTAGTCTTCCGACCCGCTCTTTGCGACGCGGCGGCTCCCGGGAGGGGGCCGCCGTTTTCGTTTGCAGCGTCCAGATTCCGTGGCGTGCCGGCTCGGCACGGGCTAACTTGCGGCCAGGAGGATCCTGAATGACCTATTTCGCCGTTGTGCTGCTGGTTTTCGCAGTCATATTCGTGTTCAGCACCGTCAAGATCGTGCCCCAGGGGCGGGAGCTGACGGTCGAGCGGTTCGGCAAATACACCAAGACCCTGAAGCCCGGCATCAGCATCCTGATCCCGTTCGTGGAACGGATCGGCCGGCGCATGAACATGATGGAGCAGGTCCTGGACGTGCCCCAGCAGGAGGTCATCACCAAGGACAACGCCATGGTGAAGGTCGACGCCATCGTCTTCATCCAGGTGATGGATGCGCCGAGCGCCGCCTATCGGGTCGAGAACCTGCCCTATGCGATCACCCAGCTGTGCTCGACCAACCTGCGCACCGTGGTCGGGTCGATGGATCTCGACGAGGTCCTGTTCCAGCGGGACAATATCAACTCGCGTCTGCTGACCGTCATCGACGCGGCGACCGAGCCGTGGGGCGTCAAGGTCAACCGGATCGAGATCAAGGACCTGACCCCGCCGGTCGACATCACCAACGCCATGGCGCGCCAGATGAAGGCCGAACGCGAACGCCGCGCCGTGATCACTGAGGCCGAGGGCGAGAAACAGGCCGCCATTGCTCGCGCCGAGGGCGCCAAACAGGCGGCGATCCTCGAGTCCGAAGGTCGCAAGGAGGCCGCCTTCCGCGACGCCGAGGCCCGCGAACGCGCCGCCGAGGCCGAGGCCAAGGCCACCGCCATGGTGTCCGAGGCCATCGCCCGTGGCGACGTCAACGCGATCAATTACTTCGTCGCCCAGAAATACGTCGAGGCCTTCGCCGAACTGGCTCGCAACCCGACGGCCAAGACGGTCATCGTGCCCGCCGAGATGAGCGGCCTGGTCGGGACCATCGCCGGCATCGGCGAACTGGTCGGACTGGCGCGCAACCAGCAACAGGCGGCGCGCCCGGCTCCGGCGGCGCCGCCGGCGCGGTCCACCCGGTCCGGCGGCGCCGTGCCGCCGACGGCATGACGGAGATCTGAGCCATGGGCGCAATTCTGGACATCTATGCCGCCCAGCCGTTCTGGATCTGGCTGGCCGTGGGCGTGCTGCTGCTCGCAATCGAGGCGTCGCTGTCGACCGAATGGCTTCTTTGGCCGGCGGTTGCGGCCGGCGTGGTGGCTGTCCTGACCGCCCTGGGGCTGCGCATGGGGCTGGCCGTCGAGGTGGGTCTTTTTGCTGGCCTGACGGTGCTGGCGACCGCGCTGTCGCGGCGCCTGATCCGACGTGTGAACCCGGAAGACCACCCCGACATCAACGACCGCGATCTGCGCCTCGTCGGACAGCGGGCGCGGGTCGTTCAGGCCTTCGTCGAGGGCAGGGGACGGGTCTTCGTCTCCGGCGCCGAATGGGTCGCCCTGATCGACGGCGACGCTCCGCCCGTGGGCGACAGCGTCGTGGTGGATCGGCTGGAAGGTCCGTCGCTGAAGGTGCGGCGCGAGGCCTGACCGGTCAGCCTATGCCCGCGACCGCGCCGACCTCGTCGCGACAGGCGCCCGACGCGGTGTTCAGCTGGTCCGTTTCCTCGCCCGCGAGTCGCTCGAGATCGGCGATGTCCCGGGCCGTGATGACGCCGGCGTCCAGCACCTCGACCTGCTTGTTGTAGAGCGCCACCCGCTTCTCGCTGGCGGCATAGGCGGCGTCGCTGATCTCGTCGGGGAAGACCATCGTCATCTGAAGATACTGTTGGTAGATCGACGTCGAGACGGCGTCGCCGGCCTCGAGGCGCGCGGTGATCTCGGCGCTGACGTCGTCGTCGATCGGTCCCTCGGTCAGGGCTGCGGCCTTTTCGCTGTCCGACGAGGCGCGGGCGGTCAGTTCGCTGAACTGCAGGCAGGTGGCCAGCTGGGTTTCAAAGATCTTCTGCTTCGCCGCCGTGCGGGACACGTCCAGAGCCTGGACGGCGGTGAACATCGACGCCGCCGCGACGATCATTGCAGAGATGGCCGAGACGGAGGCGATCGTGCCCTCGACGGAAACGCGCTGGGTCTTGCCCCTGGAGCCGCTATCGATCGGATCGGTCTCGGGAGGAATCGGGGTCATGTCGGTCATCCCTGGACCTGACCTCATCCCAAGCTTCACGGCAAGACGTCGTTCGGCCGTCGTTGGGAAGCGTCAGGTCGAGGCGGCGCGCATGCGGTCGATTCCGAGGTTGGCCAACTGGTCCGCGCGCTCGTTGAGTTCGTGACCGGCGTGGCCCTTGACCCAGTGCCACTTCACCTCGTGGCGGGTGCGGGCGATGTCGAGCCGCTTCCACAGGTCGTCGTTCTTGACGGGCTTCTTGTCCGCCGTCTTCCAGCCGCGCGCCTTCCAGCCGTGAATCCAGCTCGTGATTCCATCCATCACGTATTTGCTGTCGGTATGGAGGTCGATCTTGCAGGGCCGCGTCAGCGCCTCCAGCGCCATGATGGCCGCGGTCAGCTCCATGCGGTTGTTGGTGGTCAGTGTTTCGCCGCCGCACAGTTCCTTGGTCTTCCCGCCGGCCTGCAGGATCGCGCCCCAGCCGCCTGGGCCCGGATTGCCCTTGCAGGCGCCGTCGGTGTGGATTGTGACGTGACTCATTTGCGCGGACTTACAGCTTCCCTTGGCGCGTCGCCATCCGCTGGACTATAGGAACCGTATGTTTGACACGGGCCGCATTCGGCCCGTTCGAGGAGACCGTTCCGTGGGCAGCTTCAGCATCTGGCATTGGGCCATCGTCATCGTCGTCGTCGCCCTGCTGTTCGGCGGCAAGGGCAAGATCTCGGGCCTGATGGGCGACGCCGCCAAGGGCATCAAGGCCTTCAAGGAGGGCCTGAAGGACGACGACAAGAAGGACGGCCCGTCCGACGGCGTCAGCAGCCTGCCGCGAACCGACGCGGAAAAGGAAGAGCTGAAGCGCTAGGTCCGGTTCGGGAAAGAGCCTGACGCATGGGCGGCCTCGGCCCCGGGATCGGGGGCCTCGAATATCTCGTAATCGGCATCGTCGCCCTGGTGGTGGTCGGCCCCGAGCGGCTGCCTGGAATGCTGCGCCAGCTGGGCAAGATGGTCGCCAAGGCGCGCGGCATGGCCAATGAATTCCGGTCCAGCTTCGAGGAGATGGCGCGCCAGTCGGAGCTCGACGATCTGCGCAAGGAGGTCCAGGCGCTGCGCGACGGTCAGGGACCGGTCGGGCAGGGGATGGTCCGCCTCGGCGACGAGGCCAACGCCGCCTTCAAGGACATCAAGGCCGAACTCGAAGCCCCCGCCTATGTTGAGCCGCCGCCGCGCGCGGTGATGCTGGATCAGCCGGAATTCCCCGAGCCGGCGACACCGCCCGTCGTCGCGCCGGCGAAGACCCGCAAACCCCGCGCGACAGCGCCCAAGGCCGCCGCGACGCCGGCCGCCAAGGCCGCAGCCGCCAAGCCTCGCGCCAAACCCGCGTCCAAGGTCGCCGCCAAGCCGCGCGCGCCGCGCAAGCCCAAGACTGTCCCATGACCGACCGCGACGAAGCCGAGATCGAGGCCTCGCGCGCCCCGTTGATGGAGCATCTGATCGAGCTGCGCGGCCGGATGATCTGGTCCGTCGCCGCCTTCTGCCTCGCTTTCATCCTGTGCTTCTTCTTCGCCGCCCAGCTGCAGGTCGAGTTGATCAAGCCGTTCCAGGCCGCCGCAGCGGTTCACGCCGCCGCCGTGGCGAAGGGCGAGCACGGCAATCCTCTGGACCTGCTGGCCATCACGGCCGGCCTGAAGCCTTTCCCGCCCGGCGGGCTGGCGGCGGTCGAACTGATCGCCACGGCGCCGCTGGAACAGCTTTTCACCAAGATGAAGATCGCCGGGTTCGGCGCCATCGTGCTGGCCTTCCCGATCCTGGCCTATCAGCTCTACGCCTTCGTCGCGCCTGGCCTGTACCGCAACGAGAAGGGGGCCTTCCTGCCGTTCCTGATCGCGACGCCGGTGATGTTCTGCCTCGGCGGGGCGCTGGTCTATTTCGTCATGCTGCCGTTCGTGATGCTGTTCTCCCTGAGCCAGCAGATCTCCAGTGAGGGCATCACCGTCCTGCTGACGACCAAGATCTCGGACTACCTGAATCTGGTGACCTCGCTGATCCTGGCCTTCGGCCTGTGCTTCCAGTTGCCGGTCGTGACGACGCTGCTGGGCATGGCCGGGCTGGTCTCGGCCAAGATGATGAGCGAGGGGCGTCGCTATGCGATCGTCGCCGTCGTGGTCCTGGCCGCCGTGGTCACGCCGCCGGACCCGATCAGCCAGCTGATGCTCGCCGTGCCGCTGGTGCTGCTCTATGAGGTCTCGATCTGGTGCGTCCGCCTGATCGAATGGCGGCGCAAGAAGGAAGAGGACGCCGAGGGGTTGGCAGCGGCCTAGGCCGCGGCGGCTAACCATTTCGGCCAACCGGCTGCTAACCGATGTGGGGTCTGTTGCTCCGCATGGCTCGTCGTCAATCCTGGTTCAGGCATCTTTCGCTAGGCAGCGCGGTGTTCATCGGCGTCTTCCTTGTCATGGCCGGCGTTCTCTGGCGAACCGATCTCGAGTCGTTCGGACGGAGCAGGCTTGATCCCCCCCCGGGTCCATGCCGTCGCTCCGCGCCCGGTCTCCTGACCAGGCGCAGTCTTCGAGCCTCCGCGAGATCAGCATTTCTCTGGCTGTGACGCGGCGCGAGCGGCGGGACGGGTGAACATCCCCGCGTCCGATCCTTCGTACAGATCGTCCATGGACGGAGATGGCGACGGGTTGGCGTGCGAGCCTTGGCGCTAGCTCCACCCAACAAAAAGCCCCGGACGGCGGACCGTCCGGGGCTTTGTCTATCCGCCGATCGAACCGATCAGCAGCTGTAATACATGTCGAACTCGACCGGGTGGGGGTGGAGGGCCAGGCGCATGACCTCTTCCATCTTCAGCTCGATGTAGCTGTCGATGAAGTCGTCATCCATGACCCCGCCCTTCTTGAGGAAGGCCCGGTCCTTGTCGAGGTTCTCCAGGGCTTCCTTGAGCGAGCCGCAGACCTCGGGGATCGAGTGACGCTCTTCGGGCGGCAGGTCGTAGAGGTTCTTGTCGGCGGGGCCGCCCGGATCGATCTGGTTCTCGATCCCGTCGAGGCCGGCCATCAGCAAGGCCACGAAGGTGAGATAGGGGTTGCCCATAGGGTCGGGGAAGCGGGCCTCCAGGCGCTTGGCCTTGGGGTTCGAGGTGTGCGGAATGCGAATCGAGGCCGAGCGGTTGCGGGCCGAATAGGCCAGCTTCACCGGGGCTTCGTAGCCGGGCACCAGCCGCTTGTAGGAGTTGGTGGTCGAGTTGGCGAAGGCGTTGATGGCCTTGGCGTGTTTGATGATGCCGCCGATGTACCAGAGACACTGCTGCGACAGGCCGGCGTATTTGTCGCCCGCGAACTGGGGCTTGCCGTCCTTCCAGATCGACATGTGGACGTGCATGCCCGAGCCGTTGTCCCCGAACATGGGCTTGGCCATGAAGGTCGCTGACTTGCCGTAGGCCGCGGCCACATTGTGGATCACGTACTTATAGAGCTGGAGGCGGTCGGCCATGGTCAGCAGGTCGGAGAACTTCAGGCCGAGCTCGTGCTGGGCCGGGGCGACCTCATGGTGGTGCTTCTCGGGGTTGAGGCCCAGGTCGCGCATGACGCCCAGCATCTCGCCGCGCAGGTCCTGGCCGCTGTCGACGGGGTTGACGGGGAAGTAGCCGCCCTTGGGTCCCGGGCGGTGGCCCATATTGCCCTCGGTGTATTCCGCGCCCGTATTGGCCGGCAGCTCGATCGAGTCGTAGCTGTAGCCGGTGTTGTGCGGGGCGGTGTTCCAGCGGACGTCGTCGAAGATGAAGAACTCGGCTTCCGGGCCGAAATAGACCACGTCGCCCACGCCCGAGGACTGGACATAGGCCAGGGCCTTCTTGGCCATCGAGCGGCTGTCGCGGTTGTAGGGCTCCATCGTGTCCGGGTTCATGACGTCGCAGAACAGGAACATCGTGGTCTGCTGGTAGAAGGGGTCGATATAGGCCGTCGTCAGGTCCGGCAGCAGCAGCATGTCGCTCTCGTTGATTGCCTTCCAGCCGGCGATCGAGGAGCCGTCGAACATCGTGCCTTCTTCGAGGAATTCCTCGTCGACCAGGTCGATGTCGAAGGTGACGTGCTGCAGCCGACCCTTGGTGTCGGTGAAGCGGACGTCGACGTATTTTACGTCCTTGTCCTTGATCTCCTGCAGGATTTTCTTGGCGGCGCTCATGGTCGATGATCCTTATGCGTTTCTTCTGGGGAGGAAGTCTTTTGCGGGGTTCGGCCTAGACGGCCGTTCTTCTAGACAGCTTGCGCTCCGGTTTCGCCGGTGCGGATGCGGATGACGTCGATCACGTCCGAGACGAAGATCTTGCCGTCGCCGATCTTGCCGGTGCGGGCGGCGGTCTGGATGGCCTCGACCACGGCCGGGTAGAGGTCGTCGGCGACCACCACCTCGATCTTGATCTTGGGCAGGAAGTCGATGACGTATTCGGCGCCGCGATAAAGTTCGGAGTGACCCTTCTGGCGGCCGTATCCCTTGGCCTCCAGCACAGTCATGCCTTGCACCCCGATGTCCTGGAGCGCTTCCTTCACGTCGTCGAGCTTGAACGGCTTGATGACGGCTTCGATCTTCTTCATGGGCGACCCCGAGGCGGCATCAGGTGGGCCAGACGCTCGGGAACCAAAGGGACATCGCATCGCAGCATAAGGCAAGGGGCGATTTGCATTTTCGTCACGGAAGGGCGTTGAGAGAAGCATGAGCGAAACCAACGATCCCGCCCTGTGGCGCAGCCTGCTGCCGTGGCCCGGCCCCGATGCGCACAAGCATCAGCGCGGTCGGCTGGGCGTCGTTTCGGGCGGGATGCTGCACACCGGGGCGGCGCGACTGGCGGCGCGGGCGGGTCTCAGGATCGGCGCGGGGCTGGTGCGGATCCTGTGTCCGCCGGACGCCGGACCGGTGATCGCGGGGGCGATGGAGGCGGTGATGGTCTCCGACTTCGACACCGCGGAGGCGCTGGCGACCCTGGCCGAGCCGCTGGATTGCGTCGTGATCGGACCGGCGGCGGGGCTGACCCAGGCGACGGCATCGAACCTGAAGGCGCTGACCGGGACGACAGCCGCGCTGGTCGCCGATGCGGACGCGTTGACGCTGTTCAAAGGGCGGGCGGAGGATCTGTTCGCCTGTCTCGAGGCGAAGGATGTGATCACGCCGCATGAGGGCGAGTTCGAGCGGGTGTTTCCGGGCCTTCTGGGTCAGGGGCGCGAGACGGCCGCCGTCGAGGCGGCGCGGATCAGCGGGGCGCATGTGGTCCTGAAAGGTCGGGAGACGGTCATCGCCGCGCCCGATGGTCGGGTCAGGGTCAATCGCAACGGCTCGCCCTGGCTGGCGACGGCGGGCAGCGGCGACGTCCTGGCCGGATTGATCGGAGGACTGATGGCCCAGGGGATGGAACCCTTCGAGGCGGCGTCGGCCGCCGTGTGGATCCATGCTGACGCGGCCGGGCGGTTCGGGGCGGGGCTGACGGCGGAAGATCTGCCGGGATTGATCCCCGCCGTGCTGGGCAATCTCGCATGACGCCGGTTGCCTCAATGGGCGGTGTCGCCTAGGTCCGGTCCGTGAGCCTTGAATCCCTTCCCCAAGAGGTCGCCGGGGGCGACGTGACCGCCTATCGGCGCGCGCTGGGCGCGTTTGCGACCGGAGTCTGCGTGGTGACGGCCGACAGCAGCCTCGGGCCGCTGGGGATCACGATCAACTCCTTCACCTCCGTGTCGCTGACGCCGCGTCTGGTGCTGTGGTGCCTGGATGAGCGGTCGGAGCGGTGGCAGGCCTTCTGTGAGGCGGAGCGGTTCTCGATCCATGTGCTCGACGCCCAGTCGGAGGCCCTGGCGCGCCGGTTCGCCAAGGGCATAGGCCTGATGGAGGCGCACGAGTTCCAGCGGGTCGGCGATGCGCCGCCGCGGCTGGGCGCCGCGGCCGCCCGGTTCGACTGCAAGACCCACGACCGGGTGCAGATGGGCGACCACATGATGATCATCGGCGAGGTCGCGGGCTTCGAGTCCTCGGATGCCGCGGCCCTGACCTATTTCCGGGGGCGCTACGGCGTGGCCGGAGGCGCCCAGGCATGAGGATCGGTTTCGCCGGCCTGGGGGTCATGGGCGGGCCGATGGCGCGTCATCTGGTCGCGGCCGGGCACGAGGTCGCCGGCTACAACCGCTCGCCCGACAAGGCGCGGGCCTGGGCCGAGGCGAACGGCGGACGGTTCGCCGCGACCGTGGCCGAGGCGGCCGAGGGCGCGGACCTGTTCGTGCTGTGCGTCGGCAATGACGACGACGTGCGTCAGGTGGTGGGCGAGGCCCTGCCCGTGCTGAAGGCGGGGGCCGTGATCGTGGATCACACTACCACCTCGGCGAAGGTGGCGCGGGCGGTGGCGGATCTGTGCGCCGCCGCCAGTGTCGCCTTTATCGACGCGCCGGTCTCGGGCGGTCAGGCGGGGGCGGAGAACGGCCAGCTCAGCGTCATGGCGGGCGGCGACGCGAACGCCCTTGAGACGGTGCGGGCGGCGGTCATGGCCTATTCGAAGGCGATCCAGCACATGGGGGCCTCGGGCTCTGGCCAACTGACCAAGATGGTCAACCAGATCGCCATCGCCGGCGTGGTTCAAGGTCTGGCCGAGGCGGTGCATTTCGCCCGGGCCGCAGGCCTCGACACCGACGCCGCCTATGACGCCGTGTCCAAGGGGGCGGCCCAGTCGTGGCAGATGGACAACCGCTGGAAGACGGCGGCGAGGGGTGAGTTCGAGTTCGGCTTCGCCGTCGACTGGATGCGCAAGGATCTGGGGCTGGTGCTGGACGAGGCGCGGACCAATGGCGCGGTCCTGTCGCTGACGGCGCTGGTCGATCAGTTCTATTCCGAGGTTCAGGGGATGGGCGGCAATCGCTGGGACACCTCGAGCCTGAAGGCGCGTCTGAAGCCCTGAGCCAGCGCGGCCTGGACTCCGGAAAAAGACGGGGTGCAGAGTCCAATTCGCTGAGGAATGACGCGTAGTCGCCTGATATTGAACGATTAACGAGCCAGGACAGAATTGCACCCCGAGTGCAATTCGTCCAATCGACGCCCTGCGCCTGTCTGCGGGATGTCAAAGACCGGAGACCATCATACCATGGCTGCGAGGGGCGCCTGTTCGATTGCCTCAGAAATCATAAATGTCTCGGGATTTCAGCGGCCTGCCTGGCAGCGGAATGCTAACCTGAGGACCTGTACAGGTCTGTGACCCATTGGCGGAAAGTCTGTTTCCAGATCGGATGCCGATAGCCGCTTTCGACCCCAAGCAGTCTTGAATTGGGTCCGCTTTGGTTAACGCATAGCCTGTAAAGCGGACAGAACTGCGGGTCGCGGATCAGGGCGGCGATCTGATCCCCGGTGATCTCAATATGGAGATTGCAGCCGCTGCAATGCCTCCAGCCCGGGCGTTAGGCTCAGCCTTGCTAGCTGTACCATTTGCTGTTGCTGCCGTTCAGTTTCATGGAAATCTGCAGCCCGTACCCCTGCCATTCGTTGTCACCGCAACGGGCACGGACACGTTTGTTACAATGAGCGAACTGCTCTGGGCTGACCCAGGAGAGTGTGAAATCGTCAAGTCGTAGACGCCTGCCGGAATGTCGAAAAACTGATACTGACGGTTATAGTACTGCATTGGTCCTTCGATTACTGCGCTGGCCGGCACATTAGATGCAGCGGGAGATAGACTAAGTGTGGCCCCGCCCTGAACGTTGCGAAAATTGAAACTGTAGTCGCTAAACCGGGTAACTCCATTTTTCATGGATTGGATGCGGACCGTGTATCGCTGGCCGTCGGCGTAGCCGCATGCCACATCGACCTCGTAAATCGTTGGGGGAAAAGGCCTGATCATCTGGGCAAAGGCGATGTTCGGAAAGCAGGCGAGCAGCAATGGGCTCAGCCCTGCGACAGCGAGGGCTAGGACACGGACGATCATGTTGGGGGTACCCCATGCCGCTGAAATGCAGCGAGCAGTTTTGAGACTATTCGCCCCCGATGACCGGCTGTCAATCTGAAGGAACATCGCTCGACTAAGTTGGGTTTGGGGCGGCGTCTATGAACTTATGGCGGACCGTGTGATCGACCCTCGCACTGGTGCCTGTGGTGATCGACTGCTGTAAGCCCTCACGTCACCGCCGAAGCAGAGTTCGCGCCCTGAACCGCGATACGTCGGACAGATTGACAATGATTACGGGAAGTGACCAGCGTTTTGCGACCGCAACTGGCGGCCGGAATGGCCTGGCGGGAACCAGAAGATGGCATTGAACTTCAGACGTGTTGCCATCGCCGGTATGGCCCTGGCTGCACTAGCCTCGACCGGGATGGCCACCCTAGGTGAGCCCATTCCGGGAGTCGATATCTACCTGGGCAAAAATCCCGGGGGCTCGCCGATTGTGGTCGCAACCTCGGATCGGGAAGGCCGCTTCTCGGCGCGTGCGAGGGTCGAGCCGGGCGAATATGCGGTTTCGACGGCCTGCTCTCCCCGACAGACCTGTCCGTCAAACCGGCAGTTGATCCTCAGTGTCGATGGCCGGCCTGTCAGGCCCGACGCCCGAGGGGCCTACCTGTTTCCGATCGGCGCGAGCCTGGGCACGGTGATGCTCAGCGGACGGGTCGAGATCTTCGACCGATGGGGACGCCAGAACGAGACCCGGCGGTAGCGCCGAACTCGCCGGCGCCCGCATCGGATTTTGCCCCGCCTCTCGCACGGCCGCGCAGGAGACGTTCCGACGCCGCTTGAACCCTGAAAGTCGTCTATCCGGCGAGGGGATAGTGTTGGCTACTGGCACGGAGCGGCCCCTGGCGAGGTTGGGCCTATCGTCCGCTACCCCCCCCCAGCGGACATTCGGTGAGTCTCTTTTACCGCGTAAGGCCCGGCCAGACATGTGGGCGGACGGCTTGAATCGCGCCGGGACTGCCGACGGCCGGTTTTCGGGTGTCGGCGACCCCTGTGCGTTTTTTGGTCAGTACGGGAGAGTCTTCCCCTAGTCTGGCACTCCCGGGGGAGTGAAGACGGCCATGCGTATCGCGACGATCCTTCTGTTTCTGCTGGTCTGGTGTGGTCAGGCCTATGCCCGGACCCCGCAGACGTGGAGCCCGATCGAGGGCGATGCGGCGATCGGCGACCTGCCCATGGCGCGTGGATCGACGCTGGCGAACGCGCGGATCCACTATCGCACGCTGGGAGAGCCCCGGCGTGACGCCGAGGGGCATGTGACCAACGCCGTCCTGCTGCTGCACGGCACCGGCGGGACCGGGGCCCAGTTCCTGTCGCCCCAGTTCGCCGACGACCTGTTCGGGCCGGGCCAGCCGCTGGATACAGCCCGCTGCTATGTCATCATGCCGGACAACCTGGGTCACGGCGCGTCGTCCAGGCCCAGTGACGGCTTGCGGGCGGCCTTCCCGGAGTACGGCTATGCCGAGATGGTCGAGGCGCAGCGGCGGCTTCTGGTCGATGGCCTGGGCGTCGATCGTCTGAGGCTGATCCTCGGCACCTCGATGGGCTGTATGCATATCTTCGTCTGGGGCACGACCCACCCGGACTTCGCCGACGCCCTGATGCCCATGGCCTGCCAGCCGACGGCGATCGTGGGGCGCAACCGGCTGTGGCGGACCATGCTGAAGGACGCGATCCGGAGCGATCCTCTCTGGGCGGGCGGCGACTACCAGGCCCAACCGGTTCAGGGCCTGCGCACGGCCGTCGATCTGTTGCTGCTGGCGGGTCCGGCCCCGATGGCGATGCAGCGGGATCTGGCGACGCCGGAGACGGTCGACGGCTATCTGGCGACCCAGATGGAGCGGCGGCTGCCGGCGCTGGACGCCAATGACCTGTGGTACCAGGTCAACGCCTCATGGGACTATGACCCCTCGGCGGGGCTGGAGCGAATGACGGCGCCGACGACCTGGATCAACTCGGCCGACGACTTCATCAATCCGCCGGAACTGGGCCTGTCGGAACGGTTCGCGCCGAGGCTGGCGAACACGACCTACCGGCTGATCCCGAACAGCGCCGACGGCAAGGGTCACGGAACCCACACCTGGGCGCGGTTCTGGAAGGACGATCTGGTCGCCCTGCTGGCGCGGACCGAACGCTAGGCTCAATCGACAGTCAGCGTTCCAGACGCTTGTCATCCCGGTCGCAGCCCACGGGTCCGAGCTTCGCTCGGCCCGAGGACAGGCTAAGCGGAGAGCCGGGACGCTGGAGGCTGAGAGTCGGGCTCCCGGAAATCGCGCTGGCGATTATCCGGGAGAAGGCCCGACCGCCCTTTGCTGTCTCCCGGACAGCCGCTTCGCGTCTTCCGGGAGGGTCGAACAGATGGCTTTTCGTCCCGGATAATCGCCAGCGCGATTTCCGGGATGACAAGGTCGAATGTCGATTGAACCTAGGGAGCCTCCCGCCAGGCCTGGAGGATCACGATCTTCGGCTCCAGAATCTGGCCGCGCATGAACCCTTCGCCCTCGGTCGGGGAGGTCGGGCTGGCGAGGATGGCGCGGACGATGTCCATGCCCCCGACCACGCGGCCGAAGACCGCGAAACCGTCGGGATCGACCGAGAAGGACCGTCCGGCGTCGTAGGACAGGGTCGGGCCCACCGAGACGAAGAAGTCGCCCGTGGCCGTGCCGGGGGCGTAGCGGGCCATCGAGACGGCGCCGTCGATATGGCTGAGGCCCGTCTGGGTCGTCGGCTCGTGGGCGATGGGCGGCAGGACCCGCTCGGGATCGTTGTTCACCCCGCCCTGGACCAGACCCGTCCCGGGGCCGGACTGCATGGCGCGATAGAAGGTGGCTCCGTCGAAGCGGTGCTCATCGACGTATTTCAGGAAGTTGGCGGCCGTGATCGGCGCCCTGGCCTCCTCCACCTCGATGGTGATGCGACCGGCCGAGGTCTCCAGCGCCACGCGGGGCAGGGCGGGCGCGGCCGGGTCCTGGGCCGCGGCGAGCGCGGGCCACAACAGCAGGGCTGCGAGGGCGAGGAGGGTGCGTCTGATCATCGATGGTGTCTCACGTCGTGCTCGCGGGCGACGCTAGCGGGATCAGCCGGTCGCGGCCAGCGAGCGATCGATCGTCAGGACCGGCAGAGCCCCGGCCTCCCACGCACGACCGCCGATCGGCTCGCTCTGGAGCCGGCAGATTCCCGGCCCGGTCAGGAACGGGAAGCCGAGGCTGATCGCCAGCTCGCGCTCGGCCCGGTAGCGGATGTTGGACAGCCCCGGCCAGATGAGGCGGCGCCGGTATTCCGGAGCGTGAGAGGCGAACCGCCTCAAGGCGGCCGTGCGAACCTCCTGGCTGGCGTTGGGGAGCACCAGGGTGACGCTCGTCACCGTCTTCTCCGCCAGCTGCCTGACCTCGAAATCCGGGTCCTGGGTTCGCAGGTCCAGGCTGGAGAAATGGTCCCGCAAGGCCTCATGGATGACCTTGAGCGACTGAAACGACGGCGCCCTGGGCACGTCATAGACGGTCGCCGCCAACTGGGAACGGGTCTCCGCAGGCAGGATGCCGAGAAGCTCGACATAGTCCGCCCTCTGGCTGGGGCGGACCAGGGTCGAGAAGGATACCGGCACGAACAACGGGGTCACGACCGGGAAATCGACCAGGAAACGCAGCGCCGTCATCACGCAACTGCCGTCGAACGACCCGGACTCTTCGGGCAGGTGCTCCTCGCCGTCGACGGCGCTGTAGTAGGTGGCTGCGCGTGACGGGGTGCAGCTGATGACGTCGCCTACGAAGGCCCGGGCCTTGGGGAAATAGATGCCCTGCGCGCCATCGATCGAGGGACCGAAGTTGGTGTCGTCGATGGGGCCCTTCGGAGCCCTGACTTCCTCCGGCACGTCGATCAGCGATCCGTCCGCCGCGATGCGACGCAGGCGACCGCCTTTCGGCAGGCGGCCAGGATCCTCCATGGCCAGCACCACCTCTTCGGCGGATGCGGCGGTGAAGGCGCGCATCGCCTCCGGCTTGCCCTCGAACAGCACAAGCTTCACCGCGTCCTCGACCCCGGTGCCGAACAGCCGTTCCTGGAGCTCGGTGGCCAGGTGGGCGAGTTCGAAGGTGTCCAGCTGGTCGGTCTGCGGGTCGCTCAGCAGATAGCAGTAGTGGGTGAGCGGATCGGCGGTGCGGGGCCGGACCCAGCGCACCTCCAGAAAGATGATGGTGTATTTGGCCACGAGGGGGCCGAGCGTATCCGCTGGCAAATCCGTGCGATTTGCGTCCACCATGACCCGCAGGCACGAAACAGCCGTCATCGCCTTCCCTTTTCCCGAATCGTGGCGGGGTCGGGTGAAGATTTGACGAAGGAGCTTGGCTGTTAGCGGCCCAGCAGCCTCGCGGCCTGGGGGGCGAAGTAGCTGAGCACGCCGGCGCAGCCCGCGCGTTTGAATCCGTGCAGGCTCTCCAGGATGGCGCGGTCCTGGTCGAGCCAGCCGTTGGCGATGGCGGCCTGCATCATCGAATATTCGCCGCTGACCTGATAGGCGAAGGTCGGGAGCCTGAAGGTCTCGGACACCCGCTGGACGATGTCGAGATAGGGCATGCCGGGCTTGACCATGACCATGTCGGCGCCCTCGGCGATGTCCATGGCGACCTCTTTCAGGGCCTCGTCGGAGTTGGCGTAGTCCATCTGATAGGTTTTCTTGTCGCCGGTCAGCATCTTCGCCGAGCCGACCGCGTCGCGGTACGGGCCGTAGAAGGCCGAGGCGAACTTGGCCGCGTAGGACAGGATCAGGGTGTCGTGGAAGCCGTTGGCCTCGAGCGCCTCGCGGATGGCCTGGACCCGACCGTCCATCATGTCCGAGGGGGCGACGACGTCGGCGCCGGCGTGGGCCTGGATGAAGGCCTGTTCGGCGAGGCGGTCCAGCGAGGCGTCGTTGACGATCCGACCATTCTCGACGACCCCGTCGTGGCCGTGATCGGTGTAGCAGTCCAGCGCCACGTCGCACATGACGCCGATCTCGGGCGCCGCGTCCTTGATGGCCTTGATGCAGTCCGGGATCAGGCCGTCGGGGTCCGTCGCGCCGGTGCCGATCGCGTCCTTGGTCGCGGGGTCGACGTTGGGGAAGAGGGCGACCATGGGGATGCCGAGGTCGCGGGCCTCGACGGCGGCGGCGGCCGCAGCTTTCGGCGACAGGCGGAAGATTCCGGGCATGGAGGGGACGGGCACGCGGTCCTCGGCGCCGTCGTGGACGATCAGGGGCCAGATGAGGTCGGACGGCGTCAGGGTCGTCTCGGCCACCAGTCGGCGCACCCACGGCTGGCTGCGCAGGCGGCGGGGACGGGCCATGGGGAAGGCGGCGGGTGCGAAGGGGAGGGTCATGGGGGGTCTCTACCTCCCTTCTCCCGGTGGGAGAAGGTGGCCCGCAGGGCCGGATGAGGGTCGGGTCTGACCGTTGAGGCACGCCCCTCACCCTTTGGCGCAAGGACGACGGCTGCGCCGCCGTGCGCTCAAGCCCTCTCCCAACGGGAGAGGGATGCGGATAGAAGCCGAAGAAAAGCCGCACCGGAGACCCCATGGATTTCGCCCTCACCGACGACCAGCGCGCCATTCAGGACGCGGCGCGCGCCTTTGCCGATGCGGAGCTGGCGCCCCACTCGGCCGAGTGGGACGAGACCAAGCATTTCCCGGTCGATGTGATGCGCCGCGCGGCGGAGACCGGGTTCGCCGCCATCTACACCTCCGAGGAGCACGGCGGCATGGCCCTGGGCCGGGTCGAGGCGGCGCTGATCTTTGAGGAGCTGGCGCGCGGGGACGTGTCGACGGCGGCCTTCATCTCGATCCACAATATGGCGACCTGGATGATCGACCGGTTCGGGTCGGACGAACTGCGCGCCCGTTATGTGCCGCGTCTGGCGACGATGGAGCTGATCGCCTCCTACTGTCTGACCGAGCCGGGCTCGGGGTCGGACGCGGCGGCCATGCGGACAAGCGCGACGCGGGACGGCGACGCCTGGGTGCTCAACGGGTCGAAGGCCTTCATCTCCGGCGCGGGCACGTCGGACGTCTATGTCGTCATGGCGCGGACCGGCGAGGCGGGGCCGAAGGGCATTTCGGCCTGCGTGGTTGAGATGGGCACGCCGGGCCTCAGCTTCGGGGCGCAGGAGAAGAAGATGGGCTGGAATTCCCAGCCCACGGCCATCGTCCAGTTCGACGACTGCCGCGTGCCGGCGGCCAACCTGCTGGGCCAGGAAGGCGACGGTTTCCGCTATGCGATGATGGGGCTGGACGGCGGGCGGCTGAACATCGCGGCCTGTTCCCTGGGCGGGGCGCGGCTCGCGCTCGAGACGGCCCAGGCCTATGTCGCGACGCGCAAACAGTTCGGCAAGGCCCTGGCCGAGTTCCAGAACACCCAGTTCAAGCTGGCCGACATGGCGACCGAACTGGAGGCGGCGCGGCTGATGGTCCTGCGCGGCGCCTGGGCGCTGGACACGCGTCACCCCGAGGCGACGAAGTGGTGCGCCATGGCCAAGCGGATGGCGACCGACGCCTGTTTCCAGATCGCCGACGAAGCCCTGCAGCTGCACGGCGGCTACGGCTATCTGAAGGACTACCCGCTGGAGCGGATCGTGCGCGACCTCAGGGTTCACCGCATCCTGGAAGGCACCAACGAGATCATGCGGGTGATCACGGCGCGGGAGATGATGCGACAGTGACCGGCGCGCCCATCAAATCCGTCCTCATCGTCGGGGGCGGCACGGCCGGCTGGATGGCGGCGGCCGCGATCAAGCGGTCGGTGGGACCTCATGCCGAGGTGCGGCTGGTCGAGAGCGCCGACATCGGCATCGTCGGGGTGGGGGAGGCGACGGTGCCGCCGATCCGCGACTTCAACGCCCTGATCGGCCTCGACGAGGCCGAATTCATGCGCGAGACCAAGGCCACGATCAAACTCGGCATCGAGTTCAAGGGCTGGGGGGCGAAGGACAGCGCCTATTTCCATCCGTTCGGGACCTTCGGCGCCGGGCCGACGCTGGGCGATTTTCCCGGGTCGTATTTCGCCCTCAAGGAACGGGGCAAGGCAGGGTCGCTGGAGAGCTATTCGATCACCTCGCATGCGGCCAGGCGCGGCAAGGTCGGGGCGCGGTCGAACGATCCCCGGTCGGCGTTGTCGGGCTTTCACACCGCCTATCATTTCGATGCGACCCTCTACGGCCAGTACCTGAGAAAGGTCTGTGCGACGCGCGGCATCGAGCGGATCGAGGGGGAGATCGTCGAGGTCGTACAGCGGCCGGAAGACGGCTTCGTCGACCATGTGGTGCTGAAGGACGGACGGACGGTGACGGCGGATCTGTTCATCGACTGCACCGGCTTCCGGGGCCTGCTGATCGAAGGGGCGCTCAAGGCCGGATATGAGGACTGGTCGCACTGGCTGCCGATGAACCGGGCCCTGGCCGTGCCCTGCGCCAAGGTGCGGGCAGTCGATCCGTTCACATCCTCGACGGCGCGGGAGGCGGGGTGGCAGTGGCGGATCTCGCTGCAGCACCGGACCGGCAACGGCTATGTTTATGGCTCGGATTTCATCGAGGACGAGGCGGCGAAGGAAACACTGCTGGCCAACCTCGATGGCGAGGCCCTGGCCGATCCGCGGCCGCTGCGGTTCGTGACCGGGCGGCGCAAGACGTTGTGGGACAAGAATGTGGTGTCGCTGGGCCTGTCGTCAGGCTTCATCGAGCCTCTGGAATCGACCAGCATCCACCTGGTCCAGAGCGGCATCATCCGGCTGTTGCAGCACTGGCCAGACATGGCATTCAGTCAAACGAATACAGACGGTTACAACAGACGGTTGACACGCGAGATCGAGCTGATCCGGGACTTCGTGATCCTGCATTATCACGCGACCCGGAGGGACGACACGCCGTTCTGGCGGCACGTCCGCGACATGGCGATCCCCGACAGCCTGGCCGAACGGGTCGAGATGTTCCGCGACCGGGGCCTGCTGTTCCAGGTCGGCGCAGACGAATATTTCAGCCAGGGGTCGTGGATGGCGGTGATGATGGGCCAGGGTATCGTGCCCAGGGCGCACAACCCGCTTTATAACTATCAGGACCTCGACCGGGTCGCGGCGGGTTTCGAACAGATCAAACAGGCCTGGGCGACGACGGCGGAGAACCTGCCGGCGCACGAGGATTATCTGAAGGCGAACAGGATGTGGGCGGACGCATGAGCGAGGCTGAAGTCATCACCCGGATCGAGGGATCGGTCGGGCGCATTACCCTGAACCGGCCCACGGCGCTGCATGCGCTGAACCTGGCCATGTGCGAGGCGATGACAGCGGCATTGCTGGCCTGGCGCGACGATCCGGCGGTGACCTCGGTGCTGGTCGACCATGCGGGCGAACGCGGGTTCTGCGCCGGCGGCGATATCCGGATGATCGCCGAGAGCGGGGCCACGGATGCGTCGGAGGCCAGGGCCTTCTTCCTCGCGGAGTACCGGCTGAACCACCTGATGTTCGAATACGCCAAGCCGATTACGGCCCTCGTGGACGGGATCGTGATGGGCGGCGGCGTCGGCATCTCCGAGCCTGCCGACCTCCGGATTGCGACCGAGCGGACGACCTATGCCATGCCGGAGACGGGCATCGGCCTGTTCCCCGACGTCGGCGGCGGCTGGTTCCTGCCGCGGCTGCCGGGCGAGACCGGGACCTGGCTTGCCCTGACCGGGGCGCGGCTGAAGGCGGCGGACACGGTGGCGTTGGGGATCCATACGCATTTCGTGGCGTCGGGCAGCCTTGAGGCGCTGAAGGCCGATCTGCTTTCCCGTGCGCCGGATGCCGTCGCGGAGCATGCGGCTGATGCCGGCGCCGCGCCGCTTTCTCCTCACCGCGAAGCCATCGACCGGCTGTTCGCCTTCGACACGGTCGAGGCGATCCTAGCGGCGCTCGAGGCGGACGGGTCGGACTGGGCCCTGGCGCAACTGGCGACGCTGAGGACCAAGTCGCCGCAGTCGCTGAAGGTCACCCTGCGCCAGCTGCGGGCCGGGCGGGCGATGCAGACCTTCGCCGAGGTCATGGCGATGGAGTACCGACTGGGCGGCCGGGTGGTGCGGACGCACGACTTCCAGGAGGGGGTGCGGGCCGTCATCGTCGACAAGGACAGTGCGCCGAAATGGTCGCCGGCGACGCTGGAAGGCGTGACCGATGACGCTCTCGACGCCCTGTTCTCGCCTCTGCCCGTCGATGAGGAATGGACGCCGCTGTCCTGACCGCTTGCATCCTGTGAAGCTCTCGCGCGTATGTGCGTCCAACCGCTGTTCGAGGATCGCGCCATGCTGAAACTGTCCCTGCTCGCCGCAACCGCCCTGGCCCTGACGGCCTGCGCGCCGATGATGTCGGCTGAGACGCCGGCTGATCCCGCCGAGCGAGCCTCGGCGATCGTCAACGACTACGCCCTGGCCATCGCCGATCCGTTGCGGCCCGCCGGAGAAGTGGCGCGCGATCCGCTGAGGAAGCCGGCCGAGATGCTGGCCTTCATCGGCATCGACGGCGGCGAGCGGATCGCCGACGTGCGGCCGGAGGAGGGCTATTTCTCCCGCCTGTTCGCCCGCGCCGTGGGGCCCGAGGGTCGGGTCTACGCCTATGTGCCGAACCAGACGGCGGCGCGCGAGAACGCCTTCGGCGACACCCTGGCGACCGACTATCCGAACGTGACCCGGCTGACCGGCGCGCTGGAAGAGTTCGCCATTCCCGAGCCGCTGGACGTCGTCTTCATGGGCCAGGAATACCACGACTTCGTCATCGACCGGTTCAACGTCGACGTGACGGCGATGAACGCGGCGGTGTTCCGGGCGCTGAAGCCGGGCGGGCTTTACGTCATTCTGGATCACCAGGCGGCGGCGGGGGCGGGGACCAGCGTGGTCGGCACCCTGCACCGGATCGAGGGCTCGGCCCTGCGCGCCCAGGTCGAGGCCGCAGGCTTCATCTTCGACGGCGAGACCAGCGTGGTCAGGAACCCCGAGGACGATCACAGCCTGTCGGTCTTCGACGAGGCCATCCGGGGCCGCTCCGACCAGTTCGTCTATCGCTTCCGGAAGCCGGGCTAGACCTCCCGGGTCTCGAACATCAGCATCGAGGCGCCGCCCGTGGCGAAGCCGGCGACGTCCCCGGCGGCCGCCTGACCCGGCGGGCTGGCGAAGGCGGCGGCGATGTCCGCAAGGCTGTCGAAGGTCAGGGTGGCGATCAGATGCACGTCGGAAGGGCCCTCCGGCGTCAGGACCGGACCCTCGGTGACCTCGAAGCGGCGCAGACCCGGGATCGCCCTTGCGAGCGGGATGTGGACGTCACGATAGTGGGCGTCGAAGGCTGCAGGGTCGGCGGGCTTTCCATAGGTCACGACGAGCTGGGCCACGGGCGTATCCTTGTGTTGATATCCAGCGATATCATGAATTCGAAGACAGGAACCCGGCTTCAACTGACAGCGTTCGCTGGACGAGGTAAAAGCCTGAGTGCGCCGTGAGAGCGCCACGGGAGAGAGCCATGCGTCGTTCGTTGATCCTGGCCGTTTCGGTCGCCGTCCTGATGTCCACCGGGGCGATGGCGCCCGCGCCCCAGGACGTCGGCGCCTATGCCGCCGTGCTGGCCGATGCTGACCGGCCCGAGGCCGACACTGCCCGCGACGCCGCGAGGAAGACGGCCGAAGTCCTGGCCTTCGCCGAGGTCGGGCCGGGTCAGACCATCGGCGACATGATCATCGGCGGTGGCTATTTCACCCGCGTCTTCGCCAGCGCCGTCGGCGAAAGGGGCCAGGTCGTGGCCTGGCAGCCGGCGGAGTTCATCGCCTTCCAGGCCAGCTACGCCGACTCGATCGCGGCGGCCGACGCGATGGACAATGTCACTGGCATCCGCTCGCCCATCGGCGCGCCCGAGTTTCCGGCCGGGATGGACCTGATCTTCACGGCCCAGAACTATCACGACCTGCACCTGCGGCCCTTCCCGGCGGATACGGCGGCCAGGGTCAATGCGGCGGTGTTCGCGGCGCTGAAGCCGGACGGGCTCTATGTCATCGTCGACCACGCCGCGACGGCGGGCGCGGGGCTGGACGTCGCCGACACCCTGCACCGGATCGACATCGCCGACGTGAAGCGCGAGGTCGAGGCGGCGGGCTTCGTGCTGGACGGCGAGAGCGACATCCTGCTGCACGCGGAGGACCCGCTGACGGCCAATGTGTTCGATCCTTCGATCCGGGGACACACCAGCCAGTTCATGCTGCGCTTCCGCAAACCCGCGTAAGGACTCTGGCGGCGGTCGGAATGAGAGGCTAACCGGAGGCCAACAAGAACGCTTCCAGGGAAACGCCGCAATGACCGCCACCAAGATCGCCTTCATCGGCCTGGGCAACATGGGCGGCGGCATGGCCGCGAACCAGGCCAGGGCGGGCCATGCGGTCGCGGCCTTCGACCTGTCGGCGGCGGCTCTGGATCGGGCGAAAGGCGCGGGCTGCGTGCCGGTCGAATCGGTCACCGTGGCCGTGCGCGATGCGGAGGTGGTCATCACCATGCTGCCGGCCGGGCCGCATGTGCTGAAGGTCTATTCGGAACAGATCATCGGCGTGGCGCCGTCTTCGGCCCTGCTGCTCGATTGCTCGACCATCGACGTGGACACGGCGCGCAGGGTCGCGGGCCTGGCGAAGGAGGGCGGCTACGCCTTCGCCGACGCGCCGGTATCGGGCGGGACGATGGCGGCGGACGCGGGGACGCTGGCCTTCATGGTCGGCTGCGACGAAGGCGACTTCGCGCGCATCGAGGCGGCGCTGGAGCCCATGAGCCGGGCGACCTTCCGCGCCGGCGACCACGGAGCGGGGCAGGCGGCCAAGATCTGCAACAACATGATCCTGGGCATCACCATGCTGGGGACGTGCGAGGCGATCGCCCTGGCCGAGAAGCTGGGTCTGGATCCGGTGAAGATGTTCGACATCGTCGCCAAGTCATCGGGCCAGAGCTGGTCGACGACGACCTATTATCCGTGGCCGGGGCCGGTGCCGACCGCGCCGTCGAATCGCAACTATGACGGCGGCTTCGCCACGGCCATGATGCTGAAGGATCTCAAGCTGGCCCAGGACGCAGCGGCCAAGGCCGGCGCGAGCACGCCGCTGGGGGCGCAGACCGAAGCCCTGTTCCAGATGTTCGACGGCCTGGGTTACGGCGGCCGCGACTTCTCTGGCATCCTGCAGATGCTGCGCGGGAAGCTGGACGAGTTGCCCCGGACTTGATCCATCTCAATGCGGCGCATGTCTCTTCCTGCGATTGTCGCACATGCGCACGAACGAAACTGAGAACCGTTATCAATTAGAAGGTTGCGACCATTTTGCAGCCTGTGGCGATAGACTTTCGCGGACCCGGAGCGCAAATACCGCGCCATCCAGAGAGACCACGCGAGTAACAGGGTTGTTCGACTACACCGCAGCATTCCAGTCCGCCGTCGACCAGGTGAAGGGCGAAGGGCGCTATCGCGTCTTCGCCGATATCAAGCGCGTGCGCGGCCAGTTTCCGAAGGCGGTTCGGCGCCTGGATGACGGGTCCGAGCAGGACGTCGTCATCTGGTGCTCCAATGACTATCTCGGCATGGGGCAGCATCCGGTCGTGCTCGACGCCATGCAGGCCGAGCTGGACGCCGTGGGCGCCGGCGCCGGGGGCACGCGCAACATCTCGGGCACGACCCGCTCGGCCGTGGACCTGGAGGCCGAACTGGCGTCCTGGCACCAGAAGGAGGCCTCGCTGCTGTTCACCTCGGGCTATGTGGCCAACGAGGCGACGCTGACGACGCTGCAGCGGATCCTGCCGGGGCTGATCATCTTCTCCGACAGCCTGAACCACGCCTCGATGATCGCGGGCATCAGGAACGGCGGCTGCGAGCGGCATGTCTTCCTGCACAACGACCTGACGCATCTGGAGGAGTTGCTGGCCGCCGCGCCCGCCGATGCGCCCAAGCTGATCGCGTTCGAGAGCGTCTATTCGATGGACGGCGACATCGCCGACCTGGCCGGCACCATCGCCCTGGCCCGGAAATACGGCGCCATGACCTATCTCGACGAGGTTCATGCGGTCGGCCTCTACGGCGCGACCGGTGCGGGCGTGGCCGAGCGCGATGGCGTGCTCGACGGGATCGATATCGTCGAATGCACCCTGGGCAAGGCCATCGGCGTCATGGGCGGCTATATCGCCGCTGACGCGGTGATCATCGACGCCGTGCGCAGCTGGGCCTCGGGCTTCATCTTCACCACCTCGCTTCCGCCCGCATTGACCGCCGGGGCCCTGGCCTCGGTGCGGCACCTGAAGACGCATCCGGAACTGCGCGAGGCGCACCAGGAGCGGGCCCGGACCCTGAAGGACCGTTTCGCTGCGGCCGGCATCCCGGTGATGCCGAGCGAAAGCCACATCGTGCCGGTCTTCGTCGGCGATCCGGTGCACGCCAAGATGATCTCGGACATGCTGCTGGAAGACTTCGGCGTCTATGTTCAGCCGATCAACTATCCGACGGTGCCCAAGGGGACGGAGCGGCTGCGCTTCACGCCCTCGCCGAACCATGACGAGGGCATGATGGACGCCCTGGTCAGCGCGATGGACAAGCTGTGGACCCACTGCCACATCGCCCGGATGCCCGTAGCGGCTTGACCGATTTCCGGCTGCCGCGGATTCGCGGTATGCTGACGGCATGAACGTCCATCAGCCGATCCCGGAGACGCCGGCCGAGGAGGAAGACTTCTTTCTCATGTCGAACCTGCGCCCGAAAGACACTGGCCTCCCTATGGTTATCTGGGTCAGCAACCGGGGCAAAGCGCGACACGATGCCCGAGTGAAGGTGTGTCGGACGCCGGGAGATCGGATCTCCAGCGACGACATGGCGGTTGTCGGCGTTCGACCGACGCCGACCTTGATCGACGGGCCGCTCGACAACACCAGTTTGAAACTGGTCCAGCAGTGGATTACGCTCAACGAGGCTACGATCATCGGATATTGGGATAGCGAGCTGAGCACGGGCGAGATGTTCCAAGCCCTGAAGCGCATCTAGTGTCTGACGACATCGGCGAGGTCATCGTCGAGGCGATCCGCAACGGGACCTATCTGAAGGTCACGGCGGTCCATGTCGCCACCGGTCGTGAGGCGACAGCGGTCGGACCGGCGCACGAACCCAGGGCTGTCGAGCGGCTGGCCATAGCCAAGCTCAAGCGGCTGCTTGCGACGCAGTGACACAAGATGTTGTGGTGACTGGGCGCGGGGACTAGACAGGCAGCCTCCCGTTTCTTCAGCCCGGACCTGCCCGTGACCGCTCCCTTCATCCACGACGCCTATTTTTCCAAGGGTCTGGCCGAGGCCGATCCTGAAGTGTTCGGCGCCATCCAGGGCGAACTGCATCGCCAGCAGGAACAGATCGAGCTGATCGCGTCCGAGAACATCGTCTCCCAGGCGGTGCTGGACGCACAGGGCAGCGTCCTGACCAACAAATACGCCGAGGGCTATCCGGGCCGTCGCTACTACGGCGGCTGCGAGTTCGTCGACGTCACCGAGGATCTGGCGCGCGAGCGGGCCAAACAGCTGTTCGGCGCGGCCTTCGCCAACGTCCAGCCGCACTCGGGCGCCCAGGCCAACCAGGCGGTGTTCCTGGCCCTGCTGCAGCCCGGCGACACCTTCCTGGGTATGGATCTGGCGGCGGGCGGGCATCTGACGCACGGCTCGCCGGCGAACCAGTCGGGAAAGTGGTTCCGGCCCGTGACCTATTCGGTCAACCCTGACACCCATCTGATCGACTACGACCACGTCGCCGAGATGGCGCTGAAGGAGAAGCCGAAACTGATCGTGGCGGGGGCCTCGGCCTACAGCCGCCACATCAATTTCGCCCGCTTCCGCGAGATCGCCGATAGCGTCGGCGCCTGGCTGATGGTCGACATGGCCCACTACGCGGGTCTGGTCGCAGGCGGCGCCTATCCTAACCCGGTGCCGCACGCGCACGTGGTGACGACGACGACCCACAAGACCCTGCGTGGACCGCGCGGCGGGATGATCCTGTCCAACGATGTCGAGCTGGGCAAGAAGTTCAACTCGGCCGTCTTCCCGGGGCTGCAGGGCGGGCCGCTGGAGCATGTGATCGCCGCCAAGGCCGTGGCCTTCGGCGAGGCGCTGAAGCCCCAGTTCAAGCTGTATGCTAGACAGGTCGTGGCCAACGCCCAGGCGCTGGCCGGGGTTCTGATCGAACGGGGCCTGGCGGTCGTGTCCGGCGGCACCGACAGCCACATCGTCCTGGTCGATCTGCGGCCCAAGAGCGTGACGGGCAAGGCGACCGAGCTGCAGCTCGAGCATGCCCTGATGACCTGCAACAAGAACGGCGTGCCGTTCGACACCGCGCCGTTCACGGTCACCTCGGGCGTTCGCCTGGGCACGCCGGCGGGCACGACGCGCGGCTTCCGCGAGGAAGAGTTCAAACAGATCGGTCACTGGATCGCCGACGTCGTCTCCTCGATGAACGGTGGGGACGAGGCCGATCCGGCCGTGGTCGCCGAGGTCGCCGGAAAGGTCCGCACCCTGACAGCCCGCTTCCCGATCTACGGATAGGGCCCAGCGATGAAGTGCCCCTTCTGCGGCAACGCGGACAGCCAGGTGAAGGACAGCCGCCCGTCGGACGACGGCGCGGCGATCCGTCGTCGCCGGTCCTGTCCCAACTGCAACGGGCGCTTCACGACCTTCGAGCGGGTGCAGCTGCGCGAGCTTGTCATCCTGAAGCGCAACGGACGGCGCACCCCCTTCGATCGCGACAAGCTGGAGCGGTCGCTGGCCATCGCGCTGCGCAAACGCCCGATCCAGCCGGAACAGGTCGAACAGCTGGTGTCGCGGATCGTGCGTCAGTTGGAGAGCCTTGGCGAAACCGAGATCCCGTCCAGCGTCGTCGGCGACTTCATCATGAAGGGGCTGAAGGCCGTCGATGAGGTCGCCTATGTCCGCTACGCCTCGGTCTACAAGGACTTCCGGGCGACCGGCGACTTCGCCCGCTTCCTCGGCGACGAGGGCCTGGACGACGATCCGGGATCCTCGAGCCGCTGATGAGACCCCGGATTACCTGGAAGGTCGCCACGTCGCTGGACGGGCGGATCGGCACGTCGACGGGCGAAAGCCAGTGGATCACGGGGCCGGAGGCGCGCGAGCAGGGTCACCGGCTTCGCGCGGCGAACGACGCCGTGCTGGTCGGGGTCGAGACAGTGCTGGCTGACGATCCCCGCCTGACGGTGCGGCTGCCGGAGGGCGAGGCGAGCAAGGACCCTCTGCGCGTCGTGCTGGACAGCAAGCTGCGGACGCCTTCGTTCGCGCGGCTGGCCAACGCCGGCACGCTGATTCTGACCACGCGCGAGCCGATCGCGGTCGGCGAGGCGGAAGTTCTCAAAGTGAAGGGCGACGCCCAGGGCCGCCCCAGCGTGGACGCCGTGCTGGAAACGCTCGCCGGACGAGGCGTCAAATCCCTGATGATCGAGGGCGGCGGCCGGGTCGCCGCCTGTTTCATCGCGGCGGGGGTCGTGGACGCCATCGAGTGGTTTCGGGCGCCGATCCTGCTGGGCGGAGACGGGCGTCCGGGAGTCGCGGCCCTGGCTCTCGCACGCCTCGCGCACGCGCCGAAGTACCGGCGCCTTGCGGCGGAGCCCATGGGTGACGACCTGTGGGAACGCTACGAGAAGGTCGTTTGATGTTTCCCGCTGTCCTATCCGAAAACCGGCGTCCACCTTTCGGGACGGCGGGCTGACATGTTCACCGGAATCATCACCGACATCGGCCGCGTTCGCTCGGTCGCCCAGACGGCGCGTGATCGCCGGTATGAGGTCGAGACGGCCTGGGATGTCTCGGGCATCGACCTGGGCGCCTCGATCAGCCACGGGGGCGTCTGCCTGACCGTGGTGGAGAAGAGCGCCAGGCCTGAAGGGGGCGGCTGGTTCGCCGTCGAGGTTTCGGGCGAGACGCTGGACAGGACCACGCTGGGCGAATGGAGCGCCGGCACGCCGGTCAATCTGGAGCGGGCGACGAGGGTCGGCGATGAGCTGGGCGGCCATATCGTCTCGGGTCACGTCGACGGGCTGGGCACGGTCGTCGAGATCACGCCCGAGGGCGGATCGCACCGGATCGTCATCGAGGCCCCGGCGCCGCTGCACCGGTTCATCGCCGCCAAGGGCTCGATCACCGTGGACGGTGTGTCGTTGACGGTGAACGCGGTGGACGGTCGCCGCTTCGGCCTGAACATCATTCCGCACACCTGGGAGGCGACGACGCTCGGCGCCCTGAAGGTCGGGAGCGCGGTCAATCTGGAGATCGACATGCTGGCGCGTTACCTCGCGCGGTGGCAGGAGACGGCATGATGACCAACACCATCGCCCTGGCCCACGACATGTTCGACAGTCCGATCAGCCCGATCGAGGATATCCTCGAGGATGCCCGCAACGGGCGTCCCTACATCCTGGTGGATGCCGAGGACCGCGAGAACGAGGGCGACGTCATCATCCCGGCCCAGTTCGCGACGCCGGACCAGATCAACTTCATGGCGCGGCATGCGCGCGGCCTGATCTGCCTGGCGATCACCGCCGAGCGCGCCCGTGAGCTGCGCCTGCCGCCGATGGCCGCCGAGAACCGCGAGAGCATGGCGACCGCCTTCACCGTCTCGATCGAGGCGGCCGAGGGGGTGACGACGGGAATCAGCGCGGCGGACCGCGCGCGAACGGTGCAGGTCGCCTCAGACCCGACAAAGACGGCCGACGATATCGTCTCGCCAGGCCACGTGTTCCCGCTGGTGGCGCGCGATGGCGGCGTTCTGGTTCGTACCGGACACACCGAGGCGGCGGTGGACATCAGCCGGATGGCGGGTCTGACCCCCGCCGGCGTGATCTGCGAAATCATGAACGACGACGGGACCATGGCGCGCTTGCCGGATCTGTTCGCCTTTGCCCAGTTGCACGGACTGAAGATCGGCACCATCGCCGACCTGATCGCCTATCGCCGCCGCACCGAGCGGTTCGTCGAGCGGATCATGGACCAGCCGTTCGAGAGCGTGCACGGCGGGCCGTTCCGCCTGATGCTCTACAAGAACACCATCGAGGGCGCCGAACACGTCGCCCTGGTCCACGGCCGGATCGTACCGGGCGAGCCGACGCTAGTGCGGATGCACCAGGTTGATTTTGCCGCCGACCTGCTGGGCCATGTCGAGGATCGCCAGAGCTATATCCCCGATGCCCTGAAGACGATCACCCGGCATGACGGGCCGGGCGTGGTGGTCTTCCTGCGCGACCCGACCCTGCAGGGTCTGGCCGAACGGCTGGCGGGCGTCGACAAGCCGGCGGCGGTCGATCGCAGCCTTAGAAACTACGGCGTGGGCGCGCAGATCCTGCTGGATCTGGGGGTCAAGGACATGATCGTCATGAGCTCCACCCGCCCCGAACCCGCCGCCATCGAGGGCTATGGCCTGCGTATCGTCGGCTGGCGCGACATGGACGGAGAAGACCAATCCTGAAGGATCCCCCCCGCGTTCTCATCGTCGAGGCGCGCTTCTATGACGAACTGGCCGACGCGCTTCTGGAAGGCGCGAAGGATGCGCTGCGGTCCCAGGGTATCGCGTTCGACGTCGTCACCGTGCCGGGCGCGCTGGAGATTCCGTCGACCATCGCCCTGGCCGAGGAGGCCGGCCGCTATCCGACCGCCCCGCGCTATGACGGCTATGTCGCGCTGGGCTGCGTGATCCGGGGCGAGACCTATCATTTCGAGATCGTGTCGGATCAGTCGGCGGCCGGGATCATGCTGCTCGGCACGCGCGGCGTGATCATCGGCAACGGCATCCTGACCGTCGAGGACGAGGATCAGGCCTGGGCCCGGGCCCGTCTGTCCGAAGGGGACAAGGGCGGCGGCGCGGCGCGCGCCTGCATGGACCTCATTGCGCTGAAGAAGCGTCTGCGCGTAGGGCTCGGGGAATGACCGAGCCCCACTCCATCCAGGCCGTCCTCGCCCAGCTGGCCGAGAACGAACGCGCCCAGGCCGAACCGCAGCTGACCAGCCGCCAGCGGCGCGCGCGCACGGTGGCGCGTCTGGCCGCCGTGCAGGCCCTCTATCAGATGGAACTGGCGGGGGAGGGCGTCGAGACCGTCATCACCGAGTTCTCGAACCATCGCTTCGACGCGGACATCGAGGGCGAGGCGCTGGCGGAGGCCGATGAGGCCTGGTTCGCTGATATCGTGCGCGGCGTCATCGCCGGCCAGAAGGACATCGACGCCTCTGTGACGGCCCGTCTCGCCTCGAACTGGCGGCTGGAACGGCTGGACGCCACGCTTCGGGCCCTGCTGCGCTGCGGAGCCTGGGAGCTGACGCACAAGACCGAAGTGCCCAAAGAGATCGTGATCGACGAATATGTCGAGCTGGCGAAAGCCTTCTTCGACGAGGGCGACGCGAAATTCGTCAACGCCGCCCTGGACGGGGTGGCCCGCGACGTGCGTTCGAAGGCCTAGGTTATGGCCGCCGTCGACGCCGCCGGTGAATTCGAGACGATCCGCAAGCTCTTCGCACCACTGGCCCACCCGGGCCATGCCTGGGGGCTGAGCGACGATGTCGCGGTGATGCCCACGCGGCCGGGCGCCGATCTGGTCCTGACCAAGGACGCGATCGTCGAGGGGGTCCATTTCCTGCCCGGGGACCCGCTCGACACCGTGGCTCAGAAGCTCCTGCGGGTGAACCTGTCGGACCTGGCCGCCAAGGGTGCGGAACCGTTCGGCTATCTTCTGGCCTGCCACTGGTCGCCGCGGTGCGGCTGGCCCGAACGGGAGGCCTTCGCGGCCGGACTGGCGGCGGACCAGAAAGAGTTCGGCATCCATCTGCTGGGCGGGGACACTGTGCTGACGCCCGGACCGGCGTCCTTCTCCGCGACGATGCTGGGCTGGGCGCCGAAGGGCGGATCGGTGACGCGCGGCGGCGCCAAGCCCGGGCACGGGATCTATGTCACCGGCATGATCGGCGACGGCTGGCTGGGGCTGCAGGCGGCGAAGGGTCATCTGAAGCTGGAACAGGAACGGATCGACGCGCTGGCGGAGCACTATCGCCGGCCCGTGCCGCAACTGGCCTTCGGTCAGGCGGTGCAGGGACTGGTCACGGCCATCATGGATGTTTCGGACGGCCTCATCGCGGATCTCGGACATATCGCCAGCGCCAGCGGCGTGGCGGCCTCGGTGCAGCTGGAACTGCTGCCGCGGTCGGCGGCGGCGACGGCCTGGTTCGACTCCCGGACGGACCCCGAGGCCGCGCTGGTGACCCTGGCGACAGGCGGCGATGACTACGAACTGCTGCTCACCGCCGCCCCTTCGGACGAGGCGGCGTTGAAGCGCGAGGCTGATCGACAACTGCTGCGCCTGACCCACGTCGGGTCCATTTCGGCGGGACGCGGCGTGACGGCGAGCTATCTCGGCAAGCCGGTCGATATCCGCAAACCCGGCTGGACCCACGACTGAAACGGTCCCCGGCTCTCCGCTCTGCTCCGGCCGGGATGACAGGGGCCGGAGCGAAGCAACGGAATCCTAATCGATCCGCGCGATAAGGCTCTCATGCGCCGTAGAGACCTCTTCGCCCTCGGAACCCTGGCCCTGGCCGGAACCGCCGCCAGCGCCGCTTCGGCGTCGGAGGCCCCGGCCTCGTCCGGTGCGGTCACCTCGAACATCGCGGGCGTCGGTCTGCCGATCATCGCGGGCGGGCGTATCCGCAACTATGTCTTTGTGACCATCAGCCTGACGCTTGGCGGCGGTTTCACCGCAGAGCAGATGCGGGCCAAGGAGCCCTATTTCCGGGACGCCCTGGTCCGCGCCGCGCACCGGACGCCGTTCGTGCTGGCCGATGACTGGACCCAGGTCGACGCCCCGGCGCTGTGCGCCGCGATGATGCGTATTGCGCCGTCGATTTCCGGCGCCGGTTCGATCGCCAGCATCCAGGTCGCCCTGCAGGCGCCGCGTCGCCGCACAGGCGTCAGGCCCACCTAGACCAGGATCGGCCAAGGAAGACTCGCAGCCCGGTTCCGCGGAGGCCGTGAATCCTGCCCCGCCTGTTCCTGAAAAACGCCGGTTGCGTCGTTCCGACGCAGTTGTAAGCTTCCCGGGCAATTCCCGAGGGACGCGCTACTGCGTCGAGACTGCGCACGGGGGGACCGGAAGGCGGACAGAGGCCAAAAGGCCCGCCGCGCCAAGGGTCCGCGCGCCTAATGCTTTAGGTATGGAAACGCCAATGACCAATGTTCTGTGGCTAGTGATAGCCGCCGGCGCGCTGGGGGTCCTCTACGGGCTCGTCCAGACCGCCAGTCTGATGAAGGCCGAAACCGGCAACGACAAGATGCGAGAGATCGCAGCCGCCATTCAGGAAGGGGCCTCGGCCTATCTGAAGCGCCAGTACACCACCATCGCCATGGTCGGCGTGGTCATCCTGATCATCGCCTATCTGCTGATCGGCCAGTACGCCGCCATCGGCTTCGTGATCGGCGCCGTCCTGTCGGGCCTGGCCGGGTTCGCCGGCATGCTGATCTCGGTTCGCGCCAATGTGCGCACGGCGCATGCGGCGTCGCAGAGCCTGTCCAAAGGACTGGACCTGGCCTTCCGATCGGGCGCCATCACCGGCATGTTCGTGGCGGGCGGAGCCCTGCTGGGCGTGGCCGGCTACTACGGGGTGCTGACCGAGGTGCTGGGGCTGGAATCGACCGGCCGCGAGGTCATCGACGGCCTGGTCGCCCTGGGCTTCGGGGCCTCGCTGATCTCGATCTTCGCGCGTCTGGGCGGCGGCATCTTCACCAAGGGCGCCGACGTGGGCGGCGACATGGTGGGCAAGGTCGAGGCCGGCATTCCCGAGGATGATCCCCGCAACGCCGCGACCATCGCCGACAACGTCGGTGACAATGTCGGCGACTGCGCCGGCATGGCCGCCGACCTGTTCGAGACCTATGCGGTGACCACGGTCGCCACCATGGTGCTTGCGGCGATCTTCTTCCGCGGCCAGCCCTATGTGGACGTGATGATGCTGCTGCCGCTGGCCATCTGCGGCATCTGTATCGTGACCTCGATCATCGGCTCGTTCTTCGTGCGCCTCGGCAAGTCCAACAACATCATGGGGGCCCTGTATCAGGGTCTGATCGTCACCGGCGTCCTGTCGGTCGGCGCGGTCTACTGGGTCATCACGACCCTGGTCACCGGACCGGTCGTCACGACCAGCGGTCTGCAGATCGAGCCTATGGCCCTGTTCTGGGCCGGCATGGTGGGTCTCGCTGTCACCGCGGCCATCGTGGTGATCACCGAATACTACACCGGCTCGAACTTCCGTCCGGTGCGGTCGGTGGCCAACGCCTCGGTCTCGGGCCACGGCACCAACGTCATCCAGGGTCTGGCCGTGTCGCTGGAGTCCACCGCCCTGCCTGCGCTGGTCATCATCGTCGGCATCATCGCCAGCTTCCAGCTGGCCGGTCTGTTCGGCATCGCCATCGCCACCACGACGATGCTGGGCGTGGCCGGGATGATCGTGGCGCTCGACGCCTTCGGTCCCGTGACCGACAACGCCGGCGGCATCGCCGAGATGGCGGGCCTTCCGGCCGATGTGCGTCACGTCACCGACGCCCTGGACGCCGTGGGCAACACCACCAAGGCCGTGACCAAGGGCTATGCGATCGGTTCGGCGGGCCTCGGCGCGCTGGTGCTGTTCGCCGCCTACACCTCGGACCTGCAGTATTTCGCCGCCAACCCGGCGGAGTACCCGTTCTTCGCCAACATGGGCGTGGTCGCCTTCGACCTGACCAACCCCTATGTCGTCGTCGGCCTGCTGTTCGGGGGGCTGCTGCCCTTCCTGTTCGGCGGCATGTCGATGATGGCCGTGGGCCGGGCGGCCGAAGCCGTTGTCGAAGAAGTCCGTCGCCAGTTCCGCGAGAACCCCGGCATCATGACCTATGAGGTCAAGCCGGAGTACGGCCGGGCCGTCGACATCCTGACGAAGGCGGCGATCCGCGAGATGATCGTGCCGTCACTGTTGCCGGTGCTGTCGCCGATCGTCCTGTTCACGGCGATCCTGTTCATCTCGGACAAGGCCAACGCCTTCGCCTCGCTGGGCGCCATGCTGATGGGTGTGATCGTGACCGGCCTGTTCGTGGCCATCTCGATGACCTCGGGCGGCGGCGCCTGGGACAACGCCAAGAAGGTCATTGAAGAGGGCTTCACCGACAAGAACGGCGTCGTCCACGGCAAGGGCTCCGAGGCCCACAAGGCCGCGGTCACCGGCGACACGGTCGGCGATCCCTACAAGGACACGTCCGGCCCGGCGGTGAACCCGATGATCAAGATCACCAACATCGTGGCCCTGCTGCTGCTGGCGGTGCTGGCGAGCGGGAACGTGGGCTGATCGCGTCCCGGATAGCGGCTTTGCCGCTTCCGGGATGACAAGACAGAACGCCCCGGAAATCGATCTCCGGGGCGTTTTGTTTTTCCCTTCTCCCCCTGCGGGAGGAGGTGGCTCGCGAAGCGAGACGGATGAGGGATCACGCTCACGGCGGATGTAAGTTGTCCGTTCGGCAAGATCAGCCGTCGGCGTGACCCCTCATCCGACCGCGCGAGAACGACGGCTTCGCCGCCGTGCGCGATCTCCTTCTCCCGCAAGGGGAGAAGGACGAGATGTTAGTCCGGGCGCCGTTGACCCGGGACGTCCTCGTCCGTGCGGGGCAGCTGGCCGCGGCCGACGTTGCCGAGCAGTTGTTCCAGGATGGTCAGCTGGCGACCGCGCGTGGGCGTCTCGCGGCGCTCCATGGCGATCTGCTGGCCGTCTTCGAGGTTGAGGTTGCGGACCTCGGCAACCTTGTCGTCGGCCTCGTTGAAGGTGATGGCGGTGACGCTGCGCTGGGACACCTGCGGGCGGTTGTAGGTGTATCGCTCCGTCGTCTGGGAGATGTAATACCAGATGTTGTCCTCGAACGTCGAAACCGCCGAGGGCGAACCGAGCTGGGCCAGGACGGTCGACTTGGTGTCGGTCCCGATGACGATGTCCTTGGGATTGACGTCGATGACCTGGAAGCCGTGGTTACCCACGACGGGGGCGCAGGCGACCGCAAGCGGCGCGAGGGCGACCAGAACGGCGAGACGAACGACGACTTTATTCATGGAGACGAGCGCCTGGGACGAAACAAGGTCTTTGACCTAACCGGACCTGACGCCTAGTTCAACGGCGCGGCGGAAAAGGGGCCGTCTACCGATGCTGAAGAACCTGTTCCGAACCCGATCCGCCGAGCGCATGGGCCTGCCGTTGTACACGGCGGCCGTAGAGCAGGCCCGCGATCCGGGATTCTACACCACCCTGGGCGTGACCGACGAGATCGATGCCCGCTTCGAGCTCTACACCCTGCACGTGCTGCTGCTGATTCTGCGCCTGCGTGACGAGACGGGCGCAGAGGCTGAACGGGGCGCCGAAGCGGCGCAGAACCTGTTCGACGTCTATGTCTCCGCCCTGGACAACGCGCTGCGCGAGCTGGGCGTGAACGATGTGACCATGGCCAAGAAGATGCGGCGCCTCGGCGAGGCGCTGTACGGCCGGATGACCGCCTACGAGACGGCGCTGCGGGCCGGCGACGCGCCTGAGCTGTCCGGCGGTCTGGCGCGCAACGTCTATGCGACAGAAGATGCCGGGCGGGCGACCGGACTGGCGGCCTATGCCCTGGCGGCGCGTGGAGGGCTGGCGGAACAATCGATCGACACGGTGCTGGCCGCGCCGGTCTGGCCGGAGATCAAGGCATGAACCCGGAGCATCGACTGCCCTTCAGCGAGGTGGTGCGGGTCAACGAGATCGGCGCCGGGCTGGAACGCCGCCTGGTCCCGGATGAGGCGGCGCGGAAGCGCATCATCAAGGCGCTGGATCTGGGGTCGCTGTCCGCGTTCCAGGCCGATCTGAAGATCACGCCCAGCCATGTCGGCTGGATCCTGACGGGCCGGGTCACGGCGACGCTGGAGCAGGTCTGCGGCATCACGCTGGACCCGCTGCCGGTTCAGGTCGATGAGCGATTCTCCGTCGATCTGGTCGAAGCGGCCGAGCCGGAGCCGGACGAGATCGAGGTGACGCTGGACGACGACGCGCCCGATGTGATCGAGGACAGCCGAATCGACCTCGGCCAGTACGCCGTCGAGCAACTGGCCCTGACGCTGGACCCGTTCCCGCGCAAGCCGGGCGCCGAGTTCGTCCAGCCGGAAGAGCCCGCCGAGATCTCGCCTTTCGCGGTGCTCAAGGCGTTCAAGGCCAGGGACCACGACGGAAAATCTTGACGTAACGTCCGCGCGGTTTGCATCCGCACGGCGCGGCGGTATCCTTGAGACCAGCAGAAAGCGCCGCAACGACGACGCACCGGAGTTTCCGACCCCTTGCCAACCCCCACGCTTATATCGCTCGACGCCATGGGCGGCGACCATGGCCCGCCCGTCGTCGTAGGCGGAATACGCGACTACATCCGGCGTCACGGCGGGCAGGACGTCCGCTTCCTGCTGCACGGCGATGAGCCGGCGATCGTCGCCGAGCTGGCGAAGTTCAACCTGACCTCCGACCTCTGCGACATCCGCCATACGGACAAGAAGATCGCCTCCGACGAAAAGCCGGCCCAGGCGATGCGGCGCGGCAAGGGCTCCAGCCTGTGGAACGCCATCGAGGCGGTAAAGTCGGGCGAGGCGGGCGCTGTCGTTTCCGCCGGCAACACCGGCGCCCTGATGGCCATCTCCAAACTGATCCTGCGCATGGCGGCGCCGGGCCTTGAGCGGCCGGCGATCGTGGCCAGCTGGCCGACCCAGCGTGGCGTCACGGCCGTCCTGGACGTCGGAGCCAATATCGAGAGCGACGCCGAACAACTGGTAGAGTTCGCCATCATGGGCGAGGCCTTCCACACCGCCGTGCACGGCACGGCACGGCCGACCATCGGCATCCTGAACGTCGGGTCCGAGGACATGAAGGGCCACGAAGAGGTGCGCGAGGCGTCCCGGATCCTGCGCGAGGGTGGCCTGGGCCTGAACTATCAGGGTTTCGTCGAGGGCGACGACATCGCCAAGGGCACGGTCGATGTGGTCGTCACCGACGGTTTCACCGGCAATATCGCCCTGAAGACCGCAGAGGGCGTGGCGCGGTTCATCTCGGCCCTGCTCAAGGAGGCCCTGACCTCCAGTCTCCAGGCCAAGGCCGGAGCCTTCATCGCCATGCCCGCGTTGAAGGCCATGGCCCAGAAGATCGACCCCAGCGCCATCAACGGCGGCCCTTTGCTGGGGCTGAACGGTATCGTGGTGAAGAGCCACGGCGGCGCCGACGCCAAGGGATTCGGCAACGCCATCCGCATCGCTGTCGATCTGGCCCGCAGTGACTATATGCAGACCGTCGGCGCCAATCTGGGTCGACTGGGCGATGTGCTTCATGCCCCGGCGGCCCCCCAAACCCAGTCCCAAGAGAGCGTTTCGTGAGCGTCATCCGCAGCGCCGTCACCGGCGTCGGTTCCTTCCTTCCGGAAAAGGTCGTCACCAACGCCGATCTTTCGAAGTTCGTCGACACCTCGGACGAATGGATTCTCGAGCGCACCGGCATCCGGCAACGCCATCAGGCCCGTGACGATCAGCCGACCAGCGACCTGGCGGCCGAAGCCGCAAGGCGGGCGCTCGCCGACGCAGGCAGGACCGCCGCCGACGTGGACATGATCATCGTCGCCACCACGACGCCGGACATGACCTTCCCGGCGACCGCCTCGATCGTTCAGAGGAAGATCGGCGCGCCCGTGTGCATCGCCTTCGACGTCCAGGCCGTCTGTTCGGGCTTCGTCTATGCCCTGAGCGTGGCTGACGGCTTCGTCGCGCGCGGCCTGGCCAAATGCGCCCTGGTCATCGGCGCCGAGGAGATGACCCGGCTGATGGACTGGACCGACCGGACGACCTGCGTCCTGTTCGGCGACGGGGCCGGGGCTGTGGTGGTCGAGCCGCGCGAGGGGCAGGGGACCAGCGCCGATCAGGGCCTGCTCGGCTTCGCCCTGCGCTCGGACGGGACCAAGACCGATCTGCTCTATGTCGACGGCGGTCCGTCCAGCACAGGGACGGTCGGTCATCTGCGGATGGCAGGCAACCAGGTGTTCCGCCACGCCGTGGTGAACATCGCCGAGGCCATCACCGCCGCCTGCGCCGCCTCCAATATCACCGTGGCCGAGGTCGACTGGTTCGTGCCGCACCAGGCCAATCAGCGAATCATCAAGGGCGTGGGCGACCGGTTGGGCCTGGATGAGCACAAGGTGATCTCCACGGTCGCCATGCACGCCAACACCTCGGCCGCCTCCATCCCGCTGGCGCTGGACGCCGCCATTCAGGACGGGCGCATCAAGAAGGGCGATCTGTTGCTGCTGGAGGCCATGGGCGGGGGCCTGACCTGGGGCGCCTGCGCTTTCCGGCTGTAACTTCGGGCTACAATCGCCCGGTGTCCTTTGACTTCGCCCGCTTTTCGCCTTCTATGGTATGTCGGGATCAAAGGGGATGAACCTTGGGCGAACTACAAACCTTGACCCGCGCGGACCTGTGCGAAGCGGTTCATGAAGAGGTCGGCCTGTCGCGGCAGGAATGTTCCAGCATGGTCGAGCGCACGCTCGAGCTCATCGTCGAAAGCCTGGAACAGGGCGAGACGGTGAAATTGTCGGGTTTCGGCGTCTTTCAGGTGCGCGAGAAGCGCGCGCGCATGGGGCGCAATCCCAAGACGGGCGAGCCGGCGGCGATCAATCCGCGCCGTGTGATCAGCTTCCGCGCCTCACAGATCATGAAGTCCCGCGTCCACGGCGCCGGCGCCTGATGGCCAAGAGCCCCAACGCCTTCCGAACGATTTCGGAGGCCGCGGAGGCGGTGGGCGCGCCACAGCACGTCCTGCGGTTCTGGGAGACCAAGTTCCCGTTCGTGACGCCTGTCAAACGCGCCGGCGGGCGGCGATTCTATCGCCCTCATGACATCGTGGTGCTGAAGGCGATCCGTCGGCTGCTGCACGAAGAGGGCCTGACCATCAAGGGCGTGCAGCGCCTGCACCAGGAACAGGGTCTTGCCCGTCTGGCAGCCTATGGCGATGCGGATGCGGCCTTCAGCATGGATGCCCAGCCCGGAGCCGCGCCTGCGCCGTCGACCGAACCAGTGTCCTCGACCTCGGGGCGGTCCGAGCGCGAATTGCGTGGGATTCTCGCCGATCTGGAGGGCGCCCGGGCCCGGCTGGACGCCGTTCTGGCGGGTTGAACCCGCCGATCGAACGCGTGACGCGTTTTCTCGTTTGCGGCGACGCCAACCCCCCGCTATAGGACCGGCCTCTCGGAGCGTGGCGCAGCCTGGTAGCGCACTTGACTGGGGGTCAAGGGGTCGCAGGTTCGAATCCTGTCGCTCCGACCATCTTCCTTTTCAGGAAAATGAGTCGGCTAAGAGGGGCCGCTTTCGAGCGGCCCCTTTTTGCATCTTTGAGGCGCTATCGCTCACCGCGCGGCGGCTCGCTGCTTGAGCGCATTCCTGGTGCGCTATCGCTCGCCGCGGGATCGCTCACTGCTTGAGTGGGTTTGGGTGGCGCGCTTCTACCGCTTCTTCAGGAACGGCTTGCCCTCGGCCCAGGACATCAACGGCAGCAACGGCACGCCCCACAGCGTTCCGGCCAGACCGTAGAAGAGCAGGGTCACGACCGGATGATCCGGCACATGGGCGCCGATGGCGATGACCCCCCACACATAGAGGACGAGGAAGGCGAGAATGCCGACCGAGGCGATCGCCCGACGTGCGCGCAGCCCCATCAGCGGGTGTTCCGGAACAGATAGTAGGTGACCAGACCCAAGACCGTGCCTGCGCCCGACCACAGGACCCAGCCGAACTCGTCCATCGTCGAGACCCCGAAGACGCGCACCGCCAGGAACCAGCCGCAGGCCGCGCCGGTCAGGGCCACCAGCGAGGCGGCGAACAGCCCCCGCCGCCCTGTCAGCAGATCGGCGATCCAGGCGAGGACGAACGCCCCAACAACGGCGACGACGATATCGGCGTATTCCAGCAGTGATTCCAAAACGGGGGGCTCCAGGCAGGTCGGCATGCGACCCTGCGTCATGACTTCGGACTTTGATCTCGCCACGATCCAGGGGCATACCGCCCCGGTCGCCGCGATTAGCGACACTGTATCCGTTGGAGCGTCAGGCGTCGAATGAGCCGTTTCAGAAGTCGGGACCAATCGAGAGCCGTCGCCATCTGGCTGTTCGTCTGCGCCGCCATGGTGTTCGCCATGGTGGTCATCGGGGGGATCACCCGACTGACGGGCTCAGGCCTGTCGATCACCGAGTGGAAGCCGATCATGGGCGCCCTGCCGCCGATGTCGGCCGCCGACTGGGCCCAGGCCTTCGAGAAATACAAGGCGATCCCGCAGTACGCCCAGATCAATGCCGGCATGTCGCTGGGGGAGTTCCAGGGCATCTTCTGGTGGGAGTGGTTCCACCGGCTCGTCGGGCGGCTGGTCGGCGTGGTGTTCGCCGTGCCGTTCTTCGCCTTCCTGTCGTTCCGTCTGCTGTCCGGGCGGGGCTTCCTCGGCCGGATGGCCATGCCGACGCGGTTGATCTGGCGCTGCGCGGTCCTGCTGCTTCTGGGCGGGCTTCAGGGGCTGATCGGCTGGTGGATGGTGTCTTCGGGTCTGTCTGAACGGGTCGATGTCGCCCCCGAGCGGCTGGCCACCCACCTGGGGCTGGCGCTGGTCATTTTCGCCGGCCTGATCTGGACGGGGCTGGAGGCCTGGTCGGGCGAGGAACATTCGCGTTCGCCCGCAGGCTGGAGCCGGGGTGCCGCCATCCTGCTGGGCGCGATCTTCATTCAATGCCTGCTGGGCGGTCTCGTCGCAGGGGCCAAGGCCGGCTTCATCTACACCGACTGGCCGCTGATGAACTGCGATGTCCTGGCGCCTGTCGACTGGGGTCTCGGCGGTCTGGCCTTCCTGCATGACCAGGCCCTGGTCCAGTTCAATCACCGGGTCTTCGCCTATGGCCTGCTGATCGGCGGCACCATCTACGCCGTTCAGGCCTGGCGCTGGCGGCTGGCCGAGGGGCTGGGTCTGGCCGCCTTCGCGGTGGCCGCAGCCCTGTGGCTTCAGGCGACGCTGGGGATCGTGACCCTGATCCACGCCGTGCCGCTATGGCTGGGTGGGCTGCATCAGGCGGGGGCGGCGGTCGTTCTGGCCCTGGCGACGGCCAATCTCTGGCTGGTCCGACGCTCGCAACCCCGGCTTTTCATGTCCGGGCCCCGCCTGTAGGCCGTCAAATAGTGCGGTATTTTAATACCGTTACAGAAAAGACGTTTAAGAACAGCGCTATAGAGCATGTTGTGCGCGCGAGCCGGCATTGACGCCTGTGGATGTTTCCCCTACTAGCGCGCCTTCGCTCGCTTCGGCCCGTCCGGAGCGACCCCGTTTCGCCTCCTATTTCAGGAACCACCTCATGCTGAAGAGCACCACGGCTGCCTTGAAGCCGTCCGAGGTCGAGAGGAAGTGGATTCACATCGACGCTGAAGGCGTCGTCGTGGGCCGTCTCGCGACCTTCATCGCCATGCGCCTGCGTGGCAAGCACCTGCCGACCTACACCCCCCACGTCGACTCGGGCGACTATGTCGTCGTGACCAACGTCGACAAGGTCGTGTTCACCGGCAAGAAGCTGACCGACAAGATCTACTATCGCCACACCGGCCACCCGGGCGGCGTCAAGTCGACGACCCCGCAGAAGGTCCTGAACGGCCGCTTCCCCGAGCGCGTGCTCGAGAAGGCCGTCGAGCGGATGATGCCCAAGGAAAGCCCGCTGGCGCGTGGTCAGATGACCCACCTGCGTCTGTTCGCCGGCTCGGCCCACGAGCACGACGCCCAGAAGCCCGAGACCATCGACTTCGCCGGCCGTTCGGCCAAGAACACCCGGAGCATCTGAGCATGACCGACGTCACTGAAGACACGGCCACCGGCTTCGACGCCCTCAAGGGTCTCGCAACCTCGGACAACGGCTACGACAACTCTGCTCCGGTCTATGTCCGCAAGGTCGACGCCCAGGGTCGCGCCTATTCGACCGGCAAGCGCAAGAACGCCATCGCCCGCGTCTGGGTCATGCCCGGCACCGGCAAGTTCACCATCAACGGCAAGGATCAACTGCAGTATTTCGCCCGCGAAATCCTGCGCATGATGATCGCCCAGCCGCTGGTCGTGTGCGGTCGCGAGACCGAGTTTGACGTGGTCTGCACTGTCGAGGGTTCGGGCCTGTCCGGCCAGGCCGGCGCCATCCGCCACGGTCTGTCGCACGCCCTGACGCACTACGAGCCGGCCCTGCGCCCGGTCCTGAAGCCGCACGGCTTCCTGACCCGCGACAGCCGCGTCGTCGAGCGCAAGAAGTACGGCCGCGCCAAGGCTCGCCGTTCGTTCCAGTTCTCGAAGCGCTAACTCGCAACTGCGAGTGGGATTACAAAGGCGCTCCGGGGAAACCCGGGGCGCCTTTTCTTTGTCTTCCTTCTCCCCTTGCGGGAGAATGTGGCAGGCGAAGCCTGACGGATGAGGGGTCGCACCCATTGTCCGTGAGGCTTCAAGTGCCGGTGATTTCCGGGTCCGCGTGACCCCTCATCCGACCCGCTGCGCGGGCCACCTTCTCCCGCAAGGGGAGAAGGATCAGGACAGTCAGATGACCCACACGATCTTCATCGACGGCGAGGCCGGGACTACGGGGCTGGAGATCCGTCAGCGGCTGGAAGGCCGTGCGGACCTGGAGTTCATCTCCCTGGCGGGCGACCGGCGCAAGGACCCGGCCGCGCGCGCCGAGGCGCTGAACGCCGCCGACGCCGTGATCCTGTGCCTGCCCGACGAGGCGGCCAGGGAAGCCGTGGCCATGATCGAGAACACGACGACGCGGGTCATCGACGCCTCGACCGCCTTCCGCACCGCCACGGGCTGGACCTATGGCTTCGCCGAGATGGACGCCATCCAGCGCGGCCAGATCATCGGTTCGCGCCGGGTGTCGAACCCCGGCTGCTATCCGACCGGCTTCATCGGCCTGATGCGGCCGCTGGTGAGGGCCGGGCTGGTGCCCGCCGACTGGCCGCTGACGGTCAATGCCGTGTCCGGCTATTCCGGCGGTGGAAAATCAATGATTGCCGAGTTTGAACAGGGCGGCACGACCCACGCCTTCCGCGCCTATGGCCTGTCGCTGCAGCACAAACATGTGCCGGAGATGACGAAACATTCGGGCCTGAAGCACGACGTCCTGTTCGCCCCGGCCGTCGGCGCCTATCGGCAGGGGATGCTGGTCGAGGTGCCGCTGCAGCTCTCGGCCCTGCCCGAGACGCCGTCGATCGACCGTCTGCACGGCGCCCTGGTCGAGGCCTATGACGGCTGCCGCTTCGTCGAGGTCGCCGGGCTGGATGATACCGAGGCGATGACGGGCCTGGATCCCGAGGCGCTGAACGGCACCAACAGGATGCGTCTGCACGTCTTCGGCCATCGCGACGGCGCGCAGGCCCGGCTGGTCGCCCTGCTGGACAATCTCGGCAAGGGCGCATCGGGCGCGGCGGTGCAGAACCTCAATCTGATGCTGGGTCTGGACGAGGCGACGGGGCTGAGCTGATATCGCGTCCTTTCGTTCGTCATCCTCCGGCGCGAAGCGACCGGAGGACCCAGCGGCGCGCGGGAGCGCGAACCTGTCGCGAACTTCCCGCGTCAACATCGCGCCTGAACAGATCGCCTTCGGCGCCTCCCCCGGTCCGATCTCCGATCGGCCGGAGGATGACGATGGGTCCCCCGGTCTGCGCCGCAAGAGCGGCTTGCCGGAGGATGACGAAAGGGCGGCTTGAAACCTCGGTCGTCATCCCGACGTATAAGGGATCATGACCCACGTTCTCACGACCTCACGCCGGACCCTGCTGCTCGGCGCCGCCGCGACCGCCCTGGCGTCCTGCACCTCGGGCGAGGCCGATGCCTCCGTGGCGCAGTACGCCAACTCGCCGTTCCGCCGCGTGACCGACGCCCAGTGGCGTGCGCGCTTGCCGGGCCTGAGCTATGACGTCCTGCGCCACGAGGCGACCGAACGGCCGTTCACCAGCCCGCTGAACGACGAGCATCGGGCCGGGACCTTCGTCTGCCGGGGCTGCGATCTGCCGTTGTTTGAGTCGCGGACCAAGTTTGACAGCGGCACCGGCTGGCCCAGCTTCTACGCCCCGATCAACGGCGCGCTGGGGACCAAGACCGATCTCGCCATCGGCATCCCCCGGACGGAGTATCACTGCGCCCGTTGCCTGGGGCATCAGGGTCACGTCTTCGACGACGGCCCGCGTCCGACGGGCAAACGCTATTGCAACAACGGCGTCGCCCTGACCTTCAGGCCCGCCTGACCTTCAGCGCCGACTCGATCGTCACCCCGGCCATGACCGAGGCGATGATGACCAGCAGGCCGTAGTCGTGGCCGCTCCAGATCATCGGGATGGCGGCGAACAGCATGACCACGACCGGGAAGCCGCCGGCCCAGGCGGCGGTCGCGGGCGTGTCGAGATTGATCATCGGCGGCGTCACCCGGCCCAGGCGCCGGGCCATCATGCCGTTGCCGATCACGAAGGCGATGACGCAGATCACGGCGATGACCGGATATTTGATCGCCCCTCCCGGCGCGCCGAACAGGGCGCCGGTCGCGATCAGCAGGGTCAGGGCGATCAGGGTCGAGACGGCGAGCAGGAAGTTCGGTTCGAGACGCTTCAAGACTTCACTTTCACATAGGAGCCGGGGGCCGGCTCGATGGGCTTCAGCGGCCCCTTGTTCGGATCACGCGCCGGGATCATGTCGCCGGACTTGTCGGCCAGCCAGGCGGCCCAGTGATTCCACCAGCTGCCGGGATGCTCTACCGCCGCCGCCTGCCATTCGGCGAGAGTCCCGGGCAGGGCGGCGTTGGTCCAGTGCTGGTACTTGTTCGCGCTGGGCGGATTGATCACTCCGGCGATATGGCCGGACCCCGCCAGCGTCAGGGTCACAGCGGCGTTCGAGAAGGCCTTGGCCGAGCGATAGACCGAGTTCATGGGCGCGATATGGTCCTCGCGGCTGGCCTGGAAATAGAGCGGGATCGTCACCTTCGACAGGTCGACCTTGATGCCGCCGATCGTGAACTCGCCCTTCGACAACAGGTTCTGGCCGTACATCGACCGCAGATAGTCGAGGTGCAGCTTTTTGGGCATGCGGGTCTGGTCGGCGTTCCAGAACAGCAGGTCGAACGCGGCAGGCGATTTGCCCATCAGGTAGTTGCTGACGAAGAACGACCAGATCAGGTCGTTGGCGCGAAGGGCGTTGAAGGTCTCCGCCATGGCCGCGCCGGGCAGGACGCCGCCTGCTGCGTCCATCTGCTCCTCGACCTGGGCCAGCCAGTGCTCGTCGGTGAACAGCAAGAGGTCGCCGGCCTCGGCGAAGTCGTGCTGGGCGGCGAAGAATGTGGTGGCGGCGACACGCCCGTCCTTCCTGGCGGCCATATGCGCCAGCGCCGCCCCCATAAGCGTCCCGCCGATGCAGTAGCCGACGGTGTTCACCGTCTTCGAACCCGTCTGCTCGAGCGTCTTCTCGACGGCGCGATAGATGCCCTTTTCCAGATACTCGTCGAAGCCAAACCCGGCCTTGTCCTTGTCGGGATTGACCCAGGAGCAGACGAAGACGGTGAAGCCCTGGGCCGACAGCCAGCGGATCAGCGAGTTCTCCGGCTGCAGGTCCATGATGTAGAATTTGTTGATCCACGGCGGGAAGATAAGCAGCGGGACGGCGTGCTGCGTCTCCGTGGCCGCATCGAACTGGATCAGCTCGAACAGCTCGTCCCGCCAGACGACCTGGCCCGGGGCGGTGGCGACGTTCTCTCCGACGACGAACTTGCCGTAGTCGGCCTGGCTGATCTTCAGCTTGCCCATGCCGCGTTCGAGGTCGGCCGCGAAATTCTGCATCCCCTTGACCAGCGATTCGCCGTTTGTCTCGGCCATGGCCTTCAGGGCGACCGGGTTGGAGGCGAGGAAGTTCGACGGAGAGAAGGCGTCGGTCAGCAGTTTGGTGAAGAACTCGGCCCGCCGCTTGGTCCGCGGATCGACGTCCTCGACCGACGAGACCAGGCCGTTCATCCAGTCTGAAGTGACCAGATAGGACTGGCGCATCATGTCGAACATCGGATTCTCGGACCAGGCCGGGTCCTTGAACCGCTTGTCTTTCGAGGGGGCAGGGGGCTCTTCCCCGGCCGCGCGACGAGTCGAGGTGGCCCACAGGTCCATATAGCGATTGAACAGATCGGCCTGGGCCGCGAACAGCTTGTCCGGGCGCGAGGCGAGGCTGGTCATCACCGAATTCATCGCCGGGCCGACGTTGAACGGGTCGGGCGACAGCGCGGCGGGGCGATCCGCCTGTGACAGGGCCGCCTCGGCGATCGCCGATTGCGCCGTCATCGCCGCCCTGGCCAGGTTCAGCGACAGGGCCTCCAGCATTTCGCGCTGGTCGGCGCCGGGGAAGGCGAACGGAGTGTCGGCCGGGGGCGACGAGGCGGCCTGGGGCGCTTCAACCTGGGCCTCGACCCGGGGTTCCGGCGGCGGGGCCATCTCGACCGTCGCCGTCTTCGCACGCGGCGCACGCGGTTTGGCCGAGGTCGGGCGGCCCGATTTCCGCGGCGCCCTGGCGACGGGCAGGGGCTCGGGCGGGGTCCTGGGGGTCCTGGCCATGGGTATCCGCGCGCCTCCGCTGGGACGTCGGACGTATGCTCCGCCCTTCCGCCTGTCGCGATCATGGCCTAGACCGGACCCGAAATGAACGCGCGTCAGGCGAAAAAGATATCCGGCGGCTTGCTGCTCGCTTCGGCCATCACGGCCCTGGGCGGATGCGCGACCGCGTTCGACCCCCAAACGGACGAGGCCTCGCCCCTCGCGCCCCGAGTTCAGGCCCTGGTGGACGCCAACCGCGCCTATCCCCGCTGGGAGGATTTTCCGCGTTCGACCGATCCCCTGCCGGAACCCGTGGAGGTGGCCGCGCGCGTGAACAGCCTGCGCGGCAGCGGCACGGACCTGGCCGCCGAAGCCGCGCGGATCGACTGGCAGCTGGGCGACCCGGTCGCCTTCGCCAATGAGGTCAACAGCCGTATCGACGCCCAGGCCGTGGCCCCGGTCACCGCCGAGACCCAGGCGGAGGTCGAGGCCTTCGCCGCCCGCACGCGCCAGCGCGGAACCGCTCCGCCGCCCGTGGACAGGGGCCCGGCGCCCCGCTGATTTTCGTCCCTATCGCCCGGTCGAGAGAATCCGGGGATCATCCTTCCTCAGGAGCATTCGACATGGCTGACACGGCCCCCTTCGCCTCGACCCTCGCTGCCGACGCCGCCATGGTCACCGAACTGGCGGCCATCGCGTCCTGGGCCCAGATCGGCCGCGGCGACGAGAAACAGGCCGACCAGCTGGCGGTTGACGCCATGCGCACGGCGCTGAACAGCCTCGACATCGACGGCAAGATCGTCATCGGCGAGGGCGAGCGCGACGAAGCCCCGATGCTCTACATCGGCGAGAAGGTCGGCACCGGCATAGGCCCCAAGATCGATATCGCCCTGGACCCTCTGGAAGGCACCACCCTGACGGCCAAGGCCATGGCCAACGCCCTGACGGTTCTGTCGATGTCGGCCGGCGGCGGCATGCTGCATGCGCCCGACACCTATATGGACAAGATCGCCATCGGCCCGGGCTATGCGCCGGGCACCGTCGATCTGGACATGAAGCCGGGCGACAATGTCCGTTCTCTGGCTTCCGCCAAGGGCGTGCGGCCGCAAGACATCACCGTCTGCGTCATGGACCGTCCGCGCCACGAGGCCCTGATCGCGGCGCTTCGTGAAGTCGGGGCTCGGGTCATGCTGATCACCGACGGCGATGTGGCGGGCGTCATCCACACGGCCGAGCCGGAAACGGGCATCGACCTCTATCTCGGCTCCGGCGGAGCGCCCGAGGGCGTGCTGGCCGCCTCGGCGCTGAAATGCGTCGGCGGTCACTTCCAGGGCCGACTGCTGTTCCGCAACGACGACGAGCGCGCCCGCGCCGAACGCACCGGCGTCACCGATTTCGACCGCAAATACGACCTGCATGAACTGGTGTCGAAGGACGCCGTCTTCGCCGCCACCGGCGTGACCAAGGGCGCCATGCTGGACGGGGTGAAGATGGGGCAGGGCTTCGTCACCACCCACACCCTGGTCATGGATTCCTCGACCTGCACCGTGCGGCGCATCCACACCACGCGCCCCCTCTGATGGCGGATGGAGCCCCCGCATCCGGCCCTCATAAAGAGGGATGGGCGCCGGGGTTCCTCGATGTCTCGCGCTCGCTGTCCGGGCGGGCCTGGCGGCAAAGGCCAGCCGAGGCTTCGGTCGTCCGCGCGCATATGCAGGGGCTGGGCCTGTCCGAACCGCTGGCCAGGGCGCTCGCCGCTCGAGGCGTCCTGGCGGATCAGGGCGCGGACTTTCTCGAGCCGACGCTGAAACGGCTGTTCCCCAATCCGTCGTCCTTCATGGACATGGACGCGGCCGCCGCGGCCATCGTCGCCGCCCTCCAGGCGGGCGAGAGCATCCACGTCTTCGCCGACTATGATGTCGACGGCGCCTCCAGCGCGGCCCTGCTGGTGCGCTGGTTCCGGTCCCTGGGGGCTGACCTGCCCCTCTATGTGCCGGACCGGCTGACCGAAGGCTACGGGCCGAGCCCGCTGGCCTTTGACCGGCTGAAGGCGTCGGGCGCCGATCTGGTCATTACCGTGGACTGCGGCGCGGCAGCCAACGAGGCTATCGCCCACGCCTGCGCCGTCGGGCTCAAGGTCGTGGTCATCGACCACCACATGATGCGCGAGGAGCCGCCGCAGTGTCTGGCCGTGGTGAACCCGAATCGACCGGGCGACGCATCAGGCCAGGGCAATCTGGCGGCGGCAGGGGTGGTCTTCGTCCTTCTGGCCGCCCTGAATCGCGAGGCGCGCCAACAGGGCCTGTTCGCCGACCGGGCAGAGCCCGACATCCGACAGTGGCTGGATCTCGCCGCGCTCGGCGCCATCTGCGACGTCACCGGCCTGACCGGCTTCAATCGCGCCCTGACCGGCCTGGGCCTGAAGGTCATGTCGAGCTGGGGCAATCCGGGGCTCAAGGCCCTGCTGGCTGTCGCGGGCGCCGAACCCGGCCCCGCGAAGTCGAATCACGCCGGCTTCATCCTCGGGCCGCGCATCAACGCAGGCGGGCGAATCGGTCGGGCCGATCTCGGCGCCCGGCTGCTCTCGACCGACGACCCTCTGGAAGCCCGGGCTCTGGCCGAAGAGCTGGACGCGCTGAACATCGCCCGACGCGAGGTCGAACGCGAGGTCACCGAGACCGCTACCCGCCGCGTCGAGGCCACCGGCCAGCACGCCGACGGCTCGGCCGTGGTCGTGGTCTCCGGCGACGACTGGCACCCCGGCGTCGTCGGCATCGTCGCGGGACGGCTGCGCGAGCGCTGGAGGAAGCCGGTGATCGTCATCGGCGTCGATGCGGTCGGCAAGGTCGCAAAGGGCTCCGGCCGTTCGCAGCCGGGCATGAACCTGGGTCGCGCCATCCAGGCGGCCTGGCGCGAAGGCCTGCTGCTGGCCGGCGGGGGGCACGCGATGGCGGCGGGGTTGACGATGCGGCCGGACGGGATCGACGCCCTGAGAGATTTCCTGAACGCGGCCATGGCCGGCGAACAGGCCGACGCCGACGCGCTGGACTGGGTCGAGGTCGACGCCCTGATCGAGCCGGGCGCCGCGTCTCGCGCCCTGTTCGAGGATTTCGAACGGCTGGCGCCTTTCGGCCCCGCCAACCCCGAACCCTTGTTCGCCCTGCACGGCGTCCAGGCCCGCGAGCCGGTGCAGATGAACGGCGGCCATGTGCGCTGTCGCCTCGTCGGGGCGGACGGCGCCTCGGTCAAGGCCATCGCCTGGCGCTGCGCCGACCTGCCGACCGGCCGCGCGCTGTTGGCAGGGCAGGGCGGTCTGAGCGTCGTTGGTCGTCTGAAGGCGGACGACTGGAACGGTCGCAAGGGTGTGCAGTTCGAGATCGAGGACATCGCTGATCCGCGGATGGCTAGTTAGTTCGAAACGGCGCTTGCGCCCCCCGAAATCGCCCGCTATATCGCCGCTTCCCCGCGCCGCGGTCCCTTCGTCTATCGGTTAGGACGTCAGGTTTTCAACCTGAAAAGAGGGGTTCGACTCCCCTAGGGACTGCCACGCGGGGCCAGTCTTTTCAAAGGCTTAGCATCTCTAGGGGTGCCAGGTTGGTGCGCCTTTTTTGGCGCCCATATCCACCACATGATGAGTATCCAACTGGCGCAGGGTCCGCCAATGCACTCACCATGCGTGGATTTTTTCCCTCTGACCCACTCCCCTCATGTCTGCGAATAGACCCCGCTCTATCGAGACAGACGATTGTCCAGGTTCGCCACCCGCTATGCCGCCAGTCCGACCTCGTCGTCGAGGGAGAGGTTCATCTTCAGTCCAAGAGCCTTGGTCATATCGGCAGCTGTGCTCTGGAGAGCCGCTTTAGCGTCTTGAACGTCGCGGTCGATTGAGCCGAAGGCCCACGTAATCAGGTTGTTCATTTCCATCCGGAGCGGCGCTGTCTGATGGGACTGCTCTTCGGTCATCCGGAGCCCCTTGCTTGTAAAGCAATCCGCAGGAAGCATGAGCCTTAGCTGCTCACGTTTTTCGCCGTATGCGCGCATGATGTCGAAGAGGTTCTTGTGTATTCTTGGCAAGGCTCCGGCTATATTGAAGGCCTCGTTCATCTCTAGATCGAGGTATAACGCCGTCTCCTCTCCGTCGAACTCTATTGGTCCGTGGCTTACAAACATTGGGATAACAAAGGACCACGGCTCTGCCGATAGATTGTCGCTCTGCTTGCGAAACTCATCTTTCAAATGCTCCTGAAGTTTCACAAGGTCTGAGTAGATGCCAAGTAGTTTGACGATGAGTCGGTGAGCAATCGACTTCTGCTTTAGCAGGAGATCGGCCTTCCTCAGCGCGTCAGCGCGCTCGTGTTCTCGCTTCTGAATGTTAAACGAGATCGCGCCCGACACCCCGGCACCAAAGACAGCACCGATTAAGCCGCCCCACAGACCTAACCAAGCGTCGCCGCCACCCCCCCTCCGAAAGCAAGCGTAAAGAACACGGGGACAGCAACAGATGGAACCATGTCACAATGGTTAAGCCAGACAGGCACTCCACGCTAGTGGAATGATCGGGACATAAGAGTCCGAGGTGGGATTCCCCGGGGCGTGGCGTCGTGCGAGTCTGCGGGATGCGTACAGGCGTCACCGTGCATCTGAGCCCGACCGATCGTAAGCGCCTGCAGGCGACCGTCGATGACCGCAACA
>NZ_JAFCWQ010000016.1:0-81557 GCF_049897665.1 Brevundimonas sp. TWP2-3-4b1 | reverse complement strand
GGTGGATGGGGCGATCGGCAGGACCTTGCAGATCGGCTCGACCCCATAAGCCTTCCGGTGATCGTCTATGAAGGCGATCATCGCTTGAACGGGCGGTCGAGCTCCGCCTGGGCAAAATACGCGGACGCCTTGCGCAGGATCTGGCTGCTACGCGCCGACCTTCGGTTCATTGGCCTGTCGCAGTTCGCGGTTCTCTCGCTCAAGCGCCTTCACCCGCTCGGCCACGTCGCTCGGGACACCCGCCCGCTTGCCGGAATCGACCTCAGCCTTCTTCACCCACTCATGCAGGGTCTGCGGCACGCAGCCGATCTTCTCGGCGATCGAAACCACGGCCGCCCAGCGCGACGCATGGTCCCGTTCGTGATCCACCACCATCCGGACCGCTCGCTCGCGAACCTCGGGTGAGAACTTGTTCGTCGTCTTGCTTGTCATGGCCTCTTCCTCTCAGGAGTTAAGGCCTCCGGCAAACCCGGGGCGGTTCAGTGGAGCCGGAGACGATCACGACGGATGGCCTGGCCTCATACGGCGCGGCTCTGGATCAGCTGGATCTGAGGCATCTGCATAGACCCGGCCGGCTCCGGGAGAACAATCGGATCGAGAACTCTCACCTCCCGATCCGACGACGAGAGCGACAGCAGCAGCGGTTCAAATCCTAAGCCTCAGCCCAGAGATTCCTCACCACCCACGCAGCGATCTACAACACCTTCAACATCCAACGCCATTTGATCAGCAGGCCCACACTTCGCCGCTTCCGCGCCGATGCGGCTTCTGCATGGGCAGCCGCTGCCGCCTGACCAATGGCAGGGTAAGGTGGCTTTCGACTTCGCGCAGTTAACTTGTCAGCACCGTCGTAATAGACCTGCGCGGGACAAAGCCTGTTCTGATCGACGCACTCCGCTGCGTCGACAGGATCGAATGTCCGGGGCGGCGAATGGCGTGGAGCAGTGATCGCCAAGTCTTTACCGCTGAATAGGCGTCTCCGTTCCGATCGGAGTGCCGTCGTGCTGATTGAACATCGCCTCGAACGTCGCTTCATCGACAACGTCGCCGCCACGCCCGTGCAGATAGCGCCACATGGGTCGCCACATCGCGGCACTGCGGCGGACCGGGGCAAGGAACTTCGGCAAGGAGGCAGCCACGATGGCATCCCCCTCGTCACTCGGCACTTCGCCGCTGGCAGCGTACCAGAGCTGGCGAGCTGCTATCGGGTCGCGGTGCAACTCGGGCGTTTCGGCGTTGATCGCCGTGACAAATGCCGCGATGGCGTCGCGCACGGGCGCCGGCGCATCTGCTGCGCCGATGAGTTCGAGCGCCGAAAAATTCGGAATGCCGGCCTCGGCGGTGGTGATCAGCTGGGTGTCGAGGCCGCGTACCCGTGCCGACACGCCTTCGACATTGGCAAAGGCCAGCCACGCGCCGTCATGGCCCGACGCGAGATTGTCGACGTGGGCAAAGCCCGCGGCTTCGATGATCACCCGGCCTTCGTCGAGTTCCAGACCCTGCTGCGCCGTCCAGCCTTTCAGAATATCGACACACAGACGATCCGTGGTCGGGTTCGACACGGGCGATGCGATGCGGACCTTGTGTCCCGAGAGCATCCGCGTCAGCGCAGTTCTATGCATCAGCACGCCGCCATTGGTGGCGAAGAAACAGCCCCAGGCGGTCAATCGCAGGTCGCGCTTCTCGACCAGGTGGAGCGGTTCGTTGACGACCAGCTCGACGTCACCGGCAGCCAGGGCCTGGAAGCCGTCATAATGGTCGTCGGGTATCACCAGCTCGATATCCCACCCGTCGGCGCTCAGCTGATTACGCGCCGCGATCAGCGGCAAATGATCGGGATTGAGAAACCATTCGAGGGCGATACGAAGACGTTGCATGGCAGCGTGCGTTACAACCCGGCCCGGTATAGTCAAGTCGGTGCCAGGCAAACGCTAAAAGATCTCCAGCAAAATCGGCGTAAGCCGCTGGCGGGGACGGATTAATGTGAGGTCGATTTCGTTTAAGCGCCACCGGTTTGAGCTGCACAGATGCAGACGGCCGCGGCGACAACCTCACGCGCCTCGCGGGCGCTTCTGAGAGCGGAGGATTGTGGATCGGCGTCGAAATCGGGCTCTGACTCAGTTTTGATGAAGTTGGCTGGCTGACTGGCGCGGGGTTCACGTCCGGATCAGCGTCATGGCAAAAGCCCTTTCTTCGTCCAGCCTCATCCCAGCGGGCTTCGTCCTGACCGGTGCGTGGCCCGACGGTGATCGCACCACCATCCACATTCAGAGCACGGGCTCGACCAGTCGATGCCCAGGGTGCGGGACCGCGAGCCGGAGGGTTCACAGCCGCTACAATCGCCACCTGTTTGATCTGCCGATAGCGGGTAAGTCCGTGGTTGTGGCGCGACAATCTGGATGAGAGGCGCGCGACAATCGGGATAAGGATTGTCAGTCGCAGCGTCAGGATGATTGTCGCTGCGCGACACGAGCGCAAGCCCTTTGATTTGGCGGAGCGGCGATCAGGCTGAGGTCTTGCTCGTCGCGCGTATGGGGGGGCGTCCAGGTCCACGCTTTCGTTCGATGGCGGTTCGGCGGCGGTAGCTCTCGACATTCATCTCGAAGATGGTGGCGTGGTGGACGAGGCGGTCGACCGCGGCGAGGGTCATGGCCTGATCGGGGAAGATCCGCCCCCATTTACCGAAGGGCTGGTTGGCGGTGATCAGCAGGGACCGGCGCTCGTAGCGGGCGCTGATGAGCTCGAACAGGACGCTGGTTTCGGCCTGATCCTTGGTCACATAGGCCAGGTCGTCGAGGGTCAGCAGATGGTATTTGTCGAGCCTGGCGATGGCGGCTTCGAGCTGCAGGTCGCGGCGGGCGGTCTGCAGCCTTTGGACCAGATCGGTCGTGCGGGCGAAGAACACGCGCCAGCCGTTTTCCACGAGCGCCAGACCAAGGGCGGCGGCCAGATGGGACTTGCCGCCGCCGGGCGGGCCGAACATCAGCAGATTGGCGCCGTTGTCGAGCCAGCTGTCTCCGGCGGCGAGCGCCATGACCTGGGCCTTGCTGACTGTCGGCACGGCGTCGAACTCGAAGCTGTCGAGGGTCTTGCCGGGGGGCAGGCGGGCCTCTTCGAGATGGCGCTGGATGCGTCGGCTCGAGCGTTCGGCCAACTCGTGCTCCGTGAGCGCGGCCAGGAAGCGCGCCGCCGGCCATCCTTCCTTGTCCGCGCGCACGGCGAAGTCGGGCCAGATGGTCTTGATGGCCGGCAGCCGCAGTTCGTTGAGCGCCAAGGTCAGGCGGCCGGCGTCGATGGGATCGGCGGGCTTCATGCGGCTGCTCCCGTGAACACGGTGGCCAGCTCGTCGTAGAGGCTGAGCGGGGCGTAGGAGACGGTGATCTCGGGCAGGGCCGCGATATCGGGCGTGAACAGCGTCCGCAGGATTTTCATGTCCGGCAAGCGTCCGCCGTCGAGATCCAATATGATGCGTTCGGCAAGCTCGCCTTCGCAGGCGCGGTCGTGGGCCAGGGCCAGGAGATCGACCATGTTGCGGCAGGCGGTGCGCGCGTTGACCCTGGCGACCATGGCCTCGAAGGCTCGGCTGTAGGCTTGGCGAGGGAACAGCTTGTCGCGGTAGACCAACCCCATGAGCGCCATGGGTTTGCGCTTGAGGGAGTGGATCACGTGCCGGTAGTCGACGACGTGACCATGCTTGCCATTGGGGCGGGCCCGGCCGCGCGGCACGGTCATCTGGAGGCTGGCGCCGAGATAGACGTCGAGGCGATCGTCATAGAGGCGCACGCGCAGCCGGTGACCGATCAGGCGCGACGGCGTGCTGTAGAACACCTTGCGCAGAACGAACCCGCAGGAGGAGGTCACGGTGACGATGGCCTCTTCGTAATCGGCGGTCCGGCGCCCAGGCAGCGCCTTGAGGGCCGCCCGCTCGACATCGATGCGCGGTCCGAACTTGGTGTTGTGGCGTCCGGTCACCTCGTCGATGAACCGGCGATAGGCCGCCAGGTCGGCGAAGTCGCGCGAGCCACGCAGCAGAACGGCGTCCTCGACGGTCTTCTTCAGGTGCCCGTGCGAGCTCTCGACCGAGCCGTTCTCGTGGGCGACGCCGCGGTTATTGCGGGTGGGTTCCATGCCGTAGTGGGCGCACAGGGCGTCGTAACGCAGGGTCAGGTCTTCGCGGGCGTCACGGTCCAGGTTGCGGAAGGCCGCGGAGAGGCTGTCGCTGCGATGTTCGTGCGGGGCGCCGCCCAGCGCCCACAGGGCGTTCTGCAGACCTTCGGCCAGGGCGACGTAGCTCTCACCGCCCAGCACCACATGGGCGTGCTCGAAGCCCGCTGGGTGGTCGAGCGCACCTTCGCCTGGCTCGGTCGCTGCCGCCGGCTGGCCAAGGACTTCGAGGCCACCATCGCCTCGGCCAACGCCTGGGTCTTCGTCGCCCATATCCGCCTGCTCACCCGCAGACTGGCAAGAGCCTGATATCCATCAGAATTATTATGAGTCAGACTCTTAGAGTGGTGACCGAGTGGGCGACCCGACGGCGGCGTGCGGACCAGATCAACGCCGACACGCTGAGCCGCATCCCTTCGGCCCGAATTATCAGCCGGCTGATGACGGTCTCTCGAGACACGCTCACAAAGGCCGAGACAGTCACCGTCGCTGCAGTCGAGACCGGCGTACCGGCGCTGATCGAAGCTCGCGAGATCATCGCCGCCTGCCACCTGATGATCCGTCGTAAGACTGAGGGCGACCTGTGCGCCTGGATCGAGCGTGGTCGGCCCAGCCTGGTGGCGTCCTTCGCCAACGGCATAGACCGCGATATCAACGCCGTCCGCGCGGCGATCACCTCTGGTTGGTCCAACGGCCAAGCCGAGGGTCAGATCACCAAGCTCAAGCTCGTCAAACGCCAGATGTACGGCCGCGGAAAGCTCGATCTCCTACAGGCCAGGCTGATCGGCTCGACACCATGATCCCGTCACCAAAACTGCGTCAGAGCCCAAAAGGGACCCCCTATAGGCGTGCAATAGGGACCCCCTTGTGGTGTTCGGGATGGACGTCACGAGCGCACCGCTTGCGAGGGTTGGGGCGTGGGGAGGGCGTAGCCCGATGGGCCACACTCACTTCCTGATGAAGCGACTGCCCAACGTGAAGACCGAGATCAGCCTGCACATCCTGGCCTACAATATGAAGCGGGTGATGGCAGTGCTCGGAACGAAGCCGCTGATGGAGGCGATCAGAGCCTGAAACGATGGTGCTCTGCCCCTCCCCGCCAACTACGGGCCGCCGCCGCCGAACGCGTTTTTACACGGCCTCGACCCATAGCGGACATACGGCGGCTGGGTGCTTGCTAGTCTGGGAACGCCTAAAGAGCCAACCGCGTAGCCTTGAGGCGAAGAGTCACGATGGCTCCTTCGGTCGGCCAATCATAGGCTATCGAGCCGCCAAACTGGTGTGTCATTACGCGGTTCAAGAGCTTGCTGCCAAAGCCGCTCGTGGACGCTGGGGCGATGCATATAGGCCCGCCCCGCTCAGTCCAAACGATGACCGCCTCGTGTCCGTCGACCTGGCAGGCCACATCGAGAAGCCCAGTCGGCACCGAAAGCGCACCGTATTTGACAGAGTTGGTCGCCAGTTCATGCAGCACCAATGCCAAGTTGGTCGCCGAGACTTCCCCAATCGCCATTCTGGGCACGGCCACCCGAACGCGCCCACTGAACGCCCCCAGATCATCGTAAGGGGTCAGCAGGACCGAGAGCAGATCACCGAGAAGAGCTGCGTTTTCAGTCTGGCCAGGGACAGGTCGAACGAGATCATGCGCGCGTCCCAACGCGGCGAGCCGGTGCGTGAGATCGCTGACCATCTCTTCCTTAGTCTCGGTTGACCTCGACGTCATAGTCGTGAGCGCCCCGGCGATTGTGATGAGGTTCTTGACCCGATGGCTCATCTCGCCCGCCAACAACTCGTTGGCTTCCTCGGCCTGTTTCCGGCCCGTGACGTCCAGAAAAATCCCGAACATTACCCGATTACGGATGCCCTCATCATCGCCGCGTCCCCGGGCAGACACCCAGCGGACCTCCTCCTTGATCAGGATGCGGAAATCGATCTCGTAAGGGCCGACGATGCCCCGCGTCGCGTTGAAGCCGGCTCTGACCCTATCCCGGTCGGCCGGGTGGATGTGCGCGGACAGGTCTTCAAAGGTGACTTCGGTGGTCGTGAGCACGGCCCAAAGGTCGTATCCCGACTGATCCATCGTAAGGCGATCCGTATCGACGTTCCACGACCAGAGAGCGACGCCAGCGGCCTCCACCCCCAGACGCAGGTGTTGATCATCCCAAACCGGACGTTCCGGAGCGTTCGCTGGCAGAATCGTTTTCATGGATAGGTGCTCGCCGAAAGCTCATGCGCCCGGCTCGAACCAGAACCGTAGTCGACGACCATCTGTTCCCGCAACTCGCTGATACGACAAGTCCTGCAGCGAGCGAGTGGCCTTGATCAACTCATGTTAGCTCCGAGCTAATGTCGCCTATCCACTGTCAAGCGACCGACTGGTCCCGACCCAAAGCGGACTTAAGCGTCTTCCCAGAACGACCATAAGCCGTTCGAGACTTCTGTTGCCGCAAACCGCACTTGGACCGGCCAGCCTACCCCGCCCATTTCGTAGAGTTGGTAGTTGGTCTGCGACCTTGGGGGAGCGTCTTCAGGGAACCGGTGGTCTGCGCGCGACGTTGGCGCTGCGCTAATAGACACGAGGTTGGGATGGCAACGATTTCGACGGGCGAGCAACGCTAATGGCGCATGGCTCACTGGATGCCGGTTCGCTAGTCGAGATTCCCGACGGCCTCACGTATTGGTACGACGAGCATGCAGGTTTCAAGCGCAAAGCGTCGGGCAGGGGCTTCTCGTATCACAATGCGCGGGGGGAGCTCATCCGCGACCGAGAGGTGCTGGACCGCATCCGCACCCTCGCCATTCCTCCGGCCTGGACCGACGTCTGGATCTGCCCGCACGCCACGGGGCACATCCAGGCCACTGGCCGGGACCTGAAGGGCCGCAAACAATACCGCTACCACGACGGCTGGAGTCGCCATGCTTCTGAAAGCAAGTTTGAACGCCTGCCGGCCTTCGCCCGCGCCTTGCCCAAACTGCGCGAACGGGTCGAGGCCGACCTCAGCCGGCGCGGCGTATCCCGCGACAAGGTCTTGGCCACGGCGGTGCGGCTTCTGGAGCTAACGCTGATCCGGGTTGGCAACGCCCAATATGCGAAGCAGAACCGCTCATACGGCCTGACTACGCTCAGCAAGCGCCATCTCGATCTGACCGGAACAGCCCTGACCTTCGCCTTCAAGGGCAAAAGCGGGGTCGAACACGAGGTACGGTTGCGCGACCGACGGCTGGCGACCGTGGTCCGGTCCCTGCGCGACCTGCCGGGGCAGCAGTTGTTCAAATACCGCGACGCCGATGGAGCCCTGTGCGCCATCTCGTCCGACGACGTCAACGCCTATATCCGAGAGGCCATGGGCGACGGCTTCTCGGCCAAGGACTTTCGCACATGGGCCGGCACCGTCTCCGCTGCGCGCGCCCTTCGCGACATGGAGCCAGCAGCCTCTCCCACCGATGCAAAGCGCAGGATCGCCGTCTGCGTCAAGGCGGTCGCGGGCCTCCTGGGCAATACCCCAACGGTTTGCCGGTCGTCCTATGTTCATCCGAAGGTGTTCGATCTGTACCAGAGCGGTCGACTGCTCGAAGCCCTGCCCGGCCCGAACTCCGACGGCTTCGAGCGCGCCTTGGCCAAGGTCCTCAGACTTGGTTGACTTCTTATTTTCCGCGAGGTCGAGAGCCGCCTTACCCTGCCTCTAGACGGACGCGTTGATGACGCATCTGGACCAGACGACACTCAGCAGGGCGATCTCGTCGCCATTCACTAAGCACGCGCCGCCGTGCCCAGCGGCCTCATGCGCCAGCGCCGCGATTATGGCTGCCGATAGACTGATCGCAGCCACGGTGGGCGGGTCGTCACTAGGGCGGATCTTGCTCCTCTCCGGGGGCGGTGCTGCGATCCCGTCGGCCGACCTCAGCGCTGTAGTTCGTGACGTGACCCCCGTTTCTCATCCAGCCATAGCGAGAGTCCTTTGGTGATCTGAGCCGTGATTGGCTGGGGTGGCAAGAGGCCGGTCTTCGCAGCCATCAACCAGCGCAGCAGGCCGGCCGATGTGTCTGGTGAGCGCCTCGGCGTAGGCCTCGGGCGTCAGCCATCCCAGCTTCGAGTGCGGCCGGGTTTCGTTGTAGTCGCGCCGCCAGGCGTCCAGCACGACACGGGCGTGCGGCAGGGAGCGGAACAGCGTCTCGTTCAACAGCTCGTCGCGCAAACGGCCGTTGAAGCTCTCGTTAAAGCCGTTCTGCTGGGGCTTGCCCGGCGCGATGTAGTGCCAACCCACCCCGGCGTCGTCGGCCCAGGCCAGGATGGCGTTCGAGGTCAGCTCCGTGCCGTTGTCGCTGACGATCGTGTCCGGCCGCCCACGTCGCAGGATGATGGCGTCCAGCTCGCGCGCCACCCGCCGGCCCGACAGCGAGGTGTCGGCGATGAGCCCGAGGCATTCCCGCGTGCAGTTGTCGATCACCGTCAGGATGCGGAAGCGCCGCCCGTCGGTCATCTGATCCGACACGAAGTCCAGCGACCAGCGCTGGTTCGCGACCAGAGGGATCTCCAACGGACGCCTCGTGCCCATGGCCCGTTTGCGCCCGCCGCGCCGGCGCACCATCAGCTTCTCCTCGCGGTAAATCCGCTGGACCCGTTTCCTGTTCACCGCATGGCCCTCGCGCCGGAGCATCACGTGCAGGCGGCGATAGCCGAACCGCCGACGCTCCTGAGCCAGGGCCTTCAACCGATCGCGTAGCTCACCGTCGTCCGGCCGCGTGGCCTGGTAGCGCACGCTCGCACGATCGACGCCCAGAACCCGGAACGCCCGCCGCTCGCTCATTTCGTAGACCGATCGCAGGTGCACCACAGCCTCTCGATGCGCGGCGGGCGTCACCACTTTTTTCCCAGCAGATCCTTCAGCGCGACGTTGTCCAGCATCGCATCCGCCAGCAACCGCTTCAGCTTGGCGTTCTCGTCCTCAAGCGCCTTCAGCCGCCGGGCTTCCGACACATCCATGCCGCCAAACTTGGCCTTCCACTTGTAAAACGTCGGCGAGCTGAGCCCGTGCTTCCTGCACAGATCCGCCACCGGGACACCCGTCTCCTGCTCCCGCAGGATCCCGATGATCTGCTCTTCCGAGAACCGTGATCGCTTCATTCTGTCCGTCCTTTCGAGGGGCGGACTCTAGCTATTCCTGGAGGAGTTTCAGGGGGTCACGACATTCCTTAACGGCCCGCGCCTCGAACTGGGCGAGGACGGCGACGACAATTTCGCCTGCGCCAAAAATGGGAAGCGGTTCGCCGAACGCCTTTCTCCAGAGTTGGTCGAGTTCTGCGTCACTAGGTATCTTCATCATGGGGGCGGTAACGGGGCCGGCGAGGCGGAGTTGCCGACCAGGAGGGTTACCGGGCTCGTAAACTGACTGACATGTCGGGCGCGGTTAGCAGGGGCTTGTGATATGCGCTGCCCCTAACCCCCGAATGGCATCGCGAGGGGTATTTGAGCGATGGCCAGTTCTCTAGCTTAGGACACTGCTGGGTTGGACCCAGGGTCGTCAGAACCGGGGCCAAGCTCCGGCAACTCCTGATTATTGCCACCCAAGTTTCGAGCCACATGAGCATCTGCAGTAGGTCGCCGCTGTTGATCCTTGCGAGTCGGCTCGCTTCCCAACAGATACATGCCTCGGTTCGCGAGGGCGGCGTTGAGGCAGGCTCAGTCGTAGGCAGCTAATAGACGCTGTTTTTCTTCGCTCGTCATTTTGACCTCCGTCCCCTTTTAACTCCGAGAAGTCGCTCGGGGTTCAAGCTCTGGCGATGCGCCTCCCTGTGCTGGGCTCACCACAACTGATCCTCCCTCGTTTCAGTGGACACCCATGCTAGCTTTTCGGAGCTGGAGAGGAGTGTCTGATGTGTGTTCAACGCCGGGTGTTTCCGGAATCGTTCAAGCGGGAGGCTGTTGATCGGGTCGCCAACAGCGGGGATGAGCGCCGGCGCAGTGGCCAGAGAGTTGGGGCTGCACGAGACAGTGCTACGTCGATGGATGACGCAATTTGGGGTGCAGGCGACGGGGACGCCGCGGCGACCCACAACGCAGGCGTCGTCCCCGTCGCCGTCGGATTTAGCCGCGGAGGTCGCCCGGCTACGGCGGGAGAACGGGCAACTGCGGATGGAGCGGGACATCCTAAAAAAAGCCGCGCTCATCTTCGGAGCGGCCTCCCGGTGAAGTTCGGGTTCGTCGATGGGCATCGTCAGGTCTGGCCGGTTCGCGTGATGTGCGCGGTCCTCGGCCTGTCGGCCAGCGGGTTTGTTACGCCTGGCGTGCCATATGCTGCGGGTAGCTCAACGTCCGAAGCTGATCGGCTGGCCCGCCAACGCGTGCTTAACGACGACATCTGTGCGAGGCGTGGCCTACTGCCTGAGACAGGAAGCTAGTGGAGCGCCCTAGCCTCGACGCTCGCCCATACGACCGAGTTCGCGTCGGTGAGGGGCGGCGCGCATCGCCAGAAGCAGACGCGCTGAGGGGCTGCTATGGGTCGGGAGCAGTCATCGGCTTCGGACCGCAAAGCGGACCTTCCGAACCGCAGCAAAGAGTCAGACTCAGACATTTACCGGATTGTTCAAGGCCCTGGATGGCTCGGCCGTTTGGGCGGCAGGCATTACGTTGCCGAAGCTTGGGCGTCTTAAAGCGCCCGAATCATTTTGCATGCAAGGGGCTGTTTTGTAGCCGAAAATGAAAGCTTCCCAAGCTTTTCGTGCGGGGTTCGATTCCCGCCGCCCGCTCCAGCACTTTAGCCCTTCGGGGCGGTGCAGTTTTGCTCCTCCCCGTTTCAGTGGGCGCCCATGCTGGCTTTTCGGAGCTGGAGAGGCGTGTCCACTCTAACGAGGCAGGGGCACACGGCTGATCACGTCGATCAGAGGACCGCCCGGCCCCTGGGTGAGAGTCGCCTCCACGCCATAGGCGCGCCTCAGCACCTCGGGAGACAGGGCGATCGCGGGCGGCTCGTCGGCCAGGACGCCGCCCTCGGCCAGGACGATGATCCGGTCAGACAGGCGCAACGCCATCGACAGGTCGTGAAGGGTCACCACGATGCCGACTCCGTCGTCCGCCAACCGGCGGAACAGGGCCGCTGCGTCAAGCTGATGCGCCGGGTCGAGGCCGGTCAGGGGCTCGTCGGCCAGCAGCCATTCGGGCTCTCCCGCCAACGCTCTCGCAATCAGCACCCGCGCCCGTTCGCCGCCTGACAGGGTGTCGACGATACGGTGTTCGAACGCGAGGACATTGGCGGCGGCCATCGCGCGATCCACGGCCGCATGGTCCTCCTCGGACTGACCGCGCGCGCCGATGAAGGGGGTGCGGCCCAGCTCGACCAGGGTCCGCGCCTCGACCGCCCAGGCGATCTCCGGCGTCTGGGGCAGGAAGGCGAGGCGCTTCGCCCGGTCGCGCGACTTCATGCCGGAAAGCGGGATGCTATCCAGCAGGGTCCCGCCCGAGGTCGGCTCCCGCAAACCCGCGAGGCAGGCCAGCAGGGTCGACTTGCCGGCGCCGTTGGGGCCGACGATGGCTGTGACCTTGCCGGCCTCGATCGACAGGCTGACGGCCGACAGGATCGCCTTGCCGCCGATGTGGACATTCAGGTCGGTGCAGGACAGGGCGCTCACGCGATCTTCCTCCTCAGGCGCAGCAACAGAACGAGAAACAACGGCGCGCCGAGCGCGGCCATGGCGACCCCCATCTTCACCTCGCCGGCCGCCGGGGTCATCCGCACCAGAATGTCTCCGGCCAGCACGATCACCGCCCCGCCGAGGATGCTTGGAACAAGCAACGCCCCTGGTCGGGCGCCGACCAATGGCCGCAGCAGATGCGGTGTCACCAGTCCGACGAAACCGATCACGCCCGTGACCGCGACACTGGCCCCCGCAGCCAGACCCACGCCGAGCGCCAGCACCCAGCGCGTCTTCGACATGGAGATGCCCAGCGACCGCGCTCCGATTTCGCCGAGCGTCAGGGCATCCAACGCTCGCCCGGTGGTCAGCAGGAGACCGCAACCGATGGCGATGAGCGGCAGCGCCATCTTCACCTCCTCGAAGCTGCGATCCGCCAGCGATCCCATCAGCCAGTCGACGATCTCGTTCACCGCCCACGGATTGGGCGCCAGCGACAGGGCCAGAGACACGCCCGCACTGGACAGGATGTTGAGGATGGCTCCTGCCAGAATGAAGGTCACCAGACTCGACGCCGACCCCGACAGCAGCATCAGGATGGCGACCCCGATCAGCGCCCCGCTGATCGCCGCGATCGGCAGGGCCCAGGGCGCGTAGGCCGTTACGCCATAGTAGAGGGTCAGCACCGCCCCCAGCGCCGCCATGGCCGAGACGCCGAGCACGCCCGGATCGGCGAGCGGGTTGCGCGTATAGCCCTGCAGCACAGCGCCCGATAGACCCAGGGCGGCCCCGACGACGATGCCCAGGATCGTCCTCGGCAGACGCAGTTCGAAGACGATGGCCCAGCGCGGATCAATGTCCGGCTGGGTCCAGGCGCTGAGCGGCACCCAGACCTTGCCGGCGATGAGGCTGATCCCCGACAGGATCACCAGCAGCACGAGCAGCCCCGCATAGAGAAGAGGTCGGCTGATCGGTTTCATGCTTGCCCCGCCCTCACCTGGTTGGCCAATGCGGCGTCGCGGGCGCGCGACAAGGCGGCCGCCGTCTGGATCAGAACCGGGCCGCCGCAGAACAGCAGACGTTCGGGGAAGACAGCCCGCTGCATGTCGCCGGCGACGCGCGCCAGGGCCGGATGCTCCATCACCCGCTCCGCCCGGCTCGGTGCGCCGCGATAGGCTTCGCCGGACAGCAGGATGTCCGGCGGGTCGGCCACGACCATTTCCAGCGGCACGTTCATCGTGCGTTGAAGGCCGTAGCGCGACGCTGCGTTGGTCAGGCCGATCCGGGTCATCATCTCGTCCATCAGCGTCCCCGGCCCGGAGGCGAACCCGCCCGGCATGAAGACCAGGGCCGACACAGGTCGCGTTCCGGACGCGGGCGCGGCGGCGGCCAGGGCGGCCTCGATCTCAGCGACCAACGCCTCGCCTCGCTCGGGATGGCCGACCAGCCGGGCGACCTCCTGCACCTGTTCCAGGCTGGCGGCGACAGTCTCGGGCACGTCGAACAGCGCGATCGGGATAGTGAGCCGATCCAGTGCGTTGCGCATCGCCAGCGAGGAGTGCCGGCCCGTCATGACGAGGTCCGGCCGCAGGGCGATCACCTCCTCCGTCGTCTCGTAGGTAAACGGCAGGGTGCGGGCGATGTCGGCGATGGTCGAGCCATAGTCCTGGCGCGCATAGTGGCTCAGCGCCCCGATCTGGGCCCGGTCCGCCACCCGCACCAGGATGACGTCGAGACAGGGGTTCAGCGACACGATCCGCTGCGACCGACCGGCCGAGACCGGCGCGGGCGGTCCGGGCGCGACGCTGCACCCGACCGTCATCGCCAGCCCGCCCCCCATCACCATCCGCCGGTCCAGCATCATCAGAAGTCGATCCCCATGGCGTTGGCGTCCGTCCCGACAGGCCGCCCAACGATCCAGCGACGAAGCCGGGCCACCAGTTCGGAGTTCGCCACTACGAACACAAGCCGCGCCCCTGCCAGCCCGTGGAACTTGCCGAACGACCGCAGCACGATCGTCCTATCACCCATGACCGCGAAGAACCGGGCGGCGGCGGCCTCCCGCCTGCGGCGCCATCCCTCGGGATTAATTCCCGTCGAAAGGTCGAGCCAAGGCGTCGGCGCGGAGGGATACGTCCTCCGCGCCTCGGCCAGTCGCCCGCCGTGAGGAATGGCGCCCGACATCGCCTAGAACCGGGCGCGCACGCCGACGAAGGTCCCACGCCCCGCGACGCCGTAGTTGCGGGTGGTCTCATAGACCTCGTCGCCGACGTTCTCGACCCGACCATAGACCTCCAGCGTCTCGTTGATCGGGTAGGACGCGCGCAGATCGACCAGGGTGTAACCCTTCAGACGCGCGGCGTTCGAGGCGTTGTCGAAGCTGTCGCCCGCGTGCTGGACCGCGACCGAGGTCGACAGTCCGAACGGCCAGACATAGCCGAGCGTCAGGTTGGCCGCATCCCTGGGGCGCCGCGCCAGTTCACGACCCAGGTTGGCGCCCGGGGTGCGGTTCTCGGTGTTGGTCCGGGTGTAGTTGGCATTGACCCGGAAGGACCCGATCTCATAGTCCGCCGCCAGTTCGAAACCGTCCGCCTCGGTCAGGGCGACGTTGTTGTAGTAGCCGAACCGGCGCACCCCATTGCGGAAGCACAGGGGCGCCGCCGCCGGCGTCACCGTGCCGGAGCAGGACACGAAGTCGATCTGGTTGGTCGTCTCGCGCGCGAACCAGGTCGCCGACAGAATCAGAGCACCGTCCAGCAGACGCTGTTCCATGCCCGCGTCCCAGCCATCCGCCTCTTCCGGCTGCAGAGCCGTGTTCCCGTAGTCGCTGTAGAGTTGATACAGGCTCGGCGCCTTGAAGCCCTGGCCGAAGCTGGCCCGCACGACGGTCGAGCCGTCGTTGAGAGACCAGGCCGCGGCCGCCTGGCCGAGGGTCTTGCCGCCGAAGGTGTCGTGCTCGTCGCGACGCACGCCGCCCGTCAGGGTCAGGCCGTCGACGACCTCCGCCTGCAGTTGAGCATAGACGCCGTCGAGGCCGACCTCGGCCGTCGCCGGCACAGGGTTCGGGGTGAACGAGGATGGCGAGGCGGAGCTGAAAGCGCTGTCCTCGTGCTCCGCGCCGAACGTCGCGGTCCAGCCTTTGCGGATATCCAGCACGCCCTGGTACTCGTAGCGCTTGTTCAGACCCTCGGCGGCGAAGGTGACATTGGTCGCCGCCTGATCGGGATTGAGCAGCGCCCGGTCCGTGCGGGTGTAGGCATAGGCGACCCGGTTGCTCAGGCGGCCGTCGAACAGGTCGACGTTCAGGCCCGTGTAGGTGACCAGCTCCTTGGTGCTCGATGTCTCGCGCGTGTCTCCGAAGGCGAACAGGGGCGCGGGGAAGCCATCTGAGTCGACGGTTCCGTCCGAATAGACGGCGCGCAAGTCGACCGAGACGCCTTCCAGGATGCGGACGTTGGCTCGGCCGCTCAGCCCGAAATTCTCGTAGCCGTCCTTCTCGCGTCCGCGCGCGAAGGCCGAGAAACCCTCCGTCTCGTAGTGCGATGCAGCCAGCCGCCAGCTCGCGCGCTCGATGGCCCCGCCTATGTTACCACGCAGATACGTCGTGCCGCGCGAACCGACCTCGGCGTCGATGCCGGCCTGGAACGGGCCGGTCGGTCCGGCGGTCACGATATTGACTACCCCGCCGATGGCCTGGGAGCCCCACAGGGTCGACTGGGCGCCGCGCAGCACCTCGATGCGCGCGATGTCGCCGACGAGCAGGTTGCCGAAATTGTAGCCGCCGCCGGTGCCCGAGGGATCGTTCAGCTTGACGCCGTCGATGACCGCGACCGTCTGGTCCGTCTCGGCGCCGCGGATACGCAGAGAGGTTGGGGAGCCGATCCCGCCGTTGCGCGACAGGGTCACGCCCGGCGTGCGGACCAGCAGGTCGGCGACGCCGACCGCCTGGCTGGTCCTGATGTCTTCCGTCGTCAGGACGGTGACCGACTGGCCGACGCGAGCGGCCGACTGGGCCGAGCGGTTGGCGGTGACCACCACGTCGTCCAGCAGGCTGGGGTCGGTGACGGATGTAGCGGTTTGTGCGCTCGCGGCGTTGGCGGCGAGCAGGAGCGCAGCCGTGGCGGCGCTGATGATCAGTTCGTTTCTCATGGGTCCAATCCCTCGTTTGACAACGAGCCGGCGCGCAGAACGGCCGCGATCGGACATGGAGACGCGCCCGGTCGCGACCGCGCAGCGATGCACGGCCCAACAGACGTCGCCATTCGGGATAGACCCCGTTTCGCTCGGCACACCACGTCCGCGCGAAGGACGACCACGACGGGCAGGTCTCCTGGCTCGCGGGTCAATGCCGGTGCGCACCGCCTTCCCAGGCTCTCCGGCTTTCGCCTTCGGGACCCAGTGGCTTTTGGTGCGCGGACTCGCCGCTTACAGTTGCGTGGGCAGCCCAGGTTTCACACCTGAGTTCCCTTTTCATCCCCATCACTGGGGAACCTGTCGCAGAGAGGCAATTAGGCCATTGCGCGAAGCTCGGCAATGGAGCGGTGCATGGCGACCACTCTCGTCCTCGCGGGGCCCGGGCAGCGGACGACGTCGTGCTGATCGCCGCCGTCCTGCCCCTGTCGCTGAAGTCCGCTACCGGCGCGCGACCTCGACGCCGCGCGCTTCCAGGATTTCCTGGACGCTGTCGTCTCCGGCGAGATGGGCGCTGCCGACGGCGATGAAGGTCGTGCCCGAACCGGCGAGCAGGGTCTGGATCTGGTCGGCCCAGGCGGTGTTGCGGCGGACCAGCAGCGCCTCATAGACCTCTTGCGATTCCGCCTTCATCTCGGCCACGCCGATACGGTCGATCGCCTCGACATCACCGGTGGCCCAGGCATCGACGAGGGCGTCGAGCTCGGTCGTGGCCTCGTCGAAATCCTCCAGCGTCGAACGCAGGAAGGCCAGCTGGGTGTCCTGCGACAGGCCGGCCAGTATCTCGACCTGCCGGTCGATGGTCTCCAGACCCGTGACCGGCTTGCCGGCCTCCTCGGCGCGATGCTTGAGGAGCAGTTCAACGCCCGACGCGGGATCGTAGCCGGCCTTCACCAGCGGGGCGACCGACAGGGACAGGGCCACCAGCCAGGGACGGAGCGGGTCGAACTGGGCGGCGCTGCCGCCGATCGAGCGCGCGGCGACATCGAGATGGGCCAGTTCCTCGGCCGTCAGCAGGCTGGACAGCGGGGTCTGGGGCGACAGGCCGTGTTGCTGGATCAGAGGCATCAGCGCGGACTGATCGTCGGGATTGGATATCTCGAAGATGACGTTCTGGCTGGCGTCGAAGGCGGCATCGACCTTGGCCGAACCCCAAGGGGTGTCAGGGCGCAGCACATGGACCGTGCCGAACAGATAGAGGGTCGAATCGGCGTCAGAGATGGACCACAGCGCCGGTCCGTCGCCAGCCGCCTGGACGATGGCGGGGTGGTCGTGAGCCGGGGCGGCGTCCTGGGCGAAGGCCTTCGGCGCGCCGGCCAGCAGGGCTGCGGCGAGGCTGACCCCGAGAGCGACGCCGACGGCGGTTCTCCCCATGGAGACGGTGGTGGTCTTCAGGCGGCTGATGAGCGTCATGCTGCAAAATCCTGCGGTTCGGAGAGGGAGGTCAGTGAATACCGCGGCGAGCGGCGGCGGCGATGGAAGACACGAGGTATACGGCCATCAGGATGCCGGTCAGGCCCCAGCCGCTGATTGTGTCCACCAGTCCCAGCCGTTCGGCGGCGGCGTAGAGGAACAGGGCGGTCTGCAGGGCCCAGAAGGCGATGGCGCTGGTCTCGGCCATGACCTGTCGCAGCATCTCGTCCGCGCGTCGCCAGAGCATGACGTTGGCCACGGTCTGGACGGCCAGGAGGACCGCGATGCCCGCAAACACAGTGTCGGCCGTCACGAGCGCCGAGGCATACATGGGCGCCAGGAACATCGCTCCGGCGAGCAGGAAGACGACGATCTGCAGAACCCCGCAGCCCTTGGGCACGGTCGATGGGCGCAGGGCCATGGTGATGGTGCTCAGGACGCCGATGGTGATCAGGGCAACCGCCATGGCCAGGGCCAGGCTGTCGGCCCACGGCATGTTGCGACCCTCGATGGCGTTGGCGAGGGCAGCGCCCGTGAGGGCGCCGACGGCGGCCAGGGCCAGACCGCCGAGGATCTTGACGACGAGCGGCTGGGTCGAGATTTTAGAACGCGACATGAGGCTCATGCTCCTGTGTCCGAAAAGATGGCTTCGATCGGTTGTTCAAAGACGCGTGCGATCTTGAAGGCGAGCGGCAGCGAGGGGTCGTAGCGGCCCGTCTCCAGGGCATTGACGGTCTGGCGTGAGACGCCCAGGGCGGCGGCCAGGTCGGCCTGGCTCCAACCCCGGTCGGCGCGCAGGGTTCTGAGATGGTTGTTCATGGGGTCATCGCCGCCTGAACCACCAGGCGGCCCAGGCGACGCTGTAGCCGACCATCTGGCAGCCCGTGACGATGGCGGTCCCCAACATCAGGATGGACTTGATCGGCGCCTCGCCGAGATCGCCAGCGCCGTAGAGCAGGGTCATCAGGATGACGCCGGCGAAGCACAGGCCGACGGTGGAGCCCCACCACCAGGCCCATTTGTGCGCTTCCTGCGCGGCTTCATCGAGACCCTTCCACCACCGGAAACAGGCCCAGAGGGCGGCGGCCATGGCCAGGGCGACGGCCGCGGCGATCAAGGCCGCGCCGCCCAGGCTGGCCTCGTCGGAGGTCGCGCTGACGACGCCGGCCACTGCGCCGGCAGCCATGCCCGCCAGGACGCAGACACCCATGACGGCCCCGTAGCGCCTCAAGGGATGTTCCGACACTCGAGCCTCCAGAGCCATGACACGCATCCTCATCGCAATGACAAGGCTGTTTTACACTCGTGGTCGCTGATGTCAAGCGACCTTGTCAGACGACAGGGCGACGGTCAATCAGGCCCCGGCGGCCTTGTCGTGGATCAGTTCCGGCCGGCTGAGGACGCGCGGCGCCTGGTCGATGGCGGTCAGCTGGGGCAGCTCCTTGCCCTCGTGATCGACCTGCAGGTCCTCGAACCGTTTGGCCGAGACCATGACCTGGCTCTCCAGCGAACCGACGAACTGGTTGTATTTGCCGACCGCCTGTTCCAGCGCCCGGCCGACGCCGGTCAGATGGCCGCCCATGACCGACAGACGTTTGTAGAGTTCCTTGCCCAGTTTCGCGACCTCGTCCGCGTTCCTCGACTGCTCCTCGGCCCGCCAGCCATAGGCGACGGCCTTGCACAGGGCGAACAGGGTCGAGGGTGTGACGATGATGACGCGCCGGGCCATGGCGTCGGTCATCAGTTCCGGTTCGCGATCCAGCGCCGCCGACAGGAAGGCGTCAGAGGGTACGAACAGGGCAACGAAGTCGGGGCTGGGCTTGAACTGGTCCTGATAGGCCTTGGCCGCCAGGTCGCGGACATGGTTCTTGATACTGGCGGCGTTGCGCGCCGACATGGCCGTATCGCGCGCCTCGTCGTCCGGCTCGGCGGCGTCGGGGAAGGCCAGCGGCACCTTGGCGTCGATGACGAACAGGCCGCCGCCCGGCAAACGCACCAGGAAGTCCGGCCGCATCTGGCGACCCTCGTCATTGGCGCTGGACGACTGTTCGGTGAAATCGAAGCGCCCGGCCATGCCCGCGGCCTCAAGCACATTGCGGCAGGTCTGTTCGCCCCAGCGGCCGCGCCGGCCGGTGTTGCCGCGCAGGACCTCGGTCAGCCGTTTGGCCTCGTCGCGGGTGGCGGTCGAGGCGATCATCAAGGCCGAGAGCTGTTCCTTGAGCGTGCCGGTCTCCTCCGCCCGCGCCTTCTCAAGCGCGGCGACCTGGGTCTCGAACTTGGCCAGGGTCTCGGCGACGGGCTTCAACTGAGCCTCCATCCGCTCGCGGGCGACGCGGTCCTGGGCCTGAAAGGTCTCGGTCGCGCGGGTGACCATCTGGTCGGCGATGATCTGGGCCGACTGGGCGGCCTGGGCGCGCAACAGGTCGCCCATCGTGGTGCGGCTTTCCTCGATCAGGGCGACCTTCTCGTGGGCCGAAGACAGGGCGCCCATCGCCTTCTGCCAGCCGAGGAAGGCCCACAGGAAACCGGCCGCGAGGGCCAGCGAAACGATGGCGAGGACGATCGAGAGCGTGTTCATGCTCCGTTCCTTAGCGGGAGTCGGGGCGGCGGGCCACGGTCGATCCGGACCCCAAAAACACAGTCCGAAGCGTCCGAAGAGGCCGGAGCGTCCGGAGCTTCCGACCGGGACTGAAGCGTTAGAGGGTCCATCGTTTCCCCTATAGCCGCTTGCTACGCCGGAAACGGACGCAGGGAGCTGTCAGCTCGCGTAGCGCGGGACCGGATACCAGTCCGGGTCGATAATCTGGTCCCAGCTGTAACCGGGAGACCCCTCAAACCCCTCGTCGGCGGTGGGGAGAAGACCACCTGTGACAAGCGATTTGACCGCGTAGTCGAAGGCGCCCGCGAGTTCGAGTTGCAGCCTGTTGTCGATCGTCGCCGTCCGGCGTTTGGAAAGCTCGCGCCTGAAGCCCCGGAGTTCTTTGCTCCAGTGCGGGATTGTCTCCGCCGGACCAACGAATTCGATCTTCAGCAGATGCTCGATGATGTTCTCGATCTGGCTTTCGCAGGCACGTTGCTCCGACTTGCCCAAGTCTTCGATCTCCTCGGCGAGATTGTCGTAGTCGAGAGCATTCTCGCCGCCCTTTCGAGACCGCAACGCGGACGCCTGAGCCTCCGTCCAGGCGACATAGTCCCGCTCATAGAGGTCGCTCGCCGGTCTGGTCAGGTCGTCCGCCATGACCGGCCTATATCACGCCGGTCGTCGCGCCCGAAGCGCCTGGACGATGGTGCCGTCGTCGAGCCAGTCGAGGTCGCCGCCGACGGGGACGCCTCGGGCCAGGGAGGTGATCTCGACCGCGTTCCCGGCCCCCGTCGCCCCGATCCGGTCGGCGAGATAGTGGGCGGTGGTCTGGCCGTCAACGGTGGCGGGCAGGGCCAGGACGACCTCGCGCACCTCGCCGCCCTTCACCCGGCCGACCAGTTTGCACACGCGCAGGGCATCAGGGCCGACTCCATCGAGCGCCGAGAGCAGGCCGCCGAGCACATGATATTTGCCGCGGAAGGCGCCGGACCGTTCCATGGCCCACAGCGAACCCGCCTCCTCGACCACGCAGATCAGGGCGTTGTCCCGGCTCGGGTCGGAACAGATCGAGCAGGGGTCGCGGGTGTCGGGGGCGCCGCAGACCGAGCAGGACACGACCTTGGCCGCCGTCTCCGCCAGAGAGGCGGCGAGGGGTTCGAGCAGCTGTTCGCGCTTCTTCAACAGGGCCAGGGCCGCGCGCCGGGCCGAACGGGGACCCAGCCCCGGCAGCTTGGCCAGGAGCGAAATCAGGCGCTCGATCTCGGGTCCGGCGGAGGCGGCCATTTGTCAGCAGATGGGGCTAGAAGAGTTTCGGCATGCCCGGGATGTTCATCCCCGCCATCGGGCCGGCGGCCTCGCGCATCAGTTCGCCATTGACGGCGTCCAGCCTGCGCTTGGCGTCGGCGTGGGCGGCGACGATCAGGTCGGACAGGATCTCGGTGTCGCCCGGGACCATCAGACTGTCGTCGATCTTCACCGAGGTCACCTCGCCGGCGCCCTTGAGGGCGATCGTGACGAGGCCGCCGCCGGAGGTTCCCTCCGCAGTGGTTTCGGCCATTTTCGCCTGGGCATCCTGCAGCTTCTGCTGCATCGCCTGGGCCTGCTGCATCAGGGCGTTGAGATCTTTCATAGGCTCTAGATAGGGCTCAATCCTCCCTCGCGCCAGCGGGGGAGGGGGACCGCCGCGCGCTTGCGCGGGGGTGGAGGGGGGACCCCGGACACGGTGCGTGGTTCCGCCCCCTCCACCACGCTTCGCGCGGTCCCCCTCCCCCGTTCGCTTCGCTCCTGGGGAGGATCAGTCGTTGTCCTCGTCCGCCTCATCCGGGATGGCCGGCATCTCGACGGAGGGCGCCAGGGTCCTGATCTCGCCGACCACGGCGCCGGGGAAGGCGGCCAGCACCGCCATGACGAAAGGATCGGCCTCGACCTCGGCGCGTTCCTCGGCGCGGCCGCGTTTCTCGACCTCGATCAGGGTCTCGCCGCCGCCCTGGCCGTTGGCGACCACGAACCACTGGCGGCCGGTCCAGTCCTTGAGCCGCGAGGACAGGCGGGTGGCGAGGTTGGCCGGGGCGCCGTCGACCGGCTCGTAGGTCAGGGTCCCGGGCTTGAACGACACGGGACGGACGTAGCGCTGCACGTCCATCTGCAGGGCGATCTCGCGCTTCTCGCCGATCAGGGCGACGACAGCCTCGAAGGTCTGGGGGTCGGGCAGGCTGGGCTGGGCCGCCGGACGCATGGCCAGCTGGGCCCCAAGAGCTGAAGCGCCGCCGCCCCCTCCCCCGCCGCCGCCGCGCGGCGCGCCTGAACCACCGCCTGGAGCCTCGCCGTTCTGCAGCTTCTTCAGCGCCTCTTCCGGGCCGGGCAGGTCGGCGGCGTAGGCGAGGCGGACGATGGCCATCTCGACCGCGTCAGCGGGGGACGGCGCGCGCCGCACCTCGTCCAGGGCCTTGAGCAGCATCGACCAGGTCCGCGACAGGGTCCCGGCCGAGACCGCCGCGCCCATGGCGGCCAGACGCTGGGCCTGGTCGTTGGGCAGGCGGGTGGCGTTGGGGCCCAGCATCTTGGCGACCGAGGCGGCGTGGCAGTGTTCCAGCAGGTCGTTGGTCACCTGAACCGGGTCGGCGCCGTAGCCGTAGAGGGTGCGAAAGGTCTCGATGGCCTCGGGCGTGCGCCCGGCCATGATCTGTTCGAACAGGGCGATGGTCTGGCTGCGATCGGCCAGGCCCAGCATGTCGCGGACGACGTCGGTCGCGACCGGCTCGCCACGTTCGCCCTGGACAAGGGCCTGGTCGAGCAGGGACAGGCCGTCACGGACCGAGCCCTCGGCGGCGCGGGCGATCAGGGCCAGGGCGTCGTCCTCGACCTTCATCCCCTCCTTGCCGGCGATCCGGGCCAGGTGTTCGACGAGGATTTCCGGCTCGACACGGCGCAGGTCGAACCGCTGACAGCGGCTGAGGATGGTCACCGGGACCTTGCGGATCTCGGTGGTGGCGAAGATGAATTTGGCGTGGGGCGGCGGCTCTTCCAGCGTCTTCAGCAGGGCGTTGAAGGCCTGGTTCGACAGCATGTGGACTTCGTCGAGGACGTAGACCTTGTAGCGGGCCTCGACCGGCGCGTAGCGGACGCTCTCCAGGATGTCGCGGATGTCGTTGACGCCGGTGTGGGACGCCGCGTCCATCTCCATGACGTCCATGTGCTGGCCGGCCATGATCGCCGCGTCGTGGCGGCCGAAGGCGGTCAGGGTCAGCGACGGCCTGTCGATGACGTCGGTCTCGTTGTTCAGGGCGCGGGCCAGCAAACGGGCGGTCGTGGTCTTGCCGACGCCCCGGACGCCCGTGAGCATGAAGGCGTGGGCGATGCGGCCGGTGGCGAAGGCATTGGTCAGGGTGCGGACCATGGCCTCCTGACCGATCAGGTCCTCGAAGGTCTTCGGCCGGTATTTGCGGGCGAGGACGGTATAGGCCTCACCGTCGCCTTCCACGGGAGCGGGTGTGGAGACGGGGATCGGTTTGACCGGTTTCGCTTCGACAGCAGGCGCGGCGGCGGGCGCAGGGGCGGGGGCGCCGAACATGTCGTCGGTGTTCTCGTCGCGCTCGGGAGCGTCGTCTTCCGCCCAGGGCGGATCTCCGGAATCAAGGTCGACGTCGGTCATGGGACCGTCTTACCGCGTGTAAGACGGTCCGTAGAGTCCTTGTGCGATCAGGACGTCATATCGCGGGGCAGCTGGCCGCCGTTGTCGACGATCTTCTGGATCACCTGCTTGTGGAGCCAGATGTTCATGGTCGCGCTGTCGGAGGTGTCGCCGGTGTAGCCGAGCTCGTCGGCCAGTGCCTTGCGTTCGGCCAGCGAGCTTTCCATGCCCAGCAGCTTCATCAGATCGACGATCGATGTCTGCCAGTTCAGCTTCTCGTCGCGGACGCTGTTCTTGAAGTCGAGGATGCCGGCGACATCGACGGGCTCGACGGGCTGGGGCGCGACGGCAGCGGCGGTCGTGATCGGCGGCTGGACGGGCGTCGCGGTCGGGGCGGGTTGGGGCGGAGCGCTGGGCGCCGGCTTGTCGCGGTTGAAGATCTTGCCGAGGATATTGCCGAGAATGCTCATGGGGTCGCTCCGGTTGAACTGGCCAAGGGAGCGAGCGGGACCGGCAGAGGTTCCCGCGCTCAAGCAGCAAGCGACCGCGTCGCGAGCGTTAGCGCACTAAAATGCTGCTCAAGCAGCGAGACGCCGCGCGTCGAGCGGTAGCGCAACACAAATGGAAGTGGAGACCGCGACCCGAAGGGGAATTCGTTGTGGCTGCTGCCTTCCGGCCCTGACCAGGTTGGCGAAGCCTTCGCCCGCGATCTCCGAGGTCCATATCGCGAATCGCGACGGCGAGATCAAGGCGCCTCTCCCCGGCGGCGAAGAAGGCGGGTAGGAAGCCGACATGGCCCTCTCCCTCCTCAATACCTTCGCCGGCAATCCGCTGGACCGCGCCGGAGACTTCCGCAACACGCCCGAATGGCTGGTCGAACAGGGCGAAAGCGCGGATGCGCTCGCCATGGTGTTCTGGGAGGGGCAGCCGCTGCTGGAGGATCATGCCGACGGGCCGCGCCTGGCCTGGCTGGCCCTGACCCATGCGCGCGGCGCGATCCGCGACGCCGATCGCGAGGTCTTCCTGGGGCTGTGGAAATCGGCGCCGGTGTTCGCCGTGGAATTCGAGGGACCGTCGGATCCGGCCGAGGGGCCGATCAAGGGTCTGGGCGCCTTCACCGGGATGCGGGAGGCGGCGGTGGTGCTGTCCGGCGCCGAGGCGGCCATGGCGGGCGGGGCCAAGTCGCTGTTCGACTGGCGGCGGAAGCACGGGTTCTGCGCCAACTGCGGGCATGAGACGAAATCGACGGCGGGCGGTTGGCGGCGGGTCTGTCCGTCCTGCACGGCCGAGCATTTCCCGCGCGTCGATCCGGTGACCATCATGCTGCCGGTGTTCGAGGGGCGCTGCCTGCTGGGGCGTCAGGCGGCCTGGCCGGCAGGACGGATGTCGGCCCTGGCGGGCTTTCTGGAGCCCGGCGAGACGATCGAGGAGGCCTGCGCCCGCGAGATCAAGGAGGAGGCGGGGCTGACGGTGACGGCCGTCCGGTACCACTCCAGCCAGCCCTGGCCCTTTCCGTCACAACTGATGATCGGCCTGATCGCCGAGGTGTCGGACGCGAACGCGACCCCGGACATGACCGAATTGGAAGAGGTCGCCTGGCTGACGAAGGACGAGGCGCGCGCGGTGCTGGCCGGCGCTCACGAGATTAAGGCCCCGCCGAAATTCGCCATCGCCCGGACGCTGATCCAGGCCTGGGTGGACGGGTTCGAGGTGGAATAGGGCGCCGCGTTCTCCCTCCCCCTCGGGGGAGGGAGAAAACTGCGTCTCAGACCAGTTTTCTGGCCGCCTCGAGATCCGCCGGATTGTCCACCGAGATCGGCGCCGCGTCGATCACCGCGGCCCAGATCGACAGGCCCAGCTCCAGAGCCCGCAGCTGTTCCAGCTTCTCGCGCTGCTCCAGCGGCGAAGGCGGGGCGGCGCAGAAACGTTTCAGGGCCTCGCGGCGGTAGCCGTAGACGCCGATGTGGCGCCAGACCGGCGCGTCGCCGTACAGGGTCGAGCGGGTGAAATAGAGGGCGCGGCCGTGTTTCTCGCCTTGCGCGATCGCCAGCACCGCCTTGACCACATCGACGTTGGACCGGTCCGAGACATCGGCTTCGGGCGCGACCAGGGTGGCGATGTCGCAGCCCGGCTCGCCGTGCAGCAGGGCCGCGCAGGCGGTGGCGATGCCAGGGTCGGCGAACGGCATGTCGCCTTGCAGGTTGATGATCGAATCATAGTCGCCGTCGGGATCCAGCGCCTCCAGCGCCGCCAGGACCCGGTCGGAGCCGCTGGGCAGGGCCGGATCCGTCAGGACGGCGCGGCCGCCGGCGGCCTCGATCACATCGACGATCTCCTGGTCGCCCGCCGCCACGGCGACCGGCAGGCCGGACAGGACGGCCTGTTCCCATGCCCGGATCACCATGGGTTTGCCGCCGATTTCGGCCAGCGGCTTGCCCGGAAGGCGGGTCGCTGACATGCGAGTCGGTATCAGTATCAAGGGCGTCACGGCAGGCCTTCCGGTCATGCGACGTCCGGACGCTCAAAGTGAGGTCCGGGGCCGGTTGCGAAGGCGGCGCTAGCGTGTAAGAGACCGCCAATCAAGATTTCGCCCGGTTTGCCGAGCCGGCCGGGCCTCTAGAAGCGGGATGCGACGACGCGATGAGCGGCGATCTGAAGTTGAACAAGATTTTCGGTGCGGGCCTGGGGACGGTATTCGCCATCCTTGTGGTCCAGCAGATTTCGAGCGCGGTCTATGCGACGCACGCGCCGGAAAAGATGGGCTATATGGTCAACGTCCCTGACGAGGCCGACGCGGGCGCCGCCGAGGTCGAGCTGGAGCCGGACTGGGGCACGGTTCTGCCGGCCGCCGACCTCGCCGCCGGTGAAGCCGCCTTCGCGCGCTGCCAGGCCTGCCACAACATCGCAGCCGGCGGCGCCGACGGCATCGGCCCGAACCTGTTCGGCGTCGTGGGCGGTCCGGTTCTGCACCGCGCCGGCTTCGCCTATTCGGACGCCATGATCGCGCACAAGGCCGAGGCTCCGGCCTGGGGCTACGACCAGCTGGACCAGTTCATCACCGCGCCGAACCGTTATGTCCCGGGCACCAAGATGTCGTTCGCAGGCCTGCGCGACACCCCGACCCGTATCAACCTGATCGCCTATCTGCGCAGCCAGGGTTCGGCCGGCTATGCGATCCCCGCGTCGGATCCCGCGCGTCAGCCCGGCGCCGCTCCGGCCGAGGGTGAAGTTCCCGCCGAGGGCGCCGTCGCCCCGGGTGCCGAAACGGCCACCGCCGGATCGGGCGGCCCCGCTGGCGCGGCTCCGACCGACGCAACGGCCGCAGGCGCTTCGCCGACCCAGACGACCCCGGTCGCTCCGCCGGCCGCGACGAGCGCCGCTCCGGGGAACTAGCGGCTTAGCCAAAATTTCAGGCTTCGAGCAGGCGGTCCTCCGGGGCCGCCTGTTTCGTTTGGGACACCCTTCTCGCCGGGGTGCACCGATGCTGGATCAGAGACGCCGGAAGACGGCGGGCTCGAAGCCGTCGGCCAGATAGCGGGCGTCGGCCTCGGCGAAAGCCTGAAGGGTCACCGCGCCGTGGAAGCCGGTGGCGTGGATGACGCGGGTCTCGTCCAGCATGAAGGCCGAATGACCGGTCCAGCTGTGGTCGCTGGAGACGTTCAGCCAGACGATGATGTCGCCGCGCCGGACCTGGTCACGCGAAACCGCGACACCGAGCTGGGCCTGGCCGTCGGAATGGCGCGGACCGGCGAGGCCGCAGGCGAACAGGGCCTGCTGCACCATGCCGGAGCAATCAGTCGCCAGAGACGAGCGGGCGCCGAGGCTGTGCGGCACGCCCAGCAGGCGTTCGGCCACAGCGACGGGATCGGTTTCGAACTCGCCGATGGGCGCGCTGTCGGCTGAGGCGTCGTCGACGAGGGCGTTGAGCGGCAGGGCGGCCGTAGCCGAAGCGATCCGACGGGTCGGAAGGCCGACATGCGGAACCAGCGCCGAGGCGTCCATCCAGCCCACCGTCCCGTCGCGACGGGCCTGGCCCCAGACGCGTCCGCCGCGCCGGTCGAGGACGTCGAAAATTTCACCGTGCAGAAGCTGGTCGATCCTGTCGGAGGCGGTGTCGGGCTCGGCGTGGATATCCGCGACTGGAACGGCGCCGCGCATCGGCTCGGTCGCGCGGAAGGTCTCGGCCCGGACGCGGCCTTCCAACGCCTGCGCGGCCAGATCGGGCCGGGCGAGGGTGGTGCGGGCGTCGAAGTCGGTCGGGAGGTCGTTCAAGCGAAGGCCCTGACGGTTGGCTCATACGTCTGCCAGACGAAGGCAAAAGTCCCGTTAATGGCGAGGTTTTTTGTGCGCGACCGCTCGCCGCGCCCCGGTCCGATCTCCGATCGGCCGCAGGACAGGCTCCGGCTCGCTGCTTAAGCCCGATCCGTGGACATCTTGAATCACAGGCCGGGAACGCCAGTTCAGTTCGACGTGATGGCGGAGGGGCCGATGCTGCTGATTCCGGGTTTGATGACGGCGGTGGTCATCGTGATTTTCGCGTCTCCGGACACCGGGATCGGGCGAGGTCTGAACCGCTGGCTGGTCGAGGAGCCTGCGCGGCGGTTGAACCGGATCCATCGCGGCAAGGCCGCCTTCTATGCCTTGCTGGCGGTGATCGCTTTCGTCCTGGTCCTGTTGTTCGAGGCGGACGGGATGCGGCTGTTCAGCTTCCTGCTGCCCGATACGCTGGTTTGGTTCGCGATGTTCGACGTGGGGGTGTTCGTCGACGCCCTGCTAATCACGGGCGCGATTCTGGCCACGAACGGGCTCAGAGCAATCCGGGCGCAGGCGACCGCCGTGCCCCGACAGGTTTCGGCGCTCCTGCGCAGGCGCGCGGCCCGAGCCCGCCGGCCGATCAGGCCGTCATCGCGACCGACCGGAAAGACCGCCGACGACGATGGCCCGGGATGGGCGGTTCAGCCCGCGTATCGCGCCTTCAGCATGGCGTAGGCGGCACGGAGGCTCTGCGCCTCTCCGCCCTCGGGATGACCCGGGCGGCTCCGGCTGTTCCAGGCGAAGACGTCCAGATGGGCCCAGGCGCCGCTGGTCGGGGCGAATTTCTGCAGGAACAGGGCGGCGGTGATCGACCCGCCTTGAGCCCAGGCCGCCGAGTCGTTGCGAACATCGGCGATGTCCGAGTCGATCGCTGCGCGATAGCCGGGCCACAGCGGCATCCGCCACAGGGGATCGCGCACGGCATCCGCCGCCGCCAGGAAGTCGGCCGCCAGCGCCTCGTCGTCGGTGTAAAGGGGCGGCAACTCCGGGCCGAGAGCGACACGGGCCGCCCCGGTCAGGGTGGCGAAGTCCAGGGTCAGGTCGGGGTCGTGCTCGCCGGCCCGTGCCAGGGCGTCGGCGAGGATCAGCCGACCCTCGGCGTCCGTATTGCCGATCTCGATGGTCAGGCCCTTGCGGCTGTTAAGCACATCGCCCGGCCGGAAGCTGTCGCCGGAGATGGCGTTCTCCACGGCCGCGACCAGAACCACCAGCCGGATAGGAAGGCCGGCCTGCATGACCAGTCGTGCCAGCGCCAGCGCATGGGCCGCGCCGCCCATGTCCTTTTTCATATTGCGCATGCCCGTGGCGGACTTGATGTCCAGCCCGCCGGTGTCGAAGGCCACCCCCTTGCCGACCAGGGCGATCAAAGGCCGGTCGGTCCGGTCCAGATTCCAGCCGATCTCGATGATCCGGGGCGCACGATGCGGGGCGGCAGCGCGACCGACGGCGTGGATGGCCGGGTAGTTCTCTTCCAGCAGGTCATCGCCGGTGATGACCGAGATCGACGCACCGTGGGCCTCGGCGATCTCGCGGGCGACGGTCTCCATCTGCAGGGGGCCCATGTCGGCGGGCGGGGTATCGACCATCTCGCGGGCCAGGGCGCAGGCAGCGGCGATGCGCAGAGCCTCGGCGACATCCAGCCCGTCAGGCGCGACCAGCCGCACCTCGGGCCGCTCCCGGGTCTTGTAACGATCGAAGACGTAGCGCCCTAGGAGGAAGGCCAGGGCCGCGACGCGGGCCTCCTCGGGTTCCTCCTCGAGCCGATAGAGGCCCTCGGGCAGTCTGGCCGAAAGGGCGCGGGCGCTCATCGGATCGAAGGTCTTGCCCGTCCCGACCAGCACGTGATCGATGCCGCCGTCCGCGTTGGGGATGACCAGGGTCTCGCCCGCCTTGCCCCTGAACCCCATCCGCGCGGCCCAGGCCTGGGCCGGGCCGTCGAGAGCAGCCTTGGGCCCGACGAAACGGACGGGTGTGGCGGTCGCCGCCCCGGGGCTGTCGGAGGGGACGAGGGCGTCGGGCGAGATCGCGGACATGGGGCGACTATTAACCAATGCTTGACGCGAAGCGCCGATTCTTGAGGGGCAGAAATCCGATTGGACCGTCCCATGTCGCGCACCCGGGCCTCAAGCTCAATCGCCCTGATCGCCCTGACCCTCGTGGGTGGTCTGGCCCTGACCGGTCCCGCCTCGGCCCAGACCGGACAGGCGGCCGCCCCGCGCGTGGCCGCCACGGCCGAACAGCGCGCCGCCTATGGCCGTCTCGACCCGCTGGCGCGTTCGGTCTTCTGGTCGCGCGAGGTCGAGGTCAATCCGGCCGATCCGGTCGCCGGGGTGAAACTGGCCGAGGCCTTGCGTCAGCTGGGCCAGCACGAACAGGCCGCGACCGTCGCCCAGCAGGTGCTGGTGACCCAGCCGCAGAACGTCGACGCCATGCTGGAGATCGGGCGCGCCCATATCGCGCGGGGTCAGGCCTTCTACGGCATCGCGGCCCTGGAACAGGCAAAAGCTCTGGCGCCCGGCGACTGGCGGCCTCTGTCGCTGCTGGGCGTCGCCTATCAGCAGGTGCGGCGCGTCGAGGACGCGCGCGCCGCCTGGAACGAGGCCCTGCGCCTGTCGCCGGACAATGCCGAGGTGATGAACAACGCCGCCATGGCCCAGATGACCGGCGGCGATCCGGCGGGCGCGGAGACGCTGCTGCGTCGCGCGGTGGCGCAGCCAAACGCTTCGCTGCAGATGCGGCTGAACCTCGCCATGGCCCTGGGACTTCAGGGCAGGATCCCGGAAGCCGAACAGATCATCCGCCGCGACCTGCCGCCGGAAGCCGCCGAGCGCAATCTGGAATGGCTGAGGAACCAGGTCCGGCCGGCGACGGCGGGGGTCGAAACCGACACCGCCTCCCCCGCCCTTGTCCGGACCTGGTCCTCGCTACAAGGTCAGTAGGGCTCAGCCGCCCTTGGCGTCGGCGAGCTCGAGACGGGCGCGCAGGCGTTCGTCGGTCGAGACGGCGCCGGCGATCGCATTGAAGCGATCCAGGGCCAGACCCGAGGCCGAGACGGCGGCGGCCATGGCGGCCTGCTGTTCCGTGGTCGGGGCCGTGCCGTCGGTCGGAGCCGCCGCGCGGACCTGAACCATGGCGGCCCCGAACTGGACGACCTCGGCGTCGGTCACCGAGGCGGCGACCGAACCGGCCGGCGAGTCCGGGGTGGCGAGGACGGCGAGGCGCGCCTGGAGCACTGCGTCGGTCGAGACGGCGGTGGCCAGGGCGTTGAAGGCGGTGATGTCCATGCCGGCGGACTCGATGGCGGCGGCCATGGCGGCCTGCTGCTCGGCGTTCGGGGCCGATCCATTGGTCGGCGAGGCGGCGCGGACGGCGGTCATGGCCGTGCCGAAGGCCTGAAGCTGGGCGTCGGAATATTCGGTCGCCCGGGTTGCGGTCGTCAACGGCGCGGCGGCGGAAGCCTGGGCGGCTCCGCCCAGCAGGGCGACGGCGGAAACGGCGGCGATCAGGGTCAGGCGCATAAAAAATCCTTGGCAATCTGAAGACATAAGCGTCGGGGACGGAAAGAACGGTAACCCGGCAATCGTTCCGGTGGCAAATCACCGGACCTGACGTGGGCGTGATGTCGCCGTCTTCTCCCCGTGGCGTCCAGCGCCTATATCGCGGGCATGATCGACGATCTCTACAGCACGCGCATCCTGACGCTGGCGGCCAACCTGCCGCACGCCGGCCGGCTGGCCGAGCCCGAAGGCACGGGCGAAAGGGTCGCCAAACTGTGCGGGTCGAAGGCGACGGTCGATGTCGTGCTGGATGCGGACGGCCGCATCGCCGACTTCGCCCAGGATGTGAAGGCCTGTGCGCTGGGTCAGGCTGCGGCGGGCGTGGTCGGCGAGGTCGTCATCGGCGCGACGACCGAAGAGCTGCAGTCCGCCCGCGACGCCATGCTGTCGATGTTGAAATCCGGCGGCGAGGGCCCCGAGGGCCGGTTCAAGGGCCTGCGCGCCCTGAAGCAGGTCGCCGGCTATCCGGCGCGGCATGCCTCCACCATGGTCGCCATTGAAGCGACGCTGGACGCGGTCTCACAGGCGTTGGATGCACGAACTCGTCTCGCCCTCGCGGGATGAGCGGTAGAATCTGATGGCGCCCGGCACTCTCTACGAACGCGGCGTCCGCGCGGCCCATCGGGGCTACAAGGTGACGCTCAGCCCCTTCTTCGGCCAGTCGTGCCGGTTCTTGCCCACCTGTTCGGACTATGGCCGCGACGCCCTGATCCAGCATGGTTTACGCAAGGGGGGATGGCTCACCCTGCGTCGGCTCTGTAAATGCCACCCATTCGGCGGGTCGGGATATGATCCGGTTCCGCCACGCAGCGTCGTTGCCCCGACGCGCGAAAGCGAAAAGTGACGAACACCCCATGATGATCGAACTGAAATTCCCCGACGGCGCCGTGCGCGAGTATGCAGCCGGATCGACCGCCCGGGACGTGGCCCACGCCATCTCGCCGTCGCTGGCCAAGAAGGCCGTTCTGGCCGAACTGAACGGCGAGCAGCGCGACCTGAACCGCGTGCTGGAGACCGGCGGCGACTTCCGCCTGATCATGCGCGACGACCCGGAGGCGCTGTATACCATCCGGCATGATGCGGCCCACGTGCTGGCCGAGGCGGTGCAGACGCTGTTCCCCGGAACCCAGGTCACGATCGGTCCGGCCATCGAGGACGGGTTCTATTACGACTTCTTCCGCGAGCAGCCCTTCTCGACCGACGACTTCGCCGCCATCGAAAAGGAGATGTCGCGGATCGTGGATCGCGACGCGAAGTTCGAGCGCGAGGTCTGGGACCGCGACGAGGCGATCACCTTCTTCGAGGCGCGCGGCGAGGCGTTCAAGGCCGAGCTGATCCGCGACCTGCCGGGCACGGAGACGATCACCCTGTACAGGCAGGGCGACTGGATCGACCTTTGCCGGGGCCCGCACTTCCCCTCGACCAAGTCGGTGGGCAAGGCCTTCAAGCTGACCAAGCTGGCCGGGGCCTACTGGCGTGGGGACAGCAATCGCGAACAGCTGCAGCGCATCTACGGCACCGCCTGGGCGACGAAGGAGGATCTCGACGCCTATCTGACCCGTCTGGAGGAGGCCGAGAAGCGCGACCACCGCAAGGTGGGCAAGGCGATGGAGCTCTTCCACATGCAGGAAGAGGGCCGCGGCATGGTCTTCTGGCACCCCAAGGGCTGGGTTCTGTGGCGCGTGCTGGAGGCCTATATGCGCCGCCGCCTGGACGCCGCCGGCTATGTCGAGGTCAAGACGCCCCAGGTGCTGGACCGCAAATTCTGGGAACAGAGCGGCCACTGGGAGAAGTACCGGCCCAACATGTTCGTCTGCGAGACGGTCGAGGGCGAGGAACTGAGCCTCAAACCGATGAACTGCCCGGGCCACGTGCAGATCTTCGATCAGGGCCAGCGTTCCTATCGCGAACTGCCCCTGCGCATGGCCGAGTTCGGCGCCTGCCACCGCTATGAGCCGTCCGGATCGCTGCACGGCCTGATGCGGGTACGCGGCTTCACCCAGGACGACGCCCACATCTTCTGCCGCGAGGACCAGATCGTCGAGGAGACGTCGAGCTTCATCGACCTCGCCCGCTCGGTCCACGCCGATCTCGGCATGGAAACGGCCTATATCAGCCTCGGCACGCGCCCCGACATGCGCGCCGGCAGCGATGAATTCTGGGACAAGGCCGAGGCCCTGATGGCCGAGGCCGCCCGCGCCGCCGGGACCGAGCCGGTCGTCACGCCCGGCGACGGCGCCTTCTACGCGCCCAAGCTGGACTTCATCGTCAAGGACGCCATCGGCCGCGAATGGACCTGCGGCACGATCCAGCTGGACTATGTGCTGCCGGAACGGCTCGATGCCACCTACATCGCCGAGGACGGCCAGAAACACCGGCCGGTCATGCTGCACCGGGCCATCCTGGGCTCGTTCGAGCGGTTCATCGGCATCATGATCGAGAACTACGCCGGGGCCTTCCCCCTGTGGCTAGCACCGGTGCAGGCGGTGGTCGCGACCATCACCTCGGACGCGGACGGCTATGCCGAAGAGGTCGCGGCGAAGTTCAAGGCGGCGGGCCTGCGGGTCGAGACCGATCTGCGCAACGAGAAGGTCGGCTACAAGGTGCGCGAGCATTCGGTCGGCAAGGTGCCGGTCATCGCCGTGGTCGGGCGGCAAGAGGCGGAAGAAGGCAAGGTCGCCATCCGCCGTCTTGGGTCGCAGGCGCAGACGGTCGTCTCGGTCGAGGAGGCCATCCGCATCCTGACCGACGAAGCCACGCCGCCGGATCTGAAGCGGCTCAAGACCGCCTAGAGTCCGCTGCCGAACACAGGAACCATCGGACGCAGATCTCCTTTTTGGTGCGCGCGCTGGGCGCATCAAAAAGGAATTTGCACCATGGCTGAGAAGACCCTCGACACCCTGTTCCACGACACGCTCAAGGACATCTATTACGCCGAGCGGAAGATCCTGAAGTCCCTGCCGAAGATGGTCCGCGCGGCGCAGTCGCCGGACCTGAAGGCGGCGTTCGAGAAACATATCGGCCAGACCGAGGTCCAGATCGAACGCCTGCAGCAGGTGTTCGAGATCATCGGCAAGCCGGCGCGTGGCAAGACCTGTGACGCCATCGAAGGCATCCTGGCCGAGGGCGACGAGATCGCCGAGGAGTACAAGGGCACGGCGGCGCTCGACGCCGGTCTTCTGGCCGCCGCCCAGGCCGTCGAACACTATGAGATCACCCGCTACGGCACGCTGAAGCGCTGGGCCCTGGTGCTCGGCATGAAGGACGCGGCCGCCTTGCTGGATGAGACCCTGCAGGAGGAAAGCCAGACGGACGAGGACCTGACGACCATCGCCGACGCCACCGTCAACGAACAGGCTACGCAGCCCAAGGCCGCCTAGGTACCCGTTTCTGTCCGAACGGAGCCGGCGGGAGCGATCCCGCCGGCTTCCACCTGCGCCTATGATCGTCCGTGCGGCTGTCGCCCTGGCGTCGACCTCGCCGTCACGGCCTCTGGCCGTCGATATTGCCGGGCGGCGAATAGCGGCAGGCCAGCACGGCCCGGTCGCCCCGGCTTGCGACCGCGCAGCCGACGTGGGTCGTGCCGCGCCAGATCAGTTGGGTGTAGTGGCCGACCGCGATCCAGTCGCCGGTGCGGCTGACGTCCGGAAAGACGCCGGGGCGATAGTCTCGCCGCTCCGTGATCCAGTCACCGACCATGTTCTCGGGCGTGAAGACCCGGTCGCCCCAGCCCATCCACAGGTTTTCGCCGTGGCCGTGCGGGCGCGGATCGTGGGCGAAACGGCCGCTGTCGATCAGTTCGACGGCCCAGTCGCGCGCCTCGGCCTCCAGGATGTCGCTCCAGATCAGCGGCTGGCTGTTGGCTTGCGCGCGCTCGCGGTTGTGGGCCGCCAGAAGGCGCGCCTCGACCTCGTCGGAGGGTCGGGCGTCGTCGGCGGGCGCGATGGGCTGCAGGGTCCGGGCCTGTTCCGAGGCCGGTTGGATCCAGACCCGTTCCTCCGCCGGACCGGACTGGGCGCAGGCGTTCATGGCCGGGGCGAGGACGGCGACGATTGCAGCGAGAAGGGATCGGGTGTTCATCGGGGAGCAATCCCCCGCGATGGGGGCTGTTCCAAGGCGAGACAACTCTTATCTTGACGTTGACGTAAACGTCGGCTTTAGACGCTTTACCTTCCAATCCGTCCTCAATGGAGACTGACCCCATGACCGAGGCCTATATCTACGACGCCGTGCGGACGCCGCGCGGCAAGGGCAAGAAGGACGGATCCCTGCACGAGATCACCGGGCTGAGCCTGGCGACCCAGGTGCTGGAAGCGCTGCGCGACCGCAACGGCCTGGACACGTCGAAGGTCGACGACGTCATCCTGGGGTGCGTCACTCCGGTCGGAGAGCTTGGCGCGGACATCGCCCGCACCGCCGTGCTGTCGGCGGGCTGGGCCCAGAGCGTGGCCGGCGTCCAGATCAACCGCTTCTGCGCGTCGGGCCTGGAAGCCGTGAACATGGCGGCCGCCAAGGTAAAATCCGGCGAGGCCGATTTCGCCGTCGGCGGCGGCGTCGAGGCCATGAGCCGGGTGCCCATGGGCTCGGACGGCGGCGCCTGGCCGGTGGATCCGTCCTCGGCCTTCCCGACCTATTTCGTGCCCCAGGGCGTCTCGGCCGACATGATCGCGTCGAAATACGGCTTCAGCCGCGATGACGTGGACGCCTATTCCGTAGAGAGCCACAAGCGCGCCGCCGCCGCCTGGGCCGACGGCCGCTTCTCGAAATCGGTCGTCCCGGTCAGGAACCAGCTCGGCCTGGTCCAACTGGACCGCGACGAGACCATCCGTCCGAACACGGACATGCAGTCGCTGGGCGGACTGAACCCCTCCTTCGCCATGATGGGCGAGATGGCCTTCGACGCCGTGATCAGCCAGCGCTACCCCGAGGTCGAGCGGGTCAACCACGTGCATACGCCCGGCAACTCCTCGGGCATCGTCGACGGCTCGGCCGGGGTGCTGATCGGCACCCTGGAAGCCGGAAAGGCCCTGGGCCTCAAACCCCGCGCCCGCATCGTCGGCGCCGCCTCGATCGGCTCCGAACCCTCGATCATGCTGACCGGCCCGGAATTCGTGACGAAGAAGCTGCTCGGCAGGCTGGGCATGACCGTCGCCGACATCGACGTGTGGGAGCTCAATGAGGCCTTCGCCGCGGTGGTCCTGCGCTACATGCAGGCGCTGGACATCCCGCACGACAAGATGAACGTGAACGGCGGCGGCATCTCCATGGGCCACCCGCTCGGCGCCACCGGCGCCATGATCACCGGCATCGCCCTCGACGAGCTGGAGCGCTCCGACAAGTCGACCGCCCTGATCACCCTGTGCATCGGCGGCGGCATGGGCACCGCCACCGTCATTGAACGCGTCTGAGGATCACGAGCATGGAAAACTTCAAGATCGACGTCGACGCCGACGGCATCGCCCTGGTCACCTTCGACGTGCCGGGCCGTTCGATGAACACCCTGACCTCCAGCGTGATGGCCGAGCTGCCTGAGCTGGTCGAACGCATCAAGACCGACGACGCCATCAAGGGTGCGGTCCTCACCTCGGGCAAGGCCTCGGGCTTCTGCGCCGGGGCCGACCTGGGCGACATGGCCGGCGGATCGCTGGCCGGCGGCGGCGACCTTCAAGCCGCGTTCGACGCGGGCTGGAAGATGAACGGCTCGCTGCGCGCGCTGGAGACCTGCGGCAAGCCGATCGCGGCGGCCATCAACGGCCTGGCGCTCGGCGGTGGTCTGGAACTGACGCTGGCCTGCCACTACCGTGTGGTCGGCGACGATCCGAAGATCCAGCTCGGCCTGCCCGAGATCAAGGTCGGCCTGTTCCCCGGCGGTGGCGGCACCCAGCGCCTGCCGCGCATGATCGGCGTGCAGGCGGCGATGACGGCGATGAGCGCTGGCTCCTCCTGGCGTCCGAACGACGCCAGGGGCGCGGGCGTAGTCAATGAGGTCGTGGCCAAGGGTTCGGAAGTCGAGGCCGCCAAGGCCTGGATCAACGGCGGCGGCAAGGCCGTGCAGCCGTGGGACGACAAGTCGTTCAAACAGCCCGGCGGCGGCCCCTACCACCCGGCCGGCATACAGAACTTCCTGGTCGGCAACGCGATGATCCGCAAGCAGTCCTACGGCAACTATCCGGCCGTCATCAATCTGATGAAGGCCGTCTATGAGGGCATTCAGGTGCCGATGGACGCCGCCCTGCGGATCGAGACCCGCTACTTCATCAAGACCCTGATGACCCCGCAGGCCCAGGGCATGATCCGCTCGCTGTTCCTGTCGAAGCAGGAACTGGACAAGGGCGCCGTGCGTCCGGCCGGCATCCCGGCTTCAGATACGAAGAAGGTCACCGTCATAGGCGCCGGCATGATGGGCGCGGGCATCGCCTATGTGCAGGCGCTCGCCGGCATCCAGACCATCCTGATCGACCGCACCCAGGAAGACGCCGACAAGGGCAAGGCCCACGTCGAGGAGCTTCTGAAGAAGCGCCTGTCGCGCGGTCAGCTGACCCAGGACAAGTACGACGCGCTGCTCGGCTCGGTCATCGCGACCACCGACTATGACCAGATCAAGGGTTCGGACCTTGTCATCGAGGCGGTGTTCGAGAACCGCGAGATCAAGGCCGACGTCACCAAACGCGCCGAGGCCCAGCTTGAAGCCGGAGCTGTGTTCGGATCCAACACCTCGACCCTGCCGATCACCGGCCTGGCCGAGGCGAGCGTGCGTCCCGAGGACTTCATCGGCATCCACTTCTTCTCGCCGGTCGACAAGATGATGCTGGTCGAGATCATCCTGGGCGAGAAGACGGGGCAGGCCGCGATCGCCAGGACGCTCGACTACGTCATGAAGATCAAGAAGACCCCGATCATCGTCAACGACGGCCGCGGCTTCTACACCTCGCGCTGCTTCGGCACCTATGTGGCGGAAGGGTTGGCCATGCTGGAGGAGGGCTATGCGCCGGCCCTGATCGACAACATCGGTCGCATGACCGGCATGCCGCGCGGCCCCCTGGAAATGCACGACGACGTCGCGCTCGATCTGTCGATGAAGGTGTCGAAACAGACCGCCCTCGACCTGGGCGACAAATACGTGCCGCTGGCGGGCGCCGAGATCATCCGCACGATGGTCGAGGACCTGGGCCGCTACGGCCGCAAGAACGGCAAGGGCTTCTACGACTACGACGTGAAGCCCAAGAAGCTCTGGTCGGGCCTGTCGGAACTGGCGCCGGTCAAGATCAACGATTCGACGCCGGAGCTGGTCGAGGATCAGAAGCAGCGCCTGCTCTATCGCCAGGCGGTGGAAGTGGCGCGTTGCTGGGAAGAGGGCGTCATCGACGACCCGCGCGAGGCCGATGTCGGCGCCATCCTGGCCTGGGGCTTCGCGCCCTGGACCGGCGGCCCGATCACCTACATCGACCAGATCGGGCTGAAGGCCTTCGTGGCCCAGGCCGACGACTACGCCGCCCGCTACGGCGACCGCTTCAAGGTCCCGCAACTGCTGCGCGACATGGCCGCCAAGGACGAGACCTTCTACGGCAGGTTCACGGGGGCGAAGGCCGCGGCCTGATCGCTGTCAGAGCCTGAAAAGACAACGGCCCCGGGATCGCTCCCGGGGCCGTTTTCTTTGGCGATCCGTGAACGGATCAGCCGCCGGTGAACTCGTAGGTCGTGCCGTTGATCTCGCACATGTCGACCCGCTCGGCATAGGCCGTACCGTCGTCGAAGCTGTAGGCGAAGTCGTACATGCAGTCTTCGAGGTCGTCGTCGACGGTGATCTCGACCGTGTCGCCGGGCTCGACCAGGACGTCGAGGATGTTGTCGCTCCACTCGTCCGAGGACGACTGGCCATAGAGGATGGCGTCGATGGTGTGCTCGCTGTTGTTCTCGATCGAGAAGGACACAGCGCCCGTCTGGGCGACGGCCGGAACGGCGATGGCGGCGGCGGCCGCGACCATCATGAACAGGCTACGCATGGTGGAAACTTCCCCAGCCGACGACATGTCGGCGTAATGGAAATTTCTGTATCCGAACAACGGCCAGCCGAAAAGCGTGGCCGTATGCGGCGTCATTTCTCGTCAGCGCCGGTCCGGCTTCTTCAGATAATGTCCAGCGGCTGTGCGGTGGAGGGCGGCGGGAAGGCGCGGTCGAGGGCTTCGAGGTCCTCGGGGTCCAGTTCGATCTCCAGCGCCGCCGCATTGGCCTCGACATGGGCGACGGTCGAGGCCTTGGGGATGGCGATGACGCCCTCCTGACGCAGGACCGCCGCCAGCGCGATCTGGGCCGGAGTCGCGTCGTGTCGGTCGGCCACGGCCTGCAGCGCCGGATGAGCCAGCAGATCGCCCCGCCCGAGTGGCGAATAGGCCATCACCGGCATCAGCCGCTCCTGCTGCCAGGGCAGCAGGTCAAACTCGATCCCGCGCGAGCCGAGATTGTACAGCAGCTGGTTGGTGGCGCAGCGCTCCCCGCCGTCGACCTCATCCAGCCGGTTCATGGTGCGGATATCGAGGTTGGACACGCCCCAGCGGGCGATCATTCCCTCGTCGATCAGTTCCTCGAACCCGGCGACGATCTCCTCCAGCGGGTGACGGCTCTCCCAGTGCAGCAGATAGAGGTCGAGGCGGTCGACGCCGAGCCGTTCCAGCGACTTCTCGCAATGGAGCATCATGGTCATCTCGCCGGCATTCTCGGGCCGGATCTTGGAGACCAGGAAGACCTCGTCCCGGCGATCCTTGATGACCTCGCCGACCAGCCGCTCGGACCGGCCGTCGCCATACAGTTCCGCCGTGTCGATCAGGGTCAGACCCAGGTCGATGCCGCGAGACAGGGCTGCCTGTTCGGCGTCGCGGGTCCTGGGATCGTCGCCGATCATCCAGGTCCCTTGGCCCAGGGCCGGAACGATCGTACCGTCGGAGAAGCTGGTCATGCGCGTCATGGCGACATCAATGCACGACGTCGCGTTCGGCTTCAAAGGCCTCGTCGGAGAACCCGCCCCATGCAGACCCGCATCGTCCAGACCGACGGCCTCAGGCAACAGATTCTGGAGGCCGGCGAAGGGTCTCTGGTGCTGCTGATCCACGGCTTCCCCGAACTGGGCATCAGCTGGCGGGCGCAGGTTCAGGCCCTCGCCGAGGCGGGCTACCACGCGGTGGCGCCGGACATGCGCGGCTATGGCGGCACAGACAAGCCGCAGCGGGTCGAGGACTATTCGATCCTCAATCTGGTCGGCGACATGGTCGATCTGGTCCGGGCCTTGGGAGCGGAGACCTGCATCGTCGTCGGCCACGACTGGGGCGCGCCGGTCGCCTGGCACTGCGCCCTGATGCGGCCGGATGTGTTTACCGCCGTGGCCGGACTGTCGGTGCCGTTCCAGCCGCGCCGTCCGAACGGGCCGCCGACCGCCGCCATGTCCGCCCTGGCCAGACGCGCCGGTCTCGGCGAGCTCTACATGGTCCAGTTCCAGGACCCCGATCATCACACCATCTTCGAAGCCGATGTGGCGGGAGGCCTCCGCAAGGGGTTCTATTCCTACGACGGATCGACCCCGTCCGATCGCCAGTCGACCGGCTTCATCGCTCCGGGGGAAAACTTCCTCTCCGAGGCACCCGAGGACGCGACGCTGCCGCCGTGGATGAGCGAGGCGCACCACGCGGAATATGTCGCGGCCTTCACCGCCGGCGGCTTCAGGGGGCCGATGGACTGGTATCGGAACATCGACCGCAACTGGGCCCTGACCGCCTTCCTGCAAGGCAAACAGATCCGCCAGCCGTCGATGTTCATGGTCGGCGAGCGCGATCCCGTCCGCCACTATGCGGGTCAGCACGAGGCGGGGCTGAAGGACTGGCTCACCGACCTGCGCAACCAGACCGTCCTGCCGGGCGCCGGCCACTGGCTGCAGCAGGAGCGGCCGGATGAGGTCAATGCGGCGCTGCTGGAGTTCCTTCGGTCTCTTTAGAGGAGACACCGCCCGTTTCTCTTTGTCCGTGCAGATCACAGACCCGGTCGTCTGGATGCGCCACCGCATCCAGCCTGCCGATAACTCGATTTCCATCTGGACCCCGGCCTTCGCCGGGGTGCACGGTGGAGGTTGGCTTGTTGAGAGAGTCGCATGATCGCGATGCCCGTCCCGCCCGTCGTCGCCCCCGCCCAGGCTGAAGCCGCTGATCTGGTCGGTCGCTGGGAGGGTGCGCTGAACGTCGGCGGGACATCCCTGCCGCTCGTGATCCGCGTCGAGGCGGACGGACAGGTCTTCATGGACAGCCCGGCGCAGAATGCGCACGGCATTCCAGTCACCGAATTGAGCGAAACAGGCGGCGTCGTGCGCTTCACCGTGCCCGTCGCCCATGGCCGGTTCGAGGGCGCACGCTCTGCCGACGGTCAGACCTGGACCGGCGCCTGGTCGCAAGGCGCAGCCTCAATGCCGCTCATCCTGACGCGGGCGGCGACGGGAGCAGAGCCTGCGGGTCCGGCGCGGCCCCAGACCCCCGTCCCGCCCTTTCCCTATGCCGCCGAAGACGTGACGTTCCGTAACGAGGGCGCCGGGATCACCCTGGCCGGGACCCTGACCGTGCCCGTCGGCGCCGGGCCGTTCCCGGCGGTCGTCCTGCTGACCGGATCGGGCGCCCAGGACCGGGACGAGACCGTGTTCGATCACAAGCCCTTCGCCGTCTGGGCCGACGCCCTGACGCGACGCGGGATCGCCGTACTGCGCTATGACGATCGGGGCGTGGGCGGATCGGGCGGCGGCGGCCTCGATGAGACGGTCGACGATTTCGCGACCGACGCGGTAACGGCCGTCGCGTGGTTGCGGGGCCGGTCGGACATCGATCCCGCGCGGATCGGCTTGATGGGCCATAGCGAGGGCGGGCTTGTCGCGCCTCTGGCGGTTCAGCAGGGCGCGCCGGCCGCCTTCGTCGTGCTGTTGGCCGGACCCGCCGTGACCGGGGCGGACATCATCGTCGAGCAGGTAGCCCGGATCGCGACCGCTGCGGGGGTCACGCCGGAACAGGTAGCCGAAGCTCGCGGCCGACAGGCCACTTTCATGGCTGCCGTCGTCAACAACAAGGATGACGGCGCGGCCGCCGCGAGCGCGTTAGAGGGCGCGTTACGGGATGCGGGCCGCAGCCCGGAGGAATCCCGCGGCAGTGTCGTGATGATGAGTTCGCCGGCTTACCGCTTCTTCGCCTCCTATGATCCTGCGCCCGCTCTCGCCGGGCTGAACATGCCGCTGCTGGCCGTCTATGGAGGCAAGGACGTGCAGGTGCCCGCCGACCAGAACAGCGAAGCGCTGTCCCGCATCCGGCCCGACGCGGAAGTCGTCGTCCTGCCCGGCCTGAACCATCTGATGCAGACGTCCGGGACCGGCCTTCCGGGTGAATACGGGACGATCACCGAGACCCTCGCACTCGCCGCCCTGACCACCGTGGGCGACTGGATCGTGCGGGTGACAACGAAATAGGTCCCCTCTCCCTCTGGGAGAGGATCCGCTAGACCGGGTGTGTCGGTTCCGGCTTGATCGGCTCGGATCGGGTCGTCACGGCGGAATCCTCCGGCAACGGAATGAACTCCAGATCGTCCTCGTCGGGCAGCTTCATCCGCCCGGCCTTCCAGTCTTCCTTCGCCTGGTCCAGCCGCGCCTGGGAGGACGACACGAAGTTCCACCAGATCAGACGCTGCCCGACCGGCTCGCCGCCCAGGGCCATGACGGTGGCCGGCGTCAGCGACTTCACCGTCGGCTCGGCATTGGGCTCCAGCACGATCATCTGGCCCTCGTGGAAGGTGCGGTCGCCGACCTCGATCGAGCCCTTGGCGACATAGAGAGCCCGCTCGGACATGCCGCCCGAACCCTTGCCCGGAGGCGGGGCGGTGCGCACCCCTTCCTGCATCTCCCAATGCACATAGAAGAGCGGCGACGAGGTCTTCACATTGGCGCTGGCGCCGTAGGCTTCGCCCGCCACCAGACGGGCGAACAGGCCGCCGTTCTCATAGGCCGGCAGGGCGTCCTCGCCGTAATGCTGGAACGACGGATCGACCTCTTCCGCCTCGTCCGGCAGGGCGATCCAGGCCTGCATCCCGTTCATCGGGCCGCCCTGCGCCTTCTTCAGCGGGTCCGTGCGCTCGGAGTGGGTGATGCCCTTGCCCGCGGTCATCCAGTTGACCTCGCCCGGCCGGATCGCCTGGGTGTAGCCGAGGCTGTCGCGGTGCATGATCTCGCCCTCGAACAGATAGGTCAGGGTCGACAGGCCGATGTGCGGGTGCGGGCGGACGTTGATCGCATCCGCACCCGGCGCGAACTCGGCCGGTCCCATGTGATCGAGGAAGATGAAGGGCCCGACCATCCGGCGCGAATGGAAGGGCAGGATGCGCCCGACCTCGAACCCGCCGAGGTCCTTCTTACGGGCGTCGATCACCATCTCGATCACTAGCGTCTCTCCAGCAATTCAGCGACGAGGCGGGGGCGGCGATGGCGGGGATGATGGCCTCACGGGAATGGCGGACGGTCCCTGCGGTGGATTTTTCGGGCCATTCGAGACTGGCGACCAGCCTCCACGCTCCTCGTTCCGGGGAGGTTGCAAAAATGGTTGTCGCGACATCAGTCGTCTCTCCTGAACTCGACCCACAAATAGTCTGTCGGACGGAAAATTGCACCTTGAGACTCCGGGACGACTTTCAGAAATTTGCCATCCTGGTCGAGCTGCCAGAGCTCCTCCAGATAGAGGTGACCGGCATCGCTTCCCATAGATGCGGTGGAATCTTTCCCGAAATAGCCACCAAGCAAGCTTCCGTCGGTCATATGGATGACGATCCACGCCGGTTGCCGGCGACTGAAGAAATCGTCCCATGCTGTCCGATAGGGACCCACGATCCAGCCTCGTCGAGCGGCCCATCGCTGGGCAAGCCTGAAGCCGACGGGCCAGACGATTGGCCCGATCAAACAGATCAACAGGGCATAGAGAGCCAAGAGACCATAGTCAGGGGGAGACGCCGACAACGTCTTTGAGGCCTGTAGAATGGCCCAACTCAACAGACCGGCGTTCAGGAGCGAATAGCCCAGGATTTCGATCATGTTCTGACCGGTCCCACCGTCGCGCTGAGGATGAATCAGACGATCAACCCTCAACGATACGAACCCGGGCAGAAAAAGAGCAACGATGGCGGCGAATTCCGCAGGCGTCACTTCAATGATCTTCGTCGGATCCATCGTGATTCCCGGCTCAACTCACATGCGGCGTGATGATGCCCAGCGGCAGGGTTGTCACATTCTTGACGCCGCGGGTGACGATATGGCTCTCGCAGTCCGAGACGATGCCGAGGGTCAGCAACTTGTCGCGCAGGAATTTGTCGAAGGCGTGCATGTCCGACGTGATGATCCGCAGCACATAGTCCTCGCGCCCGGTGATGGTGGCGCACTGGACCACCTCGGGCCAGTTGGCGACGGCGGCCTCGAAGGCGTCCAGGTTCTCACGCGAGGGCAGGCTCAGCTTGACGATGGCATAGACCTCGAAGTCCAGACCCAGCAGGGCGGCGTCCAGAAGGGTCACCCGCTTGCGGATCAGGCCGGAATCTTCCAGTCTCTTGATCCGGCGCCAGCACGGCGAGGCCGACAGTCCCACCCTCTCGGCCACTTCCGCGACCGACAATCCGGCGTCCTGCTGCAGGATGTCCAGAATTCGAGCGTCGATGGGATCCAGTTCGTCCGCCAATGCGTTTCTCCATTTGTCGTTATGGCGCAATAAAATACCCTAAAACTGCTTGACGCAAGGCTAAAATAGGCGAGCCTTGATTTCGCGCTCATGCTATCCAGCCGCCAAGAAGTGCGGTCGGATCAACCGAACGGCAGGATGGAATGACCAGGAACACCAAGCCGCTCTCGCTGCGCGTGCCGGAGCCCTCGGGCCGTCCGGGCGATGCCCCGGATTTCAGCCACCTGAAACTCGACGCCGCCGGTAGTGTGGACCGCCCGCCGGTCGACGCCCGCCCGGTGCAGATGCTGGACCTGGCCTTCCGCCTGATCCGGGTGCTGGACGACGAAGGCAACGCCATCGGGCCGTGGAACCCGCGCCTCGACGCGGAGACCCTGGAGAAGGGTCTGAAGGCGATGATCCTGACCCGCGCCTTCGACGACCGGATGCATCGCGCCCACCGCCAGGGCAAGACCAGCTTCTATATGAAGTGCACCGGCGAGGAGGCCATCGCGGTCGCCCAGGGCATGATCCTGTCGCGCGAGGACATGGGCTTCCCCACCTATCGCCAGCAGGGGCTGCTGATCGCGCGCGGCTATCCGCTCGTCGACATGATGAACCAGATCTATTCCAACGCTTCGGACCCGATCAAAGGCCGCCAGCTGCCGATCATGTATTCGGCCAGGGACTTCGGCTTCTTCACCATCTCGGGGAACCTCGGCACCCAGGTGCCGCAGGCCGTGGGCTGGGCCATGGCCAGCGCCTACAAGGGCGACGACAAGATCGCCATCACCTGGATCGGCGACGGCGCCACGGCCGAGGGCGACTTCCACAACGCCCTGACCTTCGCCAGCGTCTACCGCGCCCCGGTGATCCTCAACATCGTCAACAACCAATGGGCCATCTCGTCCTTCCAGGGCATCGCCGGCGGGCTTGAGACCACCTTCGCCTCCAAGGCCATCGGCTACGGCCTGCCGGCCCTGCGCGTCGACGGCAATGACTTCCTCGCCGTCTGGGCCGCGACCCAGTGGGCCGAGGAGCGCGCCCGTTCCAATCAGGGCGCCACAGTCATCGAGCTGTTCACCTATCGTGGCGCACCCCACTCGACTTCGGACGACCCGAGCCGTTATCGGCCCGGCGACGAGCACGAGAAATGGCCCCTGGGCGATCCGATCGCGCGCCTGAAACAGCATCTGATCGCGCTCGGCGAATGGTCCGACGAAGCCCAGGCCGAAGCGGAGGCCGAGGCCGTCGCCCAGGTCCGCGCCGCCGGCAAGGAGTCCGAGGCTATCGGCACGCTCGGCCAGTCGCGCCCGAGCGTGAAGACGATGTTCGAAGAGGTCTATGCGACCGAGGACTGGCGCCTGGTCGAACAGCGCCGGGAGGTCGGAGTATGAGCGAGTCCTTCAGCGAGGCCGATCGCACGGACGGTATCGAACCCGACATGATCGACGAGAATAACGCCCCCGCCTCGGTCGCATCCGAGGCGGCCGCCGTCGCGCCGATGAACATGATCCAGGCGCTGAACTCGGCCCTGCATGTAAAGATGGCCGAAGACCCCAACGTGCTGTCGTTCGGCGAGGACGCCGGCTATTTCGGCGGCGTCTTCCGCGTCACCGACCAGCTGCAGCAGAAGCACGGCCTGACCCGCAGCTTCGACACTCCGATCTCGGAATGCGGCCTCGTCGCCGCCGCCATCGGCATGGGGGCCTACGGCCTGCGTCCGGTCGTGGAGATCCAGTTCGCCGACTACATCTATCCGGCCTACGACCAGATCGTCAGCGAAGCGGCCAAGATGCGCTATCGCTCGGGCGGCCAGTTCACCTCGCCCATCGTGGTCCGTTCGCCCTACGGGGGCGGTATCTTCGGCGGCCAGACCCACAGCCAGAGCCCCGAGGCCCTGTTCACCCATATCGCAGGCCTCAAGGTCGTCATCCCGTCCAACCCCTATGACGCCAAGGGCCTGCTGACCGCAGCCATCGAGGACGACGACCCGGTCATCTTCTTCGAGCCCAAACGGCTCTACAACGGCCCCTTCGACGGCTGGCACCAGAAGCCGGTCTCGCCGTGGAAGACCCAGGATCTGGCCCAGGTCCCGACCGGCAAATATGTCGAGCCTATCGGCAAGGCGCGGATCATGCGCGAGGGCAATGACGTCACGATCCTGTGCTACGGCACGATGGTCTGGGTGTCGCTGGCCGGCGCGGAACACGCGGGCGTCGACGCCGAGGTCATCGACCTGCGCTCGCTCGTGCCGCTCGATATCGAGACCATCGAGGCCTCGGTGAAGAAGACCGGCCGCTGCGTCATCGTGCACGAGGCGCCGAAAACCTCCGGGTACGGAGGAGAGCTGTCCGCCCTGGTTCAGGAGCGCTGCTTCTATCACCTGGAAGCGCCCGTAACCCGCGTCTGCGGCTGGGACACGCCCTATCCGCACGCCTTCGAGTGGGAGTATTTCCCCGGGCCGGAACGGGTCGCCACCGCCTTGAAATCCGTGATGACCGGGGGGGCACGCTGATGGGCCGCTACGTCTTCAAACTGCCCGACGTGGGCGAAGGCACCGCCGAGGCCGAACTGGTCGGCTGGCACGTCGCGATCGGCGATGTCGTCGCCGAGGACCAGCTGCTGGCCGACATCATGACCGACAAGGCCACCGTCGAACTGACCAGCCCGGTCTCCGGCGTGGTCACGGCCCTGCACGGCGAACCCGGCGCCATGTCGCCGGTCGGCGGCCCGCTGGTCGAGTTCGAGGTCGAGGGCGCGGGCAATGCGGACGCACAGAACCCCTCCGTCTCCTCACAAGCGCTCGGATCCACCTCCCCATCCGCAAGCGCGGACGGGGAGGAGACCGACGCCGAAACGTCTCCTCCCCATTCGCAGAATGGGGAGGTGGCACGGAGCGACAGCGGAGTGACGGAGGGGCTCTTGGCCGCCGCCCCCGCCGCCGGCAACTACGTCTTCAAGCTCCCCGACGTCGGCGAAGGCACCGCCGAGGCCGAGCTGGTCGCCTGGCATGTCGCGGTCGGCGACACCGTCGCCGAGGACCAGATCCTCGCCGAGATCATGACCGACAAGGCGACCGTCGAGCTGACGTCCCCGGTCGCGGGCGTTGTCGCCGCCCTGCACGGCGAAGTCGGCAAGGCCTCTCCGGTCGGCGGCGCCCTGGTCAGCTTCAACGTCGAGGGCGCCGGCAATGTCGCGGCTGCTCCGGTCACGGCGGCATCCGCCCCGGCCCCCTCCACCGCTTCGCGGTCCCCCTCCCCCGACGGGGGAGGATCGCGCCCCGCTGTCCCTGCCAAATCTCCCCCCATTGGGGGGAGTAGCCGCGAAGCGGGGGAGGGGGGCAAGTCCCCGCCCGTCCCCCGTCAGGCCCAGACGCCCGGCGTCCGCCCCCTGGCCTCGCCTGCCGTGCGCAAGCGCGCCCGTGAACTGGGTCTGGACCTGCAGTTCGTGCCAGGCTCCGGCCCGGCCGGGCGCATCGAACACGGCGACCTCGACGCCTTCGTCGCGGGCGGCGCACGCGTTCCGTCCGAGCACGGATCATCTGCGTCCGCCTCGACCTATGCGAAGGCCGAGGGGACCACGGAGGTCCGTATCATCGGCCTGCGCCGCAAGATCGCGGAGAAGATGGCCGAGAGCGTCCGGCGCATCCCCCACATCACCTATGTGGAGGAGATCGACGTCACGGCGCTGGAGGAGCTTCGCGCCCATCTGAATGCCCAGGCCAAGACGACAGGCAAGGCCAAGCTCAACGTCCTGCCCTTCATCGCCCGCGCCATCGTCGTGGCCCTGCGCGACCAGCCGACGATCAACAGCCATTACGATGACGACGCCGGCGTCCTGACCAGCCACGCCGCCGTTCATCTGGGCATCGCCGCCCAGACGCAGAACGGCCTGATGGTGCCGGTGGTCCGTCATGCTGAGGCGCGCGATCCCTGGGACACCGCCGCCGAGATCGCCCGCGTCTCAGGCGCGGCCAAGGACGGTTCGGCGAAACGGGAAGAGCTCAGCGGCTCGACCATCACCATCACCTCGCTGGGCACGCTCGGCGGCCTGGTCCACACCCCGATCATCAACCACCCCGAGGTCGCCATCGTCGGCCCCAACAAGATCGAGGAACGGGTCGTGGTCCGGAACGGCCAGATGGTCGTGCGCAAGATGATGAACCTGTCGTCCAGCTTCGATCACCGCATCGTCGACGGCCACGACGCGGCCGTCTTCGTGCAACGGATCAAGGGCCTGCTGGAGCATCCCGCGACGCTGTGGATGGGCTGAGGCGAGACCTCATGTCGGCATCGTCAGGCACAAACAGTTTGCGGACGCGCCCCGACGCGCGTTCATGGACCTCTGATCCGCGAGGAAAGAGCGCCATGACCCGTCTGTTGACCGCCGCGGTGACCGCCGCCACCCTGCTTGGAGCGGCCCCCGCCTGGGCCTGTATGCCGCCGCCGCCGAACGCCTCTTACGAGACCTCCGTCGCGCGCGCAGTCTTCGTGGGCCGGGTCGTGTCGATCGAACAGACACCGCCCGAGGCCTGTATCGCCGCCGCACGGGCGCGGGCGAACGACCATCTACAGGGCGATCCCGGCGAGCGCGGCTGCGAGGCTTTCGGTTTCGCAACCCTGGAGCCTGCGTGGATCATCAAGGGCGAGGACATCGTGACCGGCCCGTTCCGCGTCGCCTGGAACCGCACCCCCTTCTGCGCGGTCGGCTGGACGCCCGAAGTCGGCGCCCTGGCCGTCGCCATGGTCCCCGAGGATGCCGCCGCCTTGCGCGAAGGCACGACTGCCGTCGTCGAAGGCATCCAGCAGGGCGACCTGTTGTTCCAGATCATCATCGAGCTGGTCGAAGAGATTCAGCCCTGACGTTTCCGAGTATTGGCCACGCATGACCCAGACCCTGAAGACCAAAGTCCTGATCATCGGCGCGGGCACCGGCGGCTATGTCGCGGGCATCCGCTGCGGCCAGCTGGGGCTGGACACCGTCCTGGTCGACGGCGGCGACGGGCTGGGCGGCACCTGCCTGAACGTCGGCTGCATTCCGTCCAAGGCGATCATCCACGCGGCCTCGAAGTTCGAGACCGTGTCGAAGGCCGCCGGCGAAGGCACCCTGGGCATCACGGCGTCGGAGCCGGCCATCGATCTGTCGAAGACCGTCGCCTGGAAGGACGGGATCGTCCGTAAGCTGAACAACGGCGTCGCGGCCCTGCTGAAGAAGGCGAAGGTCAAGGTCATCAAGGGCTGGGCGACCTTCGAGGACGCCAAGACCTGCCGCGTCGAGACCGCCGACGGCCCGATCACGATCACGGCCGAGCACGTCATCCTGGCGACGGGGTCCGAGCCCGTCGAACTGCCCTTCCTGCCGTTCGGCGGCGACGTCATCTCCTCGACCGAGGCCCTGTCGCTGGACGCCGTGCCGGGCAAGCTGGTCGTGGTCGGCGGCGGCTATATCGGGCTGGAACTGGGCATCGCCTATCGCAAGCTGGGTGCCCAGGTCGCCATCGTCGAGATGGCCGAGCGCATCCTGCCGCTCTACGACAAGGCCCTGACCGACCCGGTCATGAAGTGGCTGACCGACCACGGCGTCGAAATGCACCTCGGCGCCCGCGCCGGCGGGTTCGGGGACGGGAAGCTGTCGATCACGACGAAGGACGGCGAGCCGCTGTCGCTCGACGCGGACAAGGTGCTGGTCACCGTTGGTCGTCGGCCGCGCACCAAGGGCTGGGGGCTGGAAAACATGGGTGTCGCCATGGCCGGGCCGTTCGTGAAGACCGACGACCGCTGCGCCACCTCCATGAGGAACGTCTGGGCCGTCGGCGACCTGACCGGCGAACCCATGCTGGCCCACAAGGGCTCGGCCCAGGGCGAGGTCGTCGCCGAGATCATCGCGGGCCACGACAGGCGCTTCGACCCCGTCACCATCGCCGCCGTCTGTTTCACCGAGCCGGAGATCGTGTCGGCGGGCCTCGGGCCGCTCGATGTCGCAGGACGCGACGACGTGATCACCGCTGTCTTCCCGCTGGCCGCCATCGGCCGGGCGCTCGCCATCGAGGCGGCCGAGGACGGCGGCTTCGTGCGCGTGCTGGCGTCAAAGGACGACCACCGCCTGCTCGGCGTCCAGGCCGTCGGCCAGCACGTCGCCGAACTGTCCAACAGCTTCGCCCAGATGCTGGAGATGGGTGCCGTGCTGGAGGATGTCGCGGGTATTATCCACGTCCACCCGACCCTCAGCGAGGCCTTCCACGAGGCGAGCCTGAGGGCGCTGGGCCACGCGATCCACATCTGACCCGTTGCCCCCTCCTATGGGACCAGTGCGTTATTCGCTGTCTGGGATTCCCTGTCCTTGACGGAGGATTTGCGCTGTCGGTGAAGCGGACGGGGCAGTTGGATTTCGGCGAAGTCGGTCTGGCACCTCGGGGCGGCCCCCTCGGAAAGGCACAGACACGCCTGGAGACCCAGGGCAGGTCAGGCCTTGACCGACGCCCCGCCCGAAGCCAGCTCGGGCATCCCCGTCGGAGCGAAATCCAGAGCCTTCTCCAGCTCGGCCATGTCCTTGTCGGCCGCCTTCCAGTCGTCCTTGTCCGGCGATTTCGGATTGGCCCGGTCGGCCTTGATCTTCTCGCGCGCCTCCTTGAGCTCGCCGAGCGCCATCTTCACCTGCTGGAAGAAGCCCTGGTCGACCATGGCCGCGCCGTACACGGCTTCGGCCCGGTCCGCCTTCTCGTCGCGCCCGTCGGCGATCTCGAAGGCGGCGGCATAGGCGGCCTGGGCCCGCTTCATCTCCGCATCGACCCCCGGAGCCTCGACCTCGGCATCCTTCGGTTCCGGGGGCAGCCCCTTCAGCGCCGCGTCGGCGACCTCACGGGCGTCCTTCGCGTCCCGGCGCATCATCGCCATCTCGCCGTCGGTCACGTTCCTGCCGCCGGCCTCGACATAGTCCTTCACCGCCGATTTCAGCTCCTTGGCCAGCTCGGCGGTCATCTTCAGCCCCGCCCTGGGGTCGATCTTGACCATCAGCATCAGGGCGTCGCGGCGTTCACGCACGGCCTGGACCTTTTTGGCCGCCATCTCCTTCTTCATCGACTTCTGCGCGTCGCGCATGTCCGAGAGAGACGGCAGGCCGAAGCCCGGCGACGCCTCCTGGGACGCTTTCGCCGGCCCCGGCAACGGAGTTCGCCAGAACGGCAGCGGCTGGGTCGCCGAGGTCGTCAGCGAGATCATTCTGATCTCTCCTTCTGTGTTCTCGATCATCCTGGACCACGACCGCTTTCGATCCGCTTAAGCGGCCCGCCTGTAAATCGCCGCTCTCTTGGGCTATGGGCCGCCCTCAAGACGCGCGCGATCGCGTCGCACGCGTCCGCGCCCCTACTTAGAAATCCCCGATGAAGTTTCTCGACCAGGCCAAGATCTACATTCGTTCCGGCAACGGCGGCGCGGGCTCCGTCTCGTTCCGGCGCGAGAAATTCATCCCCAACGGCGGACCCGACGGCGGCGACGGCGGCAATGGCGGCAACGTCTGGGTCGAGGCCGTCGAGGGGCTCAACACCCTGATCGACTACCGCTACCAGCAGCATTTCAAGGCCCCGACCGGCACCCACGGCATGGGTCGCCAGATGCACGGCGCCCGGGGCGAGGACGTGGTGCTCAAGGTCCCCGTCGGCACCCAGGTGCTGGGCGAGGACAAGGAAACCGTCGTGCTCGACATGGTCGAGGTCGGCCAGAAGGAGCTGCTGCTCTCCGGCGGCAACGGCGGCTGGGGCAATGTCCGCTTCAAGGGCCCGCAGAACCAGGCCCCGCGCCACGCCAACCCCGGCCAGGAAGGCCAGGAGATGTGGATCTGGCTGCGGCTGAAGCTGATCGCCGACATCGGTCTGGCGGGCCTGCCCAACGCCGGCAAGTCGACCTTCCTCGCCGCCGCCTCGGCCGCCCGGCCCAAGATCGCCGACTATCCGTTCACGACCCTGGCCCCCAACCTCGGCATGGTCGACCTGTCGCCCGGCGAACGGTTCGTCATTGCCGACATCCCCGGCCTGATCGAGGGCGCCTCGGAAGGCGCCGGCCTCGGCACCCGCTTCCTGGGTCACGTCGAACGCTCCGCCTCCCTGATCCACCTGATCGACGGCACCCAGGACGATGTGGCCGAGGCCTATCGCATCATCCGCGGCGAGCTCGACGCCTATGGCGAAGGCCTCGGCGACAAGCAGGAGATACTGGCCCTCAACAAGATCGACGCCCTGACCCCCGAGGCGCGCGAGGAGAAAGCCGCCGAGCTGGAGGCCGTCGCCGGCCGCCGCCCGATGCTGGTCTCCGGCGTGTCGGGCGAAGGGGTGCCCGAACTGCTCCGCGCCGCCTGGGCCGAGGTCCGCAAGACGCGCGGCGAGATCGACGAAGAGGGCGACGAGATCGAGGTCTTCGCCGACGGCTGGAAGCCGTAGAGAGCCTTTGCCTCCCACCTGGGGCAGGGCGGCTGAGCGCAGCGAAGTCGGGTGGAGGCGACTGAGCCGCATGTCCACGGTCCGGGTCTGGCTCGCGCGCCCCGACGCGGGCGTCATCGGCGACACGCTCAACAAGACCGGCGGCTGAACGGGACAAGCGCGCCGACGTCGTGTTAGCTGCGCTTTCGTTTGCTCATCCGTGAGCATAAGTCCGACGCGAGCCCGCCCGCCTTGTCCTTCTTCCATGCCGGTCCCGCGCCCCAGGCGAGCGGCCCCCGTTCGGGGGCTCTGAGGGACGGCCTGGGCCTGGCCGCCGGGATGAAGGTCGGCCTCTTCGGCGGCTCCTTCAATCCGGCCCACGACGGCCACGCCCATGTGGCGGAGACGTCGCTTCAGCGCCTCGACCTCGATCGGGTGATCTGGCTGGTTTCGCCTCAGAACCCCCTCAAGGACACGCGCCACACCGCGCCCCTGGCCGACCGGATGGCCTCGGCCGAGAGCGTTGCACGAGGCCCTGATATGGTGGTCTCCGACTTCGAGACCCGCATCGGCACGACCTCGACCGTCGACACCCTGCGCGCCCTGAAACACCGTCATCCGGGCGTGCATTTCGTCTGGCTGATGGGCTCGGACAATCTGGAGAATTTCCACCGCTGGCGCGGCTGGACCGACATCATGCGGATGATGCCCGTGGCCGTCATCGCCCGCCCCGGCAGCCTGCTGGAAAGCCGCGCCGCCCCCGCCGCCCGCCGCTTCGCCGGCCATCGGGTGTCGTCCAACGAGGCGCGCCTGTTGCCCATGATGAGCGCCCCGGCCTGGACCTATCTGACCGCGCCGTTGAACCCCAGTTCGTCCACCGCTCTGCGTGCCCAGAAATCGCCTTGAGGGCTTAAGGTGACCTTTCGGGCCATCCATGCTAGAGAGCCTCTTTAGTGAACCCGCCCGGAGCCTTCCGCTGACCCCCTCGCCCGCGCACGACGCGCAAGAAGACGCCGTTTCGAACACGGCCCATGAGATGGAGCCGATCGAGCCCATCCACTCAGAAGACGGGGCCGAAGACGGTCACGACGAAGACCTCTCCGACGATTCCGCCGAAGACTTCCCGCTGTTCAGCGCGGACGACGGCGGCGGCGACGCCTCGAACTTCGACCGTCAGGGCGTCGTCCCGACCGGCACGACCCCGCTTGAGATCGCCTTGCTGACCAAGCTCGACGACGACAAGGCCCAGGACATCGTCCTCATCGACCTGAGGGGCAAGTCGCCCATGGCCGACAGCATGATCGTGGCCTCGGGCCGGTCGCACCGCCACGTCGGCGCGCTCGCCGACCACCTTCTGCGCACGCTGAAGGAACAGGGTCTGGGCCGCGCCAAGGTCGAGGGCCTGCCGCACTGCGACTGGGTTCTGATCGATGCCGGCGACCTCATCGTCCACCTGTTCCGGCCCGAAGTGCGGATGTTCTACAACATCGAAAAGATCTGGGCCGTCGACAGCGCCCACCGCACCGCCAACGCGTAAGCATCCTCCGGGATGAAGCTGGCCATCGCCGCCATCGGCAAGCCGGGTCGCGGGCCCGAGGCGACGCTCGCCTCGGACTATGCGGCCCGGGCGACGGCGGCCGGCAGGGTGCTGGGTCTCGGCCCGCTTGATCTGATCGACCTCGAACCGCGCAAGACCGGCAAGGCGCCGGAAGCCGAACTGCTGTTGGCGGCGGCCGACGGCGCGCACCTGATCGCCTGCGACGAACACGGCAAGACGTATTCCAGCCGCGCCTTCGCCGACCATATTGCGACCCTGCGCGACCGGGGCGAGCGGCGGCTGGTCTTCGTCATCGGCGGGGCGGACGGGCTGGACGCCGGCGTGCTCGCCGCCGCCGGATCGACCCTGGCCTTCGGACCCCAGACCTGGCCGCACGCCCTCGCCCGCGCAATGCTGGCCGAACAGCTCTATCGTGCGGTGACGATCCTGGCCGGATCACCCTATCATCGGGACTGATGAACCGCGCTGCCGTCCTTTCTGTCCTGATCGCCCTGTCCGGCCTGCCCGCTGCAGCCTCGGTCCAGGACGACCTCGAACAGCTTCAGGCCCAGTACCGCGACGAACAGGTGCGCGCGCGGCGCCTGCGCGCCGACGCCCGCGACGCCCAGACCGAGATCACCGCCCTCGACCGCGAACTGGCGACCCTGCGCAGCGACCAGACCGCCGATGACATGCAGTTGTCCGCCCAGCGCCAGCGGCTGCGCGACCTGGGCCGGCGCGAGGCCGCCATCGTCGCCGAACTGGCCCAGGCCCGCGACGGTCAGGGCCGGCTCCTGTCCGCCCTGCAGATGATGAGCCGCAAGCCGCCGCCGCCGTTGCTGATCCCCGCCGACCGCGCCGTCGACACCGTCCGCGCCGCCATCCTGATGAAGGCCATGGCCCCGGAGATGCAGCGCCGCGCCGCCGCCTTCGCCACGCGTCAGGCCGAGGTCGTCCGCATCCGCCGTCTCGCCGTCCTGTCCAGCGAACGACTCCTGACCACCGAAAGCGCCCAGGGCGACCGCCGCGCCGAGATCGAGGACCTGTCCGGCCGCCGCGCCGCCCTGCTGGCCGTGCTGCGCGCCGACGCCGCCCTGGCCGAGCGCGCCGCAGCCGCCCTGGAGACCCGGATCCGAAACCTCGGCGGCCGCCCCGCGACGGTCACCGACGCGCCCACGCCGTCCACCCGCCTGCCCGGCGGTCGCGCTCGCCTCACCGCGCCGGTCAGCGGCGCGCCTCTGGCGACGTCGGGACAGGGCCTGCGCTGGGCCGCTCCCGCCGCTGCGGTCGCCTCCCCCGCCGCAGGCCGAGTCGATCATGCAGGCCCGCTCAGCGGCTGGGGCGAGGTGGTCATCCTGGATCTCGGCGGCGGCTGGCGCGCCGTCATCGCCGGCCTCGACACCCTCTCCGTCGAGACAGGCGAGCGGGTGGCGGACGGCCAAGGTCTGGGCTCGACCGCGCGCGGCGGCGAGGTCTATTTCGAACTGCGCCGGGAGGATCGGGCCGTGGATCCCGCGCCGTATCTTTGACGGGAGATCTTAGGTCCCGACCTGGCGAAACCGCTTCCCAAGCCGACATGACGCTGATTTTATCCACTGAACGCGGGACCGCCACGATTTGGTCGTGTGGTCCTAGGCCCTAAGCTCTACTTACCAAGCCCTCTGCTGCTCCGGCGGCTCCGAAAGAGACCGAATGCGTAAACTGCTCATCGTCGGCGCCGCCGTCGCGGCCCTTGGCCTCAGCGGCGTGACCGTCGCCAGCCAGACGCCACGCAACGAAACCTTCCGTATGCTGCAGCTGTTCGGCGACGTGCTGGCGGTGGTGGAACAGGCCTACGTCGTTCCGGTCGACAACAAGAAGCTGATCGAGGCGGCCCTGGCGGGCATGATGACCGCGCTCGACCCGCACTCCAACTATCTGCCGCCGCAGGGGTTCGAGGACCTGCAGGAGCGGACCTCGGGCGAATATTCGGGCGTCGGCCTGACGATCACGGCCGAGGGCGGCCTGGTCAAGGTCATCTCGCCGATGGACGGCAGCCCCGCCGCCCGCGCCGGTGTCCAGGCCGGCGACATCATCTCGGCCATCGAGGGCCAGAACGCCTCGGGCCTGACCGTGACCCAGGTGTCGGAGAAACTGCGCGGCGCCATGGGCACCTCGGTCTCTGTCACCTTCCTGCGCGACGGCGAAGAGCCGCTCGAGGTGACCCTGGTGCGTGAGGTCATCAAGGTCGAATCGGTCACCAGCCGCATGGAGGGCGAGTTCGGCTATCTGCGCATCTCGACCTTCAACGAAAACACCGGCCGCGAGCTGACCGAGGCGATCGAGAAGATCCGGCGCGACAACCCGGCGGTGAAGGGCTTCGTGCTCGACCTGCGCAACAACGGCGGCGGCCTGCTGACGGCGGCCATCGACGTCTCCGACGCCTTCCTCGAACGCGGCGAGATCGTCAGCCAGCGCGGTCGCAAACCCGAGCAGATCGAACGCTACGCCGCCCGCCCGGGCGACCTGACCGGCGGCCTGCCTCTGGTGGTGCTGATCAACTACGGCTCCGCCTCGGCGTCCGAGATCGTCGCCGGCGCCCTGAAGGATCAGGAGCGGGCCACGCTGGTCGGCCTGACCAGCTTCGGCAAGGGGTCGGTCCAGACCGTCATCCCGCTGGGCGGCGGCCGCGACGGGGCCCTGTCGATCACGACGGCGCGCTACTACACCCCGTCCGGCGCCTCGATCCAGAAGATCGGCATCGAGCCCGACCTTGAGGTCGCCCGCACCGAGGCCGAGGCCCGGATCGTGTCCCGCTCAAGCTTCATCTACTCCGAGGCCGCCTATGCGACCGCGCTGGACGCCTCCATCGGCGCCGAGCGCAAGGGCGCTCACACCCCGCGCGAGGCGCCGGGCGAGGACTATGACAAGGACGCCGACTACCAGCTCCAGCGGGCGCTCGACGTCCTGCGCGCCGGCGGCGACCTGACCCGGCTCGCCGCCGCCCCGGAAGGCATCGTGACCAGCGACGGAACCGTGCAGGTCGCCGCGATCGACACGACCGAAGAAGAGTAGGTCGGCGAAGTCTCCTCCCCGTGCGCGCTTGCGCATGGGGAGGTGGCGGCGAGCCCTTGCGAGCTGACGGAGGGGTTCTTGCCGCCGCAGATCGCGCCCGTTTTAAGAACCCCTCCGTCACGGCGCTGAAGAAGCGCCGCGCCACCTCCCCACGCCTGCGGCGTGGGGAGGAGAACATGGCTAACAGCCCGTTAGGCTTTCTTAACCGCCGCCTGTTCATAGTCGTGCGCGATGATCGCCGTCCGGAATCCGTCCGGCCGCCAGATTGCAGAGCGTACTTCGTCCATGTTCGCCAAGCGTCAGTCCGCCCTCGCCGCCACGGCCGGCGCCCCGCCAACGGGGCGGCTGCCGAAGCTCGACCTCAAGTCCGCCCTCGCCGTCTTCAGGAAGCCGCCGGTCGCCGTCGGCGCGGCCGGTCTTCTTCTGATGGGCACGGTGGCCCTGTTTCTGACCGTTCTCGGCGACCCCCGCGCCGGAACACCGACCGCCCGCGTGGCACTCAAGCGCGAGGCCCCGGTCGCGGCGCCGGCGCCCACCGGCCTTGAAGCCTTCTCCATGGGCGGGTTCGCCGCCTGGCAGGGTCTGGGCGCGGACCCCGCTCTCGATCCGACCGGCGCGGCCGGCGGCGACGCCCTGATCACCCTGCCGGACGGCGCGACTGTCGCCGGCGGCTCGGCCATCGCCGCGCCCCGGATCGCCCCCTCGCCGCTGCCGGCGGCCCCCATCGCCGGTCTCAGCCAGCCCGGTCCGCAAGGCGCGCTCCCTGTCATCGCCACCGACGGCCGCGTCCCGGCGCAGGCCTATGCCCGACCCTTCCAGCCCAACGGCAAACCGCGCGTCGCCCTGATCGTCGGCGGCCTCGGCCTCAACGCCGTCACGACCCGCGCCGCCATCGAACGCCTGCCCCCGGAGGTGACCCTCAGCTTCGTCCCCTACACCCAGGGACTGCAGGGCTGGATCGACCTGGCCCGCGCCCAGGGCCATGAGGTCATGATCGAGATCCCGATGGAGCCGACCGGCTATCCGAACAACGATCCGGGCCCCTACACCCTGCTGGCCAACGCCACGCCCAACGATGTCGAGGCCAGGATGGCCTGGCTGCTGGGTCGGGCGACCGGCTATTTCGGCGTCACCAACTATCTGGGCGACCGGTTCATCACCTCGGACACGGGCATGGCGGCCTTCCTCGGGACCCTGCGCCAGCGCGGCGTCGCCTTCCTTGACGACGGCTCGGCCCGCCGCAGGCCCGGCGCCTGGGCTCGCGCCAGCGCCGACGCGATCATCGACGAGACCCAGACCCCGGCCGCCATCATCGGCCGCCTGAATGCGCTCGAGGCCGCCGCCAAGTCGCGCGGCGCGGCTCTGGGGACTGGCTTTGCCTATCCGGTCACGGTCGAGGCCGCTGCCCGCTGGACCGCCGGTCTGGACGCCCGCGGCCTGCAACTGGCGCCGGCGTCGTCGATGACGCAGCGGCCGGGGCGGTAGACTTCAAGGTCGGTGTATCGCTGCAGAGGCGGTGACCCCGGGGCTTTGGGCGCACGGCTGGCTCTGCTCGCGCTTTGAGGCTAATCCCCCCCACCCTGCCTCACAACAGAACTGGGTCCCCGCCCAAGCGGGGATGCACGGATATGAATAGCGATCTCCACCCCACCCACCGCCCCAACGTCGGCGTCGTCCTGTTCAACCAGCACGGCAAGGTCTGGTTCGGCCACCGTGCCGGACAGGAGGGAGCGCACGCCTGGCAGTTCCCGCAGGGCGGCGTCGACAAGGGCGAGGACATCGAGGCGGCCGCCCGGCGCGAGCTGGAGGAGGAGACCGGCGTCGTCTCCACCGACCTGATCGGTCGCACCGAGGGCTGGATCGTCTACGACTTCCCCGAGGCCCTGAAGGCGCAACACAAACTCAAGGGCAAGAAGCCGTGGCACGGCCAGAAACAGGTCTGGTTCGCCTTCCGCTTCACCGGCGACGAGGCCGAAATCCGCCTCGACCAGCACAACGAGATCGAGTTCGACGCCTGGCGCTGGGGCGACCTGTCGGAAGCCTGCGACCTGATCGTGCCGTTCAAACGGCAGGCCTACGAACAGGTGGTCGCGGCCTTCTCGAAGTTCGCCGCCTGAATTCCTCTCTCACCGGCGCACCCCGGCGATGAGCGACGCGCGGCGCGATATCCCGGCCGTCGGCATCCATGATCTGAACCCCGGCCTTCGCCGGGGTGCACGGAAATCAGGGACAGGTCGCTCGCATGACACGCCGGGCGCTCGCGGGAAAGCGCGCCAGCTTTCCAGCTGGCCGGATCGGGCGCGGCACGAAATTTCCCCCGCAGTTGGGACAGACGCCGTTCAGCGGACCTGCCACGCACGCCGCACAGAAGGTGCATTCGAAGGTGCAGATGCGCGCATCCGGACTCTCCGGCGGCAAATCCCGGTCGCAGCATTCGCAGTTGGGTCGAAGCTCCAGCATCCGCACCTCCTCATGAGCGTCAGTGCGACGAACCGCCGGGCGCCAGGCGGAAGATGACCAGGCCGGCCACGACAAGCAAGGCCGCGACCACGCGCAGCACCGTCAGGCACTCGCCGAGCAGCACTACGCCGACGATGAAGGCCCCGACCGCGCCGATCCCGGTCCAGATCACATAGGCCGTGCCCATCGGCAGGGACTTCATCGCCATGGACAGCAGCGCGAAGCTGACGGCCATGAAGCCGAGCGTGAACAGGCTGGGCCACAGCCGGGTGAAGCCCTCGGACTGTTTCATGAAATAGGCCCAGACGATCTCGAACAGGCCGGCGATGAGAAGATAGACCCAGGCCATTGGATACGGCCCTCCTTTCGAAAGGCCGGGCCGTCCCGGGCTTGGCCCGAGGCCCAGCGGCGTCGGGGCGAGGGCGTTGCCTCGTCTTGCCGCCGATATCTAGGGCCGTTTTAGCCCCGATCAAGCCGATTGGTCAGGTTGGCGAGATTGGCGTCGGCGCCTGATCAGTTTGGCGACGGACATTGGCGACCGTCATGCCGCTCGCGGACCGAACAGGATCACACCTGCCCCGACCAGACAGATCCCCGCCCCGAGCATGTCCCAGCGATCGGGCGCCCGATGCTCGACCAGCCACAGCCACAGCAGCGACGCGGCGATATAGACCCCGCCATAGGCCGCATAGGCCCGCCCCGCCGCATCGGTCTCGACCCGCGTCAGGAGCCAGGCGAACAGGGCCAGGGCGGCCATGCCGGGGATCGCCACAGCGGCGAACGCTCCAGCCTCAGCCAGGCCCAGAACGCAAAACAGCCGGCGATTTCCGCGCCGGCTGCCAGCAGATAGATGAGCGCCGTCATGACGGCGCGCGGACCCTAGGCCGCCGCGACCTCAGTCGCCGCCTCGGCCAGGATGGTCAGGCCGGCGGGGGTCACGTCGGCGAAGCCGCCCTTGACCTCGAAGGTGCGCTTCGAGGCGCCGTCGAACACAACGACCGGGCCTTCGCGCAGGGCGGTCATGAAGGGGGCGTGGTCGGCGAGGACGCCGAAGTCGCCCTCGACGCCCGGCGCATCGACCTGATCGACGAGGCCCGCGAAGACCTCGCGCTCAGGCGAAACCAGAGAGAAAGAAAGCTTCCCGGCCATGCTTATGCAGCGTCCGCGGCGAGCTTGGCAGCCTTTTCGACGGCCTCTTCGATCGCGCCGACCATGTAGAAGGCCGCTTCCGGAAGGTGGTCGTATTCACCGGCGACGATGCCCTTGAACGAGCGGATCGTGTCTTCCAGCGAGACGAACTTGCCCGGCGCGTTCGTGAACTGCTCGGCCACGAAGAAGGGCTGCGACAGGAAGCGGCTGATCTTGCGGGCGCGCGAGACGACCAGCTTGTCCTCTTCCGACAGCTCGTCCATGCCCAGGATGGCGATGATGTCCTTCAGCGACTTGTACTGCTGCAGGACTTCCTGGACCGAACGGGCGACGCGGTAGTGTTCCTCACCGATGACCAGCGGGTCCATGATCCGCGAGGTCGAGTCGAGCGGATCCACGGCCGGGAAGATGGCCTGGGCGGCGATGTCGCGGTTCAGAACGGTCGTCGCGTCCAGGTGGGCGAAGGAGGCGGCGGGGGCCGGGTCGGTCAGGTCGTCGGCGGGGACGTAGATGGCCTGGATCGAGGTGATCGAGCCCTTCTTGGTCGAGGTGATGCGTTCCTGCAGGTTGCCCATCTCGGTGGCCAGGGTCGGCTGATAGCCCACGGCCGAGGGGATACGACCCAGCAGGGCGGACATTTCCGAACCGGCCTGGGTGAAGCGGAAGATGTTGTCGATGAAGAGCAGCACGTCCTTGCCCTCTTCGTCGCGGAAATATTCGGCCTGGGCCAGGCCGGTCAGGGCCACGCGGGCGCGGGCCCCGGGAGGCTCGTTCATCTGGCCGTAGACCAGGGCGCATTTCGAGCCTTCGCCGCCGCCGGCGACGTTCACGTTGGACTCGATCATCTCGTGATACAGGTCGTTGCCCTCGCGGGTGCGCTCACCCACGCCGGCCAGAACCGAATAACCGCCGTAGGCCTTGGCGATGTTATTGATCAGTTCCTGCATCGTAACGGTCTTGCCGACGCCGGCGCCGCCGAACAGGCCGGTCTTGCCGCCCTTGGTGTAGGGGCAGATCAGGTCGATGACCTTGATGCCCGTGACCAGGATTTCCGACGACGTCGATTGTTCTTCAAACGACGGCGCCTCGCGGTGGATCGGGCGGTACATCGTGGTCTGGATCGGACCGGCTTCGTCGATCGGCTGGCCGACGACATTCATGATGCGGCCGAGCGTGCCCGGGCCGACCGGAGCCAGGATCGAGGTGCCCGTATCGGTCACCGGCTGGCCGCGCGTCAGGCCCTCGGTCGTGTCCATGGCGATGGTGCGGACCATGTTCTCACCCAGGTGCTGCGCGACTTCCAGGACCAGGGTGAAGGGCTCGCCCGTCTTCTGGTCGACGTTCCGGGTTTCCAGCGCGTTCAGGATCGCCGGCAGCTGGCCGGTGAACTCGACGTCCACGACGGCGCCGATGACCTGGGCGATCTTGCCCACGCCCGTTCCGACGGTGATGACGGCGTTGCCGGTCGCGGAGGCGGCGGCAGCCTTGGGAGCCTTGGAAGCAGCGGGCTTCTTGGGGGCGGCGGGTTTCTTGGCGACGGTGTCGGTCATCGGGTGCGGTCCGTTTATCGTGTGTTCTGTCAGGATCGGAGGATCAGAGCGCTTCCGCGCCGGCGATGATCTCGATCAGTTCGGTGGTGATCTGGGCCTGGCGCTTGCGGTTGTAACTCAGCGTCAAGGCGTTGATGAGGTCGCCCGCATTGCGCGTGGCGTTGTCCATGGCGCCCATCTGGGCCCCGAAGAAGCTGGCCTGGTTCTCGTACAGGGCGGCCAGCACCTGGGTGGTGATGTTGCGAGGCAGGACGACGTCGAGAATTTCCTCTTCCGAGGGCTCGTAGTCGTAGACGGCGCCGTTCAGGTCGATCGGCGGGGCGTCGCCATCAACGACGGCGGGGATCAGCTGTTTCGGCGTCGGCACCTGCGAGATGACCGACTGGAAGCGGCTGTAGAACAGGGTCACGACGTCGGCGTTACCGGCCTCGAACTCCTCGGCGATCAGGGCGGCGATCGGCTCGGCGGCGGCCATGCCGATGACCTTGTGCTCGCTCAGTTCGAAGGTGCGCACGATGCGGGCGCCGAACTGGCGGGTCAGGCCGTCGCGGACCTTGCGGCCCACGGCGATGATCCGGACGTCCTTGCCGGCGGCGATCAGGGTGTTGATCCGTTCCCTGGCGGCCCGGATCACATTGGTGTTGAAACCGCCGGCCAGACCCTTGTCGCCCGTCGCCACGACGACAAGGTGCTTCTTGTCCGAGCCGGTGCCGGCCAGGAGTTTGGGCGCGCCGTCGCCGGACACGCCGGCCGCCAGGTTGGCGATCACCGCGGCCATCTTCAGGGCATAGGGACGCGCCGCCACGGCCTGGTCCTGGGCGCGCTTCAGCTTGGCCGCGGCGACCATGTTCAGGGCTTTCGTGATCTTCTGCGTGGACTTCACGCTTCCGATCCGATTGCGCATTTCCTTGAGGCTGGCCATCGGGTGGTGCTCTTCTAATCCCTACCGGTCAGTCTTACGCGAAGGTCTTGGCGAAGGCTTCGATGGCGGCCTTCAGTTCGGCTTCCAGCTCCTTGGACAGGGCCTTGGTCGTCTTGATGGCGTCCAGCGTCGACTGGTGGGCCGAGTGCATGCGGGCCAGCAGTTCGGACTCGAAGCGGGCGATGTCGGCCACCGCGATCTTGTCGAGGAAGCCGCGCGTGCCGGCATAGATCGACACGACCTGCTCCTCGACGGTCAGCGGCGAGTACTGGGGCTGTTTCAGCAGTTCCGTCAGGCGCGCGCCGCGGGCCAGCAGGTTCTGGGTCGAGACGTCCAGGTCCGAGCCGAACTTGGCGAAGGCGGCCATCTCGCGATACTGGGCCAGCTCGCCCTTGATCGAACCGGCGACCTGTTTCATCGCCTTGATCTGGGCCGAGGAGCCCACACGCGACACCGAGATGCCGACGTTCACGGCCGGGCGGATGCCCTGGTAGAACAGGTCGGATTCCAGGAAGATCTGGCCGTCGGTGATCGAGATCACATTGGTCGGGATATAGGCCGAGACGTCGTTGGCCTGGGTCTCGATCAGCGGCAGGGCCGTCATGGAGCCCGAACCATTGTCCTCGTTCAGCTTGGCCGAACGCTCCAGCAGGCGGCTGTGCAGATAGAAGACGTCGCCCGGATAGGCTTCGCGGCCCGGCGGACGGCGCAGCAGCAGGGACATCTGGCGATAGGCGACGGCCTGTTTGGACAGATCGTCATAGACGATCAGGGCGTGCATGCCGTTGTCGCGGAAGAACTCGCCCATGGCCGTGCCCGAGAACGGGGCCAGGAACTGCAGCGGGGCCGGCTCGGACGCCGTGGCGGCGACGACGATGGTGTATTCCAGGGCGCCGCGCTCCTCGAGCGTCTTGACGATCTGGGCCACAGTCGAGCGCTTCTGACCGATGGCGACGTAGATGCAGTAGAGTTTTTCGCCTTCCGACGCGCCTTCGACGTTGATCGACTTCTGGTTCAGGATGGTGTCGATCGCCACGGCGGTCTTGCCGACCTGACGGTCGCCGATGATCAGCTCGCGCTGGCCGCGGCCGACGGGGATCAGGGTATCGATGGCCTTCAGGCCGGTCTGCATCGGCTCGTGAACCGACTTGCGGGGGATGATGCCCGGAGCCTTCACGTCCACGCGGCGACGCTCGGTGAACTGGATCGGGCCCTTGCCGTCGATCGGCTCGCCCAGCGGGTTGACGACGCGGCCGAGCAGACCCTTGCCGACCGGAACGTCCACGATCTCGCCCAGGCGGCGGACTTCGTCGCCCTCGGCGATCTGGTTGTCCTGGCCGAAGATCACGGCGCCGACGTTGTCGCTTTCCAGGTTCAGGGCCATGCCTTTGACGCCGGCCTTGGGGAATTCGATCATCTCGCCGGCCTGGACATTGTCCAGACCATGGATGCGGGCGATGCCGTCGCCGACCGACAGGACCTGACCGACGTCCGAGACGTCGGCTTCAACGCCGAAGTTGGCGATCTGGGACTTGAGGATGGCCGAAATCTCGGCGGCGCGGATGTCCATTTGGATCTCTCTGTCTTGGTCTTCAGGGCGGGCCGTCAGGTCCGCTGCATGCTTGTTTCGGTGCGTGCCGTGGCCCGCTGCTATTTTAGTGTGAAGCGGGTCAGGCCCGCTTCAGGGCGAACTTCATCTGGTCGAGCTTAGTCTTCAGCGAGGCGTCGAAAAGTTTCGAGCCGACCTTGACCTTCAGTCCGCCCAGGATCGACGGATCGACGCGGGCGGTCATCTCGGGAGCCTTGCCCAGCGCCTGCGACAGGGCCGAGCGAATATGGGTGGTCTGGGCGGCCGACAGAGCCACGGCCGAGACGATTTCCGCCGCGACGACGCCGGTGTGCGCCGCATACAGGCTTTCGAAGCCGGAGATCACGGCGCCCAGGTCGCGGGCGCGGCCGTTCTTGGCCAGGAGGCCGAGGAAATTCTTCGTGGTGGCGTCGAACTTTGCCTTGGTCGCGATGGCCGCGAGGCCCTTTTGCTGGTCCTCGGCAGCGATCACCGGCGAGGTGGCGAGGCGGCGCAGGTCGGCGCTCTCGATCCAGGCGGCCTTCAGCGACTTCAGGTCGGCGCGAACGGCCTCCAGGCGGCCGGTTTCCAGGGCCAGGTCGAACAGCGCCTGTGCGTAGCGCGCGCCGACTTCCGTCGTTCTGAAATCGTCAGCCAAGGCCTGTCCGTCCGCTGTGCGTGTCTGTTCAAACGACCGGCCGCGAAGCTCGCGCCGGTCAAAGGCTTGTAATGCTTAAGGAAAGCACGCCAAGGGCCGTCTCGTTGGAAACGCCCCCTGGAAGCCGGGCGCCTGATAGCATGGGCTTTTCGCTGTCGCAACCGAAGCCGGGGAACGATACGGTCGCACCCGCGCTCACCACTGCGACATTATGGCAGCCTCAACCTCAAAGAACGTCATTTTCGCCGCCTTGGCCGGGAACCTGGCCATCGCCGTGACCAAGCTGGGCGCCGCCCTGTTCACCGGCTCGGCCGCCATGATGTCGGAGGCGATTCACTCGGGCGTCGACACCGGCAACCAGATCATCCTGCTGATCGGGCTCAGACGCGCCGCCCGGCCGGCGAACGTCGGCCACCCGTTCGGCCACGGGCTGCAGCTCTATTTCTATACATTCGTGGTCGCGGTCCTGATCTTCGGCGTCGGCGCGGTCCTCTCCATCACCCACGGCATAGAGCGCATCCGGTCGCCCGAGCCGATCCAGAACGCCTGGGTCAACTATATCGTGCTGGGCCTGTCCGTGCTGTTCGAGGGCGCATCTTGGCTGGTGGCGCTGAACGCTTTTAACAAGCAACGCGAGGGCCGGCCCTTCTTCGCCGTCATCCGCTCATCCAAGGACCCGACCATTTTTACCGTCCTGTTCGAGGACACCGCTGCCCTGGTCGGTCTCGTCGTCGCCCTGGTCGGTGTGGTCTGCAGCCATCTGTTCGATCTGCCGGTGCTGGACGGAGTCGCCTCGGTCGTCATCGGCCTCATCCTGGCGATCACCGCCGGTTTCCTCGCCGTCGAGAGCCAGAGCCTGCTGACCGGAGAGGCTGCCGATCCTGCGACCCGCGAAGGCATCGAGGCCATCGCCCGGGCCGCGCCCGGCGTCATGGGGCTGAACGACGCCCGCACCATGCATTTCGGTCCCAACGAGATTCTGGTCTGCCTAAGCCTCGACTTCCGCGACGACCTCACCGCCGCCGAGGTCGAGGACACGGTCGCCGGGCTGGAGCACCGCATCCGCGCCGCCTACCCCCAGGCTGGCCGCATTTATGTCGAGGCCCAGAGCCTCGCCAGCCATGCCGCGGTCCGGGCCGCCGTGATGGCCGGCGGCGGGGCGGGGGCCCTGGTCGACCAGGTCCCGGAAGTGGTTTCGACGCGGCCTGCGTCCTAGCCTGGGCTTGAACTGCGCCGCGCGGCGTGCGCTACAGAGAAAATCCTTCCTGCCAGAGAGACCTTGATGTTCGACAGCATTATCCCGCTGCTTAGCGACCCGGCCGCATGGGCCGCCCTCGTTACCCTGGTGGTGATGGAGGTCGTGCTCGGCATCGACAATCTGATCTTCATCTCGATCCTGTCGAACAAGCTTCCGCCCGAGCATCGCCAGCGCGTGCGCCGCATCGGCATCGGCCTGGCCCTGATCATGCGCCTGGCCCTGCTGTCGGTCATCGCCTGGCTGGTCGGCCTGATCCAGCCGGTCTTTACGGTGATGGGCAACGAATTCTCCTGGAAGGATCTGATCCTGATCGCGGGCGGCCTGTTCCTGATCTGGAAGGCCACCAAGGAAATCCACCACACGGTGGATCCGACGCCGACGCATGACGTCCTCGACAAGAAGGATGTGATGATCTCCAACGCCGGCTCGGCGATCGTCCAGATCATCATCCTCGACCTCGTCTTCTCGATCGACTCCATCCTGACGGCCGTCGGCATGACCGAACATCTGCCGATCATGGTGGTCGCCGTTCTCGCCGCCGTGACCGTCATGCTGCTGGCCGCCGACCCCCTGGCCAACTTCATCGCCAAGAACCCGACCGTGGTCATGCTGGCCCTCGGGTTCCTGCTGATGATCGGCCTCGTCCTCATCGCCGATGGTTTCGGCTTCCATGTGCCCAAGGGCTATATCTATGCCGCCATGGCCTTCTCGGCCGGGGTGGAGGCGCTGAACATGCTGGGACGAGCGGCCACCTCCAAACAGGAGAAGGCCAAACTCGCGCGTCAAGTCGCCGATCAGGCGGAAGTGCGCGCCAGGGAAGCGGAGGCGGAAGCCGCCGCCGACCCGGCCCACTGATGCGCAGGCGGGCGTTCCATCCGGTCGCGGCGCTCGCGGGGCTGATCGGCCTCGCCTTCGCCCTGGCCGGGGTTGCACAGACGTCGGCGCCCGCCGCCCCCGTCGCTCAGGCCGTCGCGCCCGCGACACAGCCCGCCCGACCGCCGCGCTACGGCTACGAGATCGTCTCCACCTATCCGCACGACCCCGCCGCCTTCACCCAGGGCCTGGAGTTCCACGGCGGCATCCTGCTGGAGAGCACGGGCCGTCATCCATCCAGCGTGCGCCGCGTGCGCCTCGAGGACGGCGTGGTCCTGCAGAAGCGCGATCTGGATATGCAGTTCTTCGGCGAAGGCCTGACCGCCGTCGGCGACCGCATCCTCACCCTGACCTGGCAGGGCGGCCACGGCTTCGTCTGGGACATCGACGACCTCGAACCGGCAGGGACCTTCTCCTATTCCGGCGAGGGCTGGGGCCTGACCCACGACGACACGCGGGTCATCCTGTCGGACGGCTCGCCGTCGCTGCGTTTCCTCGATCCCGTCACCCTGCAACAAACGGGCTCGGTCCCGGTCACCTACATGGGCCGTCCGCTGGAGCGGCTGAACGAGCTGGAGTTCATCGAGGGCGAGGTCTGGGCCAACGTCTGGCAAACCAGCTTCATCGTCCGCATCGACCCGGCCACGGGCGTGGTCATCGGCGTCATCGACCTGACCGGCATCCTGCCCGACCCGGTCGCCAATCCGAACGACGACGTCCTCAACGGCATCGCCTGGGACGCGGAGAACCGGCGGCTGTTCGTCACCGGCAAGAACTGGCCGAAACTGTTCGAGATCCGCCTGACCGGGCCGCGCTGACGTCACAAGTCTCCTCCCTGTGCGCGCTTGCGCATGGGGAGGTGGCAGCGAGCCCTTCGCGAGCTGACGGAGGGGTTCTTGCCGCGGCTGAGAACCCCTCCGTCTCTTCGCTACGCTTCGAGCCGCCTTCCCACGCCTGCGGCGCAGGGAGGAAACAGGTTGCAGGAATTTATTCTCGCGCGGCCCTTGCGTCCGCCAGCCATCGACCCCACGTCCCCGTCAGGTCTTTGACATCTCAATCCGCGAAGCGCGTCGTCAGCCCGATTTTCGTCCGCTGCACAAACCGCCCACGCACAAGCCCTTGTTTTCCCTCACCCGACCAGTCGTTTCGTCCGTTTCGTCAGGGTGTTTTACGTCCGGACACGCGGACGAAACTGGCCCTACAGGAAGCTGTACGGATCCACGTCCACCGTCAGCCGAACCGATCCCGGCACCTTCACCCGGCTGAGCCACGACCGCAGGAACCCCTGCAGGTCCACGTCGCGATCCGCCCGCACGAGCAATCTCTTCCGACGCCGACCCCGGATCAGCCCCAGGGGCGCATCGGCCGGGCCATAGACCTCCAGCCGCTCCGCGTTGGGGATCGCCGCCGCCAGGGCGTTGGCGACCTTCTCGACCGCCATCGCGTCGATGCCCGACAGGATGATCGCCGCCAGCCGTCCGTGCGGCGGCAGGGAGGCCGCCTCCCGTTCCGCCATCTCGGCCTCGACGAAGGCGTCCCGGTCCCCGGCCGCCAGCGCCATCAGCACCGGATGCTCGGGCGTCCAGGTCTGCAGGATCGCCCGCCCCGGCTTGTCCGCCCGGCCCGCCCGGCCCGTGGCCTGGGTCAGAAGCTGGAACGTCCTCTCCGCCGCCCTCAGGTCCCCGCCGCGCAGGCCCAGGTCGGCGTCCACCACCCCGACCAGGGTCAGGTGCGGGAAGTTATGCCCCTTGGCCGCGGCCTGGGTCGCCACCAGGATGTCGATCTCCCCGTCCGTCATCCGCTGGATCAGGGCCCGCATCGCCCTGGGGTCCGGAATGGTGTCGGAGCTGAACACAGCCGTCCGCGCCTGCGGGAACAGCTGGCGCACCTCCTCCTCTACCCGTTCGACGCCGGGCCCGACCGAGACCAGACTGTCTTCGGCCCCGCACGACGGACACAGCCTGGGCCGCACCATCGAGAAGCCGGTCAGGTGACAGACCAGCCGCCCGGTGTAGCGATGCTCGACCAGCCAGCTGTCGGTGTCCGGCGAAGTCATCCGGTGCCCGCAGGCCCGGCACAGCACCACCGGCGCATAGCCTCGCCGATTGAGGAACAGCAGGGTCTGCTCCCCCGCCAGCAAGGTCTCCCCGATCGCCTCCCTGAGCGGCTGCGACAGCCAGGTCTGGGGGTCGGGCGGGTTCTGCCTCAGGTCCAGGAGGCTGATCTCCGGCAGCACCGCCGCCCCGTGCCGGCTCGACAGCTTCAGCCAGCCGTAGCGGCCGTGATGGGCGTTCCACAGGGTCTCCAGCGACGGCGTGGCCGAGGCCAGGACCACAACCGCCCCCTCGATCCGCGCCCGCGCCACCGCCAGGTCGCGGCCGTGATAGACCAGCCCCTCCTCCTGCTTGAACGACCCGTCGTGCTCCTCGTCGACGACGATCAGCTTCAGCCTCGTGAAGGGCAGGAACAGGGCCGAGCGCGCGCCGACCACGATGTTGCAGCGCCCCGCGACCACCGCCTCCCACACCATCCGCCGACGCGGCGGCGCGACCCCCGAATGCCACTCGGCCGGCGCCGCCCCGAACCGCTTCGTGATCCGCTCAATCAGCGCCTGGGTCAGGGCGATCTCGGGCAGGAGGATCAGGATCTGGGCCAAAGGGTCCCGCTTCAGCGTCCGCGCCACGGCCTCCAGATAGGCCTCGGTCTTGCCCGACCCCGTGACCCCGTCCAGCAGGAAGGGCTTGAAGACGCCGGCCTCGGTGGCCGCCGACAGCACATCCGCCGCCGCCGCCTGGTCCGCGTTCAGCGTCGCCGGCCTGTGGTCGGGATCGGGGGGATCGAAGGCGGCCTCCGCCTCGATCTCGATGACCTCCAGCACCCCCTCGTCGACCAACCCCTTGACCACGGCCGAAGAAACCGCCGCCGCCCGCGCCAGCGCCGCCCCCGGCATCGCCGTCTCGCCGAGCGTCTCCAGCACCGCCGTCCGCCCGGCCGTGGGTCGCGCCGGGACCCGGTCGCCGACGCGCCTGAGCCGCCGCTCCGGCCGGGGCCTCGGCGCCCGCAGCCCCTTCAGGGCCGTCGCCGCCATCTCGCCTGGCGGGCTCAGGGTCCAGCGCGCGGCCCATTCGACGAAATCCACCGTCCCCGGCGGCAGGCTCGGATCGTCCAGCTTCGCCTCGACCGCCTTCAGCCGCCGGTTCGAACCCGTCGTCTCGCGCACCTCGGCCACGATGCCCCGCATCAGGCGCGGCCCCAGGGGCACCGCGACCTGATCGCCCCGCGCCAGCTCGAGCCCGTCGGCCACCTCGTAGTCGAAGGCCTCGTGCACCGGCAGGGGAATGAGAACCGAGGCGACTTTCACCTATTCCTCCCCCGTCGGGGGAGGGGGACCGCCGCGCGCTTTCGCGGGGGTGGAGGGGGCCAGCCGCCTACGTCGGAGTCCGGATCGGGCCCCCTCCGTCTCTGCGCTCCGCTTCGAGCCACCTCCCCCGACGGGGGAGGATTTAGAGGCTCGCTCTCGCCTGCCTACGCCGTTAAAACCCGGACCCATGAAACTCTTCCTCGACACCGCCGACGTCGCCGTCATCAAGGACATGCTGCCCACCGGGATGGTGGACGGCGTGACCACCAATCCCACGCTGATCGCAAGGTCCGGGCGCAACATCGCCGAGGTCATCGCCGAAATCTGCGCCCTGGTCGAGGGCCCGATCTCCGCCGAGGCCGTGGCGACCGATTTCGAGACCATGGTCAAGGAAGGTGACAAGCTCGCCGCCATCGCCCCGAACGTCGTGGTGAAGCTGCCCCTGACCTGGGACGGCCTGCGCGCGGCCCGCGCCTTCGCCGACAAGGGCGTCCAGACCAACGTCACCCTGTGCTTTTCCGCCGCCCAGGCCCTGCTGGCCGCCAAGGCCGGCGCCACCTACGTCTCGCCCTTCGTCGGCCGCCTCGATGATCACGGCGCCCAGGGCATCGAGCTGCTGGAAGAGATTCGCGCGATCTACGACCTCCACGGCTTCGAGACCCGGATTCTGGCCGCCTCCCTGCGCCACCCGGCCCATGTGACGGCCGCCGCGCTCGCCGGATCGGACGCCGCCACCCTGCCCGCAGACACTTTCAAGGCCCTGATCAAGCACCCGTTAACCGACAAGGGTCTTGATGCCTTCCTGGCGGACTGGGGCAAGACGGGCCAGTCGATCCTCTAGAGGATCGACAAACCGGGACGCTCCATTCTGTAGTTTACGACCCGGCGTTCCGGGAGGAGCGCCGACGTGACGTCCAGGGACCAGACCGCAGACCTGTTCACCGCCGGCGACCTTCACTGGCCCGACGTCCGCGCCTGGCTGCAGGCCCACCCCCAGACCCTGCTCGACGACCGCTCCCTGCTGGCGGAGGTCGGTCTGAAGCCGCATGGCCGCAATGTCGTCGAGTTCGGCCGCGCCGCCCTGACCCGGCTCGAGGAAGCCGCCGAGCGCGAGGCCGACGCCAGGAAACGTATCGAGTCGGTCGCCCGTGCGAACTTCGCCGCCCAGACCCAGACCCATGTCGCGGCCCTGGATCTGATGGAGTCGCGCAACCACTCCGATCTCGCCCGCCGACTGGATGCGGTGGCGCAGGGCCGCTTCGGCCTCGCGGGCGCTGTCATGGCCATCGAGAAGCCGGGTGGCGTGCCATTCGGCTGGCGCGGGCTGGAGGTCGGCGCCGTCGACACCCTGCTCGGCGATCACGGGCTGACCTGGCTTGGCCCCATGTTCGACGGTCTCGACCTTTTCGGCCCTTCGACGGAGCAGGCCAGGTCCGTGGCCCTGATCCGCATGGCGCCGCACCTCGGCGGCGAGCGCCCCGAAGAGGCCCGCCCCGGCCTCTGCGCCTTCGCCTCGCCCGAGGAAGAAGGCTTCACCCCCGGCATGGGCTGCGAACTGGTCGCCTTCATCGCCCGGGTCGTCGAACGCACGGCAGAGCGATGGCCGATCCTCAACTGACCGCCCCAAAGCGCCTCAGCGCAAATGAGGCCCTCTCGGCCTGGCTCGAGCATCTGGCGCACGAACGCCGCCTGTCGCCCCGCACGCTGGAGGCCTACGGCCATATCGGTCGCCAATATCTCTCCTTCCTCGAACGCCATCGTGGCGAGCCTCAGCGTCTCGGCGACCTCGGGACCGTCGCAGCCGCCGAACTGCGCGCCCACCTCGCCGAGCGACGCTCCGGCGCCAATTCCAGCAAGAATGGGCCACTCAACGCCCGCTCGCTCAGCCAGACCCTGTCCGCGATCCGCACCTTCCACGTTTTCCTCGACCGCCGCTGCGGCACGCCCGCGCCCCAGCTGGCCCTGGTGCGCGGGCCCCGGGTGAAGCCCTCCCTGCCCCGCCCGGTCAGCGCCGATCAGGCCCGGGGCCTGCTCGCCGAGCCCGCCCTCGATCCCGACGCCGAACCGTGGGAGGCATTGCGCGACGCCGCCGTCCTGTCGCTGCTCTACGGCTGTGGCCTGCGAATCTCGGAGGCGCTCGGCCTGACCCGCGCCGACGCCCCGCTCCCGGAAAGCCTGCGCATCACCGGCAAGGGCGGCAAGACCCGGATCGTCCCGGTCCTGCCCGCCGTGCGGTCAGCGGTGGACGCCGCGCTCGCCGCCCAGCCCTTCCCGCTCGAGCCGTCGGACGCCCTGTTTCGGGCCCGTCGCGGAGGCCCGCTCAGCGCCCGCCATGTGCAGGCGACGGTGCAGAAACTGCGCGGCCGCCTCGGCCTGCCCGCATCGGCCACGCCGCATGCCCTCAGGCACAGCTTCGCCACCCACCTGCTGGGCGCGGGCGCCGATCTGCGCAGTATTCAGGAGCTGCTGGGCCACGCCAGCCTGTCGACGACCCAGAAATACACCGCCGTCGACGCCGCCCATCTGCTGGGCGCCTACGCCGCGGCCCATCCGCGAGCCTAGTCGGCCGGAAGACGATCTCCGCGGCCGGGCGGGACGGCTTCGCGGCCAAGAGCATTCGATCCGGGCACCCGGTAGTTGACCACGATCGGTTCCGGACAGCCGTTCACTCGGCGATCCAGCAGGCGATAGAGGCCGACCGGGTCGCCGCCGTCGCGCCACAGAAGGCTGTTTCCGGCATTCGGATACGTGGCCAACCTGACATCGCTGTCGCAGCCGAAACCGGTGTCGCTCAAGACCGGCATCCGCGCGGCGTTCTCTCGCGCAGGAAGCTCCGGCACGATCATCTCTTGAATTGTCCCGGGCCGAAGGGAAGGGGCAGGAATCTCGGCCGACTGGGGCGCGGCGGTGAGAAGGAGCAGCATCGACAACATCGGAATCTCCATTCTGAACGCCCAGTATACACCCTCCGGCTGCACTCCCACATGACCAATCGGTAACGCGACGCAGGCTAGGCGCGCCCCGGCCGCCGTCCTAGGCTCGGGCAAATGCCGCGGGGAGGCGGCCATGATCGAGCGGACAACGCAGACCAGGGACGAACCCGGGCGCGAGGGCCTCGACCGCCGGCGGGTGCTGGGCGGCGGCGCCCTTCTGCTGACCGGTCTCGGCGGCTTCACGCAACAGGCCGTCACCCCGCCCGCCCAGCCGCCCGAAGCCCTGTCGCTGTCGGCGAACCTGCTGACCCGGATGGCCGCCGCCGTGCGGCTGAACGGCCGCAGCCCGCGCCTGTTCGTGCTGGACACGGGCGCCGAGCGCACCTCCATCGCCCGCGATCTGGCCGAGGCCCTGGGTCTGCCGGCCGGTCCCACGGTGGTCGTCCACGGCATCACCTCCGCCCAGGAGACGCCCACAGCCGTGGCCGGGCGGGTGACCTTCGGGCGGCGACGCTTCAACAACGTGGTCATGCCCGTGTTCGAGCGGTCGCTGCTGGCCGCCGACGGCCTGCTCGGCCTGGACATCCTATCCCAGTTCCGACTGTCGATGAACCTGGCGGACCGGACCGTCAGCCTGACGCCCTCGGGCCCCGCCTTCTACGCGGGGGGCTCCGCCTCCGTCATCCCGACGCGCCTGCCAGGCGGCGCGCGGGCGCGACTGGATTCCTCGGGCCAGTTGATCCTGACCAACGCCGTGGCCGACGGCGTCCCGGTCCAGTCGTTCGTCGACAGCGGCGGCCAGTATTCGATCGGCAACACCGCCCTGTTGCGCGCCATCGGCGGTCAGGTGGGTTCGCGGCCCATCCCGCTCTACGGCGTCACCGGCCAGACGATCGACGCCTACGCCAGTCGCCTGAACACCCTGAGGATCGGCCGGCATGAGCTGGGCGCCACGCCCCTGCTGTTCGCCGAGCTGCACGCCTTCAACACCCTGGGGCTGGGCGACCAGCCGGCGCTGCTGATCGGCGCCGACGTGCTCTACCGTTTCCGCCGGGTCGAGCTCGACTATGGCGCGCGTCGCATGGGCTTCGGCGGGCTGCAGCCGCGAGCCACGCCCTCGGCCATCGAGCGTAGCTAGATCGCCCTTATGGCTCCGCCATCAATGCGGACCAGGGAACCCGTGACATAGGCCGCCTTCGGACTGGCGAGGAAGGCCGCAACCGCGCCGAACTCGGCCGGATCGCCCAGCCGCCCGACCGGAATACTCTCGACCGACTTCGACTGCGCCTGTTCCGGCATTACTCCCGTGCGTTCGGCAGTGGCCTTGTCCAGCTGCTGGATACGCGGCGTGTCGATACGGCCGGGCAGGAGGGTGTTGACGGTCACCCCGTCGGCGGCGACCTCGGTCGCCAGGCTCTTGGCCCAGCCGGTGATTCCGGCGCGCAGGGTGTTGGACACGCCCAGCATTGGATTGGGCTCGACCGCCGAGGACGAGGCGACGTTCAGGATGCGGCCCCAGCCCGCCGCGCGCATGGCCGGCAGAACCCGGTCAGTCAGACGGAACACCGACAGCACCATGGACTCGAACTGGGCGCGCCACAGCTCCGGATCCAGCCCCGCCACACCCGACTGCGGCGGCCCGCCGGTGTTGTTCAGCAGGATCTCGATCGGCCCGCCGAGCAGGCCCTCGGCCGTATCGACCGCCGTCAGCAGGCCCGCGTGATCCGCCAGATCGGCCGTCACGATCACGGCCCGGCCGGTCGCCGTCGCATTGATCCCGTCGGCCACGACTTGCAGCTTTTCCGCGTCCCGCGACAACAGGGCGACATGCGCACCCTCCGCCGCCAGCGCCTCGGCCACGGCGCGACCGAGACCGCTGGATCCGCCGCAGACGAGCGCGCGCCTGCCGGTGAGGTGGAGGTCCACCCTAGGCCTGCATCGTCCAGCCCTCGACGCCCATGGCCGCCTGTTTGACGGCTTCCGAGCGGGTCGGATGGGCGTGGGAGGTGCGGGCGATGTCTTCCGACGAGCCGCCGAAAGCCATCGTGATGCAGGCCTCGGCGATCAACTCGCCGGCAGAGGGGCCGAAGATGTGCACGCCCAGCACCTTGTCCGTCGTCGCGTCGGCCAGAACCTTCACGAAGCCCTCGGTCTCGTGGTTGATCTTGGCGCGGCTGTTCGCAGTGAAGGGGAATTTGCCCTTCTTGAACGCGACGCCGGCGGCCTTGAGCTGTTCCTCGGTCTTGCCGACCCAGGCCACTTCCGGCCCGGTGTAGATGACGCTGGGGACCAGATCATAGTCGACGTGGCCCGCCTTGCCGGCGATGAACTCGATCACGGCGACGGCATCTTCTTCCGCCTTGTGGGCCAGCATCGGGCCGTGGGTCACGTCTCCGATGACCCAGATCCCGTCCTTGCCGGTCTTCAGATGGTCGTTGACGAGGAAGCCGCGCTTGTCGGTCTCGATGCCGACGCTCTCCAGGCCCAGCCCGGCGGTGTAGGGACGACGACCGATGGCCACCAGGACCACGTCGCCGGTGAGGGTTTCGGCGGCGCCGCCGGCGGCGGGCTCCAGCGTCAGGACCACGCCGTCCTTGGCCACCTGCGCCGCGGTGACCTTCGTCCCCGTCTTGAAGATCATGCCCTGTTTGGTCAGGCCGCGCTGGAAGGCGGTGGCGACCTCGGCATCCATGCCGGCGCCGACCTTGTCGAGGAACTCCACGACGGTGACCTCGGCCCCCAGGCGACGCCAGACGGAACCGAGCTCCAGCCCGATCACGCCCGCGCCGATGACGATCAGCTTCTTGGGAATCGCCGACAGCGACAGGGCGCCGGTGGAATCAATGATCTTGCCCTCGACGAAGTCCACGCCCGGCAGGGGGGTGGGCTCGGAGCCTGTGGCGATGACGATGTCCCTGGCGGTCAGGGTCGTGACGGTTCCGTCGGCGGCGGTGACTTCCACCTTGCCGGTTCCGACGATCTTGCCCGTGCCCTTGATCCAGTCGGCCTTGTTCTTCTTGAACAGGAACTCGATCCCCTTGGTCAGGGCCGTCACGCTTTCGGCCTTCTGCTTCATCATCTGCGGCAGGTTGACCTTGGGGGCGCCCACATCGATGCCCAGGGTCGGGAACTCCTTGTTGGCGATCTCGAACAGTTCCGACGCGTGCAGCAGGGCCTTGGAGGGCATGCAGCCGACGTTCAGGCAGGTGCCGCCCAGGGTCTCGCCCTTTTCGACGCAGGCCACCTTCAGCCCCAGTTGCCCGGCCCGGATTGCGGCGTTGTAACCGCCGGGTCCGCCGCCAATCACGACGACATCGTAGGAAAAGGGAGCGGCGGGGGCGGCGTCTGCCATGAGAACCTCTGTGTCGGGCGCAGTCGGGGAGTCGGCCGCTGTCCTAGCGCCTGACCGTTCCGGGTCAACCGCTGGCGGGGATATGGGGGTCCCTTCCGGCCTCAAGTAGCCCAAGGGGCGATAGGCCGACGAAGAATGTGGATCAGGCGGCGAGATGGCCGGGCGAACGATGTCGCCGCCTCCGTCGCGAGACGGCGACAATGATGAGGCCGACCACCAGCAATATGCCCAGCACCAGCCAGGTCGGATCGACCGACAGGCCGATCGGGGCCACCGCCTCGGCCTGTCGGGCGATCTCGCCTCCGCCGGCGGAGGCGTCCGCCTGGATCGAGGCGCTGGCCGGACCGCCGCCGCCCGATCGGTCGATGGCCAGCCTCAGAACCGCATCAGCGAGGAAGCCGAGAAAATAGGCCACAGCCGCCTTCGGATTGCCGGCGCCGAGCATGAAGGCCGCAACCAGATACAGGGCCACCGCTCCGATCCACAGCGCCGCCTGGAGGATGCCGCCTCCGGTCTCGACGACGGCGGAGGCGCGCTCGGTCGCCACCGTCGTGGAGGCGCCCTCGAAGAAGGGGGAGAGGAAGGGCCAGGCCAGCCAGCCCGCATAGCCGATCACGGCCAGCACCAGAACGAACCGCAGGATCTTCATGGCCGGGCTCCGAACGCGATCAAACGACGTTCGTTAATCTAGCACGCCGCCCCGCCAAGCCAAGCCGTGAAGCGTCAGGCCGCGCCCGCGATCGCCGGTTCGACGGGCGGCAGGATCACGGTCGCCTCGGCCCCTTCGCCCTCGGCCCCGGTCAGGGTCAGGACGCCGCCGGACTGGCGGGCGAAGGCGTGAACCTGGGCCAGGCCCAGACCCGCCGCGCCGTCGCGGGTGGTGAAGAAGGGTTCCAGCGCACGGGCCGCAGTCGCGGCATCCAGCCCCGGGCCGGTGTCGCGCACCGTCAGCCGCGCCCCGCCGTCCGCGAGCGCTTCCAGCCGCACGGCCACGGAGCCCGCGCCGCCCAGAGCCTCGACCGCATTGCGGACCAGCGCCTGGACCGCGCCTTCGAAGCCGACCGGATCGACGCGCACCGGCGCCGCATGGGAAGGCCCCTCGATCAACAGGTCGACGCCCGGCCCGGCGAGGGCCCGCAGACGGGTCTCCATGCCGCGCAGCAACACGCCGGAATCCAGCACCCGGGCATGGGCGTCCTCGCCCTGCGAGAAGGCCGAGAGACGACGGGTAAGGGCCTCTCCCCGCTGCCCGGCCGCCAGGGCCGCCTGGCCCAGACGGCGCACGCGGGCCGGATCGTCGGCGGTCTTCAACAGCATGTCGAGCGCGCTGGTCATGACGGCCAGCAGGGCGTTGAAGTCCTGGGCCACGCCGCCGGTCAGGCGGCCGACGCTCTCCAGCCGACGCGAGGCCTCGTTGCCGGTCTCGACCTGGGACAGGACCTGCGCGCGCGCCTCTTCGGCCGTCCGTTGAGCCTCGGTCCGTTCCACTTCGATCTGGGCGCGAGCAGCTTCCAGCTCGGACTGCAGTTCCGCCTCGCGGGCCGCGGCGGCTTCCAGTTGCGGCGCCAGGTCGGCGACCGGCTCGGCCAGGACGACGGCTCCGGGGGGCGTGCCGGGTTCAAACGCGACGACGTGGGCGGGCTCGACCTCGGTCTCAACCGCCGTCTCCGGCACGATGGGATCGCCGGCGAGCAACAGTGCGTCGACCGCCCCGTCCGGCGCGCTCAGCGGCAGGATGCGCCAGGCCACGCCGTTGTCGCCGCCCATCATCGAGACGATGCCATCGGCCTCGCCAGGCTGGGCGTTGATCGCGGCGCGCAGGGTCTGCCGACCCTCGACCCGCTCGGTCTCGCCCAGGAACTGGTCGGCGAAATCGGAGCCGATGACATCGAGCGTGCGCCCGAACAGGTCCAGGGCCAACGGATTGGCTTCGCGCACGACGCCGTGAGCGGACACCACCACCAAAGCGCTGGACGCGGCTTCGAACACGCGGCGGGTCAGGTCGTCGCCGGCCGCGACCGAGGCGGTCTCGGGCTGGAACGCTTCGGGCGTGGTCAGGCCTTCGGTCTCCACGAGGGCGGCGGTCGAGCCGATGATATGGCCGTGGGAATCCTCGATCGGCATGGCGGTCACCGAGACCAGCATCTTCCGCCGGGTCGCCGGGTTGGCGAGGATGTGCTGGAAGCCTTTGACCGTCTGGCCGCGAAGGGCGCGCGCGCTGGGCAGCAGGTCCGGCGGCACGGGCCGGCCGTCGGGATAGGTGATGCCCCAGGTCGCCGAGTGGAAGCGCAGGCCGATCAGCTCGGCGTCGCGGCGGCCCATCAGCTGGTGCGCCGCCCGGTTGGCGAAGACGAATTTGCCGCCGCGGTCCGTCTGGACCAGGGCGACGGGAATGGCGTTCAGAGTCTCGTAGAGGCGCGTCTCCGCGGCCTCGCGGGCCATGGACACGGCCCCCAGTTCATCCGAGGTCGAGACATGGCGGGTCCGGTGGGTCACCGCGAAGATCGACGACAGGACGGCGACGACCGAGGTCACGGCGGCGACGATTCCCAGCACGAGGACCCAGTCGATGTCGCCTTCCATGAACATGTTCGGTCTTCCTGTCTTGGCACGCGGCGCGGTGTTCGACCGGCTGACTGCAAGCCCGGCGCCGCCCGGCGTCACAAGCCGGTTACGGCCTGTCCCGGCTTGGGTCCAGTCGCTTTCGCGCGATCCGGAGAAGCATCCCCGACTGACGCAGAAGGACCGGGCGTCGCCGCCCGGCCCTTCCCGTCTTGATACGTTTTATTCCCCTCAAAAGTTGAAGCGAATGCCTGCGTCGAAGCGACGGCCGAACCGTTCCCACTCGATCGTGTACTGGCTTTCGCGAGAGTAGCGACGGCCCGGATTGTTCATGAGGTTGGAGCCGTCGACGTAGACTTCAAGGTTGTCGCTGACGGCATAACGGATCGAAGCGTCCAGTTCGTCGTCGGCCGCCCAGTAGGTGTTGCCCCCGTCGGCCACCGGGCCGTAGCCGTCGAGCCAGTCGGTGCGCTTGCGATAGTTCAGGCGCGCCGAAAGGCCATACTTCTCGTAGTAGCCGGCCAGGTTGTAGACCACGTCCGAGGTGCCAGGCAGGGTCACGCGCGTGCCGCCCGGCGTCGTGGCCTGGGACTCGTTGGCTGTACGTCGTCAGATGTTTTGGGACAGTCGGGGTGCGGATTTAGTGGAGAGTTGGCCTTGTCTGGGTTCGATATTTAGGCGGCGATTTTGCGGTGCTGCAAGCGCCGATGTTGGAGGGT
>NZ_JAFCWQ010000015.1:0-85652 GCF_049897665.1 Brevundimonas sp. TWP2-3-4b1 | reverse complement strand
GGCAGTTCATCCGGGCTGACCCGATTGTTGGCCACGAAGTTAGCAACGATGCCCGTGGTCATGGCCAGAAGCGCGGAATGATCGGTGTCAGCCATGCGGGCCTCCGGTTGGAAAGAATAGTCTTGATACGCCTGAATTCGTTCTGGCGACAAACGCTCAACCACCGCTCAGAACGGCGGGCCCATTGGGTGTCTGAGATGGTCGCGGGCCGACTGCGGCACCACGCCGATACGCCGCTTGGAGGCCCCGCCTGCCGATCGTGTTTGCAGGTATAGCGCAGGTCGGATTTCCGGCCTCGCCCACCGGAAGGCGCCTTAACGTGGGAACGTCGAAACCACCCGCTTCGCCCGGACTGGGAAGGGGTTGGGTCGGCCAACTTTCGAGGCCGCAGGTGGCCCTTCAAATCCATGCAGGCACTGGGTTTGACCGGTCGGCTTCCCTGGATTTCGTAATGCGGGGGTCAGGTGTTCGAGTCACCTAAGCGGCACCATTCTCTCGCTGTATCGCCGTTCGACCTGTAGGGTTCAGCGCGAACAGCGGGGGCTTGATCATGCGGTTTCACATCATCCTGACGGCGGCGCTCGCGCTCGCCGGTACGGCGTCGGCGCAGGAACACCCGCCCCATGCCCAGACCTGGACCTACGGCGGGGCGACCGGTCCCGAGCGCTGGTCCGAACTGGAGCCGGCCAACGTCGCCTGCGCCACGGGACAACAGGAAAGCCCCGTTGATCTGACCGGGGCGATCACGGCTGATCTGGGCGTGCTGGACATCGACTGGTCGCCCATGCCCGCCGCCGCTCGCGATACCGGCCACGCCATCCAGCTGGACGCCCCCGAGGGGTCGACCATGGCAGTGGGCCGACAGACCTATCGCCTGTTGCAGTTCCATGTGCACCAGCCGGCGGAGCACCTGCTGGACGGTCGCCGCTTCCCGCTGGAGATCCATTTCGTGCATGCCGGACCGGACGGGGTTCTCGGCGTGCTGGGCGTCTTCGCCGGGGTCGGCGCGACCAGCGCCCCGCTTCAGGCCGTCATCGACAGCCTGGGCGTCCCGACGGCCGGACCCGCGCTGGACCCGAACGGCTTCCTGCCCGCCGGCCGCGACTTCTTCCGATATGAAGGCTCCCTCACCACCCCGCCGTGCAGCGAGACGGTGGACTGGGTCGTGCTCAGCGACCCCATCACCGTGTCGCAAGACCAGATCGACGCTTTCGAGCGACTGCATCCTGGCAATACCCGCCCGGTCCAGCCGCTGTACCGCCGTTTCCTGCTGCGTTCCGGACACTGAGCGACGCGACCGCCAGCCGTCCTCACTTGATCATATAAGCATATCTTTATATGTCTCCGGCCAACCCCGCCCGCACAGGGCTGCTCGGAGCGATCCCCTTTGTCCCGTTCTTCCTTCCTCTTCACCTCGGAAAGCGTTTCCGAAGGCCACCCCGACAAGGTCGCCGACCGTATCTCGGACACCGTCGTGGACCTGTTCCTGTCCAAGGATCCCTATGCCCGCGTGGCGTGCGAGACCCTGACGACGACGAACCTTGTGGTGCTGGCCGGCGAGATCCGCGGCCAGGGCATTATGGACACGGACGGAAACTGGGCCCCGGGCGTCCAGGACGAGATCGAGGCCGCCGTGCGCGCCGCGGTCAAGGACATCGGCTATCAGCAGGCCGGCTTCCACTGGGAGAAGTTCGAGTTCATCAACCGCCTGCATGGCCAGTCGGCCGACATCGCCGTCGGCGTCGACGCCGCCGGCAACAAGGATGAGGGCGCGGGTGACCAGGGCATCATGTTCGGCTACGCCTCGAACGAGACGCCGGAGCTGATGCCGGCCACCCTGCAGTACAGCCACAACATCCTGAAGCGCCTCGCCGAGGTCCGCCATGGCGGCGACACCCGCCTGGAGCCCGACGCCAAGTCGCAGGTCACCATCCAGTACGTGGACGGTGTGCCCGTCCGCGCCACCTCCATCGTCCTGTCGACCCAGCACGCCGCCGGCCTGTCGTCGGAACAGGTGGCCGACATCGTCAAGCCCTACATCCTCGAAGTGCTGCCCGAAGGCTTCACCGACGAGAACACCGTCTGGCACATCAACCCGACCGGTATCTTCGAGATCGGCGGACCCGACGGCGACGCGGGCGTGACCGGCCGCAAGATCATCGTCGACACCTACGGCGGCGCCGCCCCGCACGGCGGCGGCGCCTTCTCGGGCAAGGACCCGACCAAGGTCGACCGGTCGGCCGCCTACGCCTGCCGCTACCTGGCCAAGAACGTCGTGGCCGCCGGCCTCGCTGACCGTTGCACCATCCAGATCTCCTACGCCATCGGCGTGGCCAAGCCCCAGTCCATCCACGTGGACCTGCACGGCACCGGCAAGGGCAGTGTCACCGAGGCGGTGCTTGAGGACAGGATCCTCGGCCTGATCGGCGGCGCCACGCCGCGCGCGATCCGCGAGCACCTGGGCCTGAACAAGCCGATCTACGCCCGCACAGCGGCCTACGGCCACTTCGGCCGCACGCCGGACGCCGACGGCGGCTTCAGCTGGGAAAAGACCGATCTGGTCGACCAGTTGAAGGCCCTGGCCTGAATCCAACGACGCTTGACGTTTTCCGGTAGAAAGGTCTGAATGGCCGTTCAACCGGAGGGTTTCCTGTGAAGCCTTTGCTCGTTGCCGCCGCCGTCGCCCTGATGGGCGCACCCCTGTCTGCGGCCTTGGCCCAGGACGGCCAGACCTCGGCGGCCGCGAACCAGATCGCCGCGACCCAGAGTCTAAACAACTGGGGGTCCGGTTTCGATCGGCGTCAGATGGGCGTCGGAACCTATCTGGACCTCATCCAGGCCAACTATCTGGAAAACCGCAACCCGCGGCGCGTCCGACGGGCCGAGACAGCCGCGGCCCTGGTCAATGCGGGCGACTGCCGAGGCGCCAAGGCCGTCGCGGCACGCGACAACGATCGTCGCCTCCTGGCCCGGCTGGACGATGTGTGCGGTCGGGGCGACGTCATAGCCGCCCTCGACTGATGCGGGGCGGGACGATGTTTCCCGGTCTGGTCGCCGCCCTGCTTGCCGCGTCGATCCTGTTCCCAGGGTCGGTCGACGCCATGCAGTCCGCGCCGATGGTGGCGCGCGGGACGCTGGATGCGCAACAGGCCTATGCCGATCGCTTGCAGCGGATGGCGCTCGACGGACCGACCGAGCGCGCGGCCGCCGGCGACCCCGATCAGAACCCCCGCAGGGCCCGCCGGGCGGAGGCCGCCGCCGCCCTGATCAACGCCGGCGACTGTCCCGGAGCCCTGGCGCTGGCGGAACGTGAGGGGGACCGCCGTCTCGCCGCCCGGATCACATTGGTCTGCGGTGAGGTCACCGTATCGACGCCCGCCCAGGCGCCCCGGGCTCACAACTAACGACCACTCCGTTCTGGCTGAACATTCGGAGGCTCGACATGAAACTGCTGATGCTCACGGTTCTCGCCGCATTCCCGACAGCGGCCCTGGCGCAGGTCCCGGCGATCGCCCCGCCATATCATCCAGCGATCGACAACCCGCAGGTCAGCCAGGCCTTCGCCCGGACGGCCGCCTTGAATAGCGCGGCGATGGCCGGTGAGGCGTTCAACAGTGACTTCAACAACGCCTATCTGGACCGCCAGATGGCGTATTGGCGCGAAACCCATAACCCGCGCCGCATTCGAAGGGCCGAAGCAGCGGCGGAGCTGATCAACAACGGCGACTGCGACGGCGCCAAGGCACTGGCCGTACGGGACCGGGATGAGCGTTTGACCGCCCGGATCGAACAGGTCTGCACCCTGATCAACGTCTCCGACCCCGTCGCTGCCGCTTCGGGCAGCTAGGCCGCCCCAACAACAATGACGGTTTCTGACCAGCGCTATCTGAACCGTTGACGCGGCCCCGCCCTTGCAAGCATGTCGCATCAGGCTCGGCGATGTGCGCCCGGTCGGGGGAATTACTATGAAAACCATCATGACCGGCGCCATGAGCGCCCTCGCTCTGCTGGCCGGCGCCGCGCCCGCCTCGGCCGCTCCGGTTCAGGACGGCGACTACTATACCTTCACCTTGGTCAACGGCACGCCCTGGACCATCCTGACCTTCCAGACCGGCGAGCCGAACGGCACCTACAGCCAGGACTGGATGCCGCAGCGCGTTCTGGAAGCCGGCGACGACGTCGCCATGCGCTTCTATGATTCCGAGGACGCCTGCGAATACTACGTCAAGATCGTCTTCGAGGACGGCGACGCCTGGCAGCAGAAGCTGGACTTCTGCGAGCTGGAGTACGTCGTGGTCAACCAGGACGGGACCATCGAAGGCATCGAATAGGCCATTCCGCCTTTCAACGGTCGTCGTCGCGAGCTACGAGCGCGCGATGACGACCGATCCTTCCGCCCGCTCTCCTGACGCCCCGCTCCGTTCCTTCGGGCGGATCAAGTCCCGGCCGATCAAGCCGCGCCAGGCGGCTCTGTTCGATACATTGATGCCCTCGGTGAAGCTCCCGGATCCGGCGGCGGGACCGATCGACGTTGCCGCACTGATGCCGGGCGCCAAAGAGGTGTGGCTTGAGATCGGGTTTGGCGGTGGCGAGCACCTCGCCGTCCAGGCCGCGCGGCACCCAGACGCCCTGATGATCGGTTGCGAGCCCTTCATCAACGGCGTGGCCTCGGCGCTGCGGCATATCGAGGAAGGGGGCCTCAAGAACATTCGCCTGCACGCCGATGACGCGCGGGCCGTGGTCCAGGCCCTGCCGGACGGTTCGCTGGACCGGATCATGATCCTGTTCCCCGACCCCTGGCACAAGGCACGCCACAACAAGCGCCGCCTGATCCAGCCGGCCTTCGCCGCCCAACTCGCGCGCAAGCTCAAGCCCGGCGGTCGCCTGCGCTTCGTCACGGACTGGAAGGACTATGCCGGCTGGGCGCTGGAGCGGTTCCTGGCCACGCCAGGCCTGGTCTGGATGGCCGACGAGACGGCGGACTGGAAGGTCGCGCCGGAGGATCACGTCGTGACCCGCTATGAAGAAAAACGCCTCGGCGACACCGACCCTCTGTTCCTGGAATTCGAGCGGGTCTGACCCGCCCGGCCGCGCACCGACCGCACTCAAGCAGCGAGCCGCCGCGCGGCGAGCGGTAGCGCCCTAAATCACGCCTGCCTGAAGCCCAACACATCCTGCATGTCATAGAGTCCCGGCCCGCGCGTCCGCACCCAGGCGGCGGCGGCGACCGCGCCCTTGGCGAACAGGGACCGGTCGATGGCCGAGTGGCTCAGGGTCAGCACCTCGTCGTCCGAGGCGAACAGCACTGTGTGTTCCCCGACGAGGCCGCCGGCGCGGATTGAGGAGAAGCCGATGGTCCCGGTCTTCCGTTCCTCGGAGATGCCGTCGTAGGGCGCGCTGCGCAACTCCGACAGGTCATGACCGCGGCCGCGCGCGGCAGCCTCGCCCAGCATCAGGGCGGTGCCGGACGGGGCGTCGATCTTCTTCCTGTGATGGCCCTCGGTGATCTCGATGTCCCAGTCGCGGGCGTCCAGCCGCAGGGCCGCATGCTCGACCAGGCCGATCAGGATGTTGACGCCGAGCGAGAAGTTGCCGCTGCGCACGATGGCGAATTTTTCAGCCGCAGCCTGGAGGGCCGAGTCCTGCTCGGGGGTGAAGCCGGTCGAACCGATGACGAGGGCTGGACCGCCGCGCTCGGCGCAGGTCTGCGCCAGGGCGACTGAGGCCTCGGCGGTGGAGAAGTCGATGACCACGTCGCAAAGGCTGAGGTCCGGCGTCTCGCCCCAGTCGAAACGGACCGAAACCATGACGTCCTCGCGCGCGTCCAGGGCCTGGGACACCGCCCGACCCATCCGGCCGCGTGCGCCGGAAATCCCGACGTGAAACAGTTCGCTCAAGACGAGGCCCCTCCGGCGAAATTCACTGGGCGTTCTCGCGCGCCGACCTGGCGTCTTCTTCCGAGCCGAGGATGTCGGCCCAGAACCGCTTGGCCTTGCCGGCGAAGGTCGAGTTTCGCGGATTCTGGCTGTCACCGAACGAAGCGGCCAGTTCCTGCATCAGTTCTTTCTGACGCGCGGTCAGGTCGGTCGGCGTCTCGACGAACAGTTCGACCACCAGGTCGCCGCGCTGGCGGCCGTTCAGATGAGGCATGCCCTTGCCGCGGATGCGGACCGTCTTGCCAGTCTGGGCGCCGGCGGGAACGCTGACCGGGGCCTTGCACTGGCCGTCGCAGGCCTCAGACACCAGGCAGGGGGCATCGATCTCGCCGCCCAGGGCCGCGACCGTCATCGACACCGGCACGGTGCACAGCAGATCCAGGTTGTCGCGCTCGAACAGGTCGTGCGGCGTCACCGACAGGAAGACATAGAGGTCGCCGCGCGGGCCGCCGCGCGTTCCGGCATCACCCTCGCCCGACAGGCGGATGCGCGAGCCGTCATCCACGCCGGCCGGAACCTTCAGCGACAGTTTGCGCGTCTTCCGCACCTGGCCGTGGCCGTGGCAGGTCCCGCAGGTGTCGGCCGCCGACAGCCGCTGGCCCTGACCGCCACAGGAGGGGCAGGTGCGTTCGACCTGGAAAAAACCGTTGGCCTGACGCACGCGTCCCGCACCCTGGCAGGTCGAGCAGGTCGTCGGCTTGGCGCCGTTCCTGGCCCCCGAACCCTCGCAGGTCTCGCACGCCGCGGTCGTCGGCACGGAGATTTCCACCTCGGCGCCCTGATAGGCCTGCTCCAGGGTGATCTCGAGGTCGTAGCGCAGGTCCGAACCGCGACGCGGGCCGTTCGACTGGCGCCGCCCGCCACCGCCGAAGACGTCGCCGAATGCGTCGCCGAAAACCTGGGAAAAAATGTCGTTGACGTCGTGGAACCCCTGCTGCCCCCCCCCGCCTCCGCCGTTCACACCCGCATGGCCGAACCGGTCATAGGCGGCGCGCTTCTGGTCGTCCGACAGGACCGTATAGGCCTCGGAGACTTCCTTGAACCTGGCCATGGACTCTTTGGAACCGCCGTTGCGGTCCGGGTGGTGCTCCATCGCCAGCTTGCGATAGGCGGACTTCAGGCCGGCGGCGTCGATGGTCCGCTCGACCGACAGCACCTCATAATAATCACGCGCCATGCGCAGACGTCCTCAAACCAACCCCTGACAATCCGATCACGTCGCTTTTCAGAGCGTGCAAGCGGAATGGCGGCCCACGCAAGACATGGGCGCCGGGTGCGGTGATGCAAGTTTCATGAAAGCCACGGTCCTCCCCTGGATCCCAGGGGAGGACCACGACGCTTAGGCGCTCTTCTTCTCTTCGTCGTCGCCCGAGACTTCCTCGAACTCCGCATCGACCACGCCGTCGTCGGCGGGCGCATCGTCACCGGACTGACCGGCGCTCTGGGCGTACATCGCCTCGCCCAGCTTCATCGAAGCCTGAACGAGCGTGTTCGTCTTGGTCCGGATATCTTCCGAATCGGCGCCGTCGCGAGCCGTCTTCAGTTCCGCCAGACCGGCCTCGATCGCCGCCTTTTCGTCGGCGCCGACCTTGTCGCCGTGTTCGGCCATGGCCTTCTCGGTCGAGTTGATCAGGCTGTCGGCGGCGTTCTGGGCCTCGACCAGGTCCTTGCGGATCTTGTCGGTGGCGGCGTTGGCCTCGGCTTCCTTGACCATCTTGTCGATGTCGGCGTCCGACAGGCCGCCGTTGGCCTGAATGCGGATCGACTGTTCCTTGTTCGTCGCCTTGTCCTTGGCCGAGACGTTGACGATGCCGTTGGCGTCGATGTCGAAGGCGACCTCGATCTGCGGCATGCCGCGCGGCGAAGGCGGAATCCCCATCAGGTCGAACTGGCCCAGCATCTTGTTGTCCTGGGCCATGGGACGCTCGCCCTGGAAGACCCGGATGGTCACGGCCGACTGGTTGTCGTCGGCGGTGGAGAACACCTGGCTCTTCTTGGTCGGGATGGTCGTGTTGCGCTCGATCAGCGGGGTGAAGACACCGCCCAGGGTCTCGATGCCCAGGGTCAGCGGGGTCACGTCCAGCAGCAGCACGTCCTTGACGTCGCCTTGCAGAACACCGGCCTGAACGGCGGCGCCCAGGGCCACGACCTCGTCAGGGTTCACCCCCTTGTGCGGCTCCTTGCCGAAGAAGGCCTTCACGGCCTCCTGCACCTTCGGCATGCGGGTCATGCCGCCGACCAGGACGACTTCGTCGATGTCAGACGCCTTGAGGCCCGCGTCCTTCAGCGCCTTGGCGCAGGGTTCGATCGTGCGCTGGATCAGGTCGTCGACCAGGGCTTCCAGCTTGGCGCGCGACAGCTTGATGTTCAGATGCAGAGGGCCCGACGCGTTCATGGTGATGAACGGCAGGTTGACCTCGTACTGGGTCACCGAGCTCAGTTCCTTCTTGGCCTTCTCGGCCTCTTCGCGGAGGCGCTGCAGGGCCAGCTTGTCCTGGCGCAGGTCGACGCCCTGCTCCTTCTTGAACTCGTCGGCCAGATAGTCGGCCAGACGGACGTCGAAGTCCTCGCCGCCCAGGAAGGTATCGCCATTGGTCGACTTCACCTCGAAGACGCCGTCGCCGATCTCGAGGATCGAGACGTCGAAGGTGCCGCCGCCGAGGTCATAGACGGCGATCTTCTGGCCGTCGTTCTTGTCCAGGCCATAGGCCAGGGCCGCTGCGGTCGGTTCGTTGATGATGCGCAGGACTTCGAGACCGGCGATCTTGCCGGCGTCCTTGGTCGCCTGACGCTGGCTGTCGTTGAAATAGGCAGGAACCGTGATGACCGCCTGGGTAACCTTCTCGCCCAGATAGGCCTCGGCGGCCTCCTTCATCTTGATCAGGGTGAAGGCCGAGATCTGCTGCGGCGAGTAGTCCTTGCCGTTGGCGCGCACCCAGGCGTCGCCGGTCGGACCCTTGACGATCTCATAGGGCACCATGGCCTTGTCCTTGGCCACCACGGGATCGTCGAAACTGCGGCCGATCAGGCGCTTGATGGCGAAGAAGGTGTTGGCGGGGTTGGTCACCGCCTGACGACGGGCGGGCTGGCCGACCAGGGTCTCGCCGCCGTCCTGGATCGCGACCACCGACGGGGTGGTGCGGTTGCCTTCGGCGTTTTCGATCACCTTGGGGTTTTTGCCGTCCATGACGGCCACGCACGAGTTGGTGGTGCCGAGGTCGATACCGATAATCTTGGCCATGAGCCTGTCTTTTCTCCGTCTGGCGGGCGATGCGGCGGCCTTATCAGAAAGCGCCGCGCGTGACCGCCCCCGTTTTGTTTGCGCCGCCTCTCGGGGGCGAGAGCGCGGCAGGTTGTCTGTTTTTCCGTGAAACCCCACGGATTGCGGGGTCTCTCGGGCTGGTCGGGATATGGGAAAGTCGTCATGCCCCGCAAGGCCTTGTTTCAGGACAAGGCTCGATTCAGGCGGAGTCAGGGGTCATCAGGTGCGTTCAGGCTCCCGTTCGGGCACTGTTGGGCCTGATTGCGGGTCACGGGCCCGCCAGTTGCAGGTCCCGATGATGCGCTCCCCGCCTCGCAAGCCCCGCCGGTTCACACCAGCCCTGATCCTGGGCCTGACACTGCTTGGCCTGTCGGGCGCCCAGGCGGCGGCGGAATCGGCGTCGAAGCGGGTCGCGACGGTCCATGCGGTCGCTCCGGCACGTCCATCGCAGGACGCCTACAATCGCGATGTCCGCATCCATAACCAGACCGGCTGGTCGATGACCTATCTCTACGCCTCCAGCGGCGGGGACTGGGGCGACGACCTCCTGGGTTCGGGCACCCTGTCGCCGGGCCAGAGCGTGGTGGTGACCATCGACGACGGCTCCGGCGCCTGCCGCTATTCGCTGCGCGCAGAGTTCGACAACGGCCAGAGCCTGCAACGCAGCGGCATCAACGCCTGCCAGGTCGCGGACTATTACTTCACGCGCTAGACGAGGGCGATGGAGCCCTTCCCCGACCTCCCCGGATTTCACTATTGGCCCGGCCGATTGCACGAGGCCGCGCAGGCCTCCCTGCTGGCCGAAATCGCAACCGCCCTGGCCATCGCGCCCCTCTATCGACCGGTGACCCCGGGCGGGAAGCCGTTCTCGGTCAGGATGAGCAATCTTGGCGCGCTCGGCTGGGTCTCGGACCGTGCCGGCTACCGCTACCAGCCGACCCATCCCGAGACCGGCGCGCCCTGGCCGCCGATCCCGCCTGTCCTTCTGGACCTGTGGGCCGAGTTGACCGGCTGGCCCGGGACGCCCGACGCCTGCCTGATCAACCTCTACCGCGAGGACGCCCGCATGGGGCTGCATCAGGACAGGGACGAGGCCGACCTCTGCGCCCCGGTCCTGTCGGTGTCGCTGGGCGACACCGCCGTCTTCCGCATCGGCCCGGCGGGCAAGGGGCCGACCCGGTCGTTGAAACTGGCGTCAGGCGACGTCTGCGCCCTGACCGGCCCCGCTCGACTGGCGCGCCACGGGATCGATCGACTGGTGGCCGGCTCGTCGCGGCTGATGCCCGGCGGCGGGCGGATCAACCTGACCCTTCGCCGGGCGGCGTAAGGTCACAGGGCGGTGACTCGACGGGACCGCGCGGTCTCGTCACAGTCCGCCACGGAAAATCCCCGAGGAAGCGCCCATGACCATCCTGATCCGCCCCGAAGGCCAGACCGCCGACGATTTCCGGTTCTCGCGCCGATCCCTCGGCGGGCTGACGGCGGGGGCCATGTTCACCGGCTATGCGGTCGCCGCCCTGGCCCAGGAGGCCCAGCCGATCACGACCGATTCCGAGGGCCTGGCGACCGCGATGGTCTCCTATCCCTCCGCCGACGACTTCGACCTGCCGGCCTGGGTCGCCCGCCCCGAAGGCGACGGCCCCTTCCCCGTTGTGATCGTCGTGTCGGAAATCTTCGGCCTGCACGCCTATATCCAGGACGTCTGCCGCCGCCTGGCCAAGGCAGGTTACGTCGCCATAGCCCCGGCCTTCTTCGTCCGCGTCGAGGACCCGGCCCCGCTCGCCGACATGCAGCGCATCCAGGCCATCGTCGGCGCCGCCGGCTACGAACAGGTCATGGGCGACATCAACGCCACCCTGGAATGGGCCTCGGGCCAGCTTTGGGCCAACACCGACAAGGTCGGGATCACCGGCTTCTGCTGGGGCGGCAAGGTCGTATGGCAGGCCGCCGCCCGCTTCGCCGCGATCGACGCCGGCGTCGCCTGGTACGGCCGTCTGGCCCCCTCGCCGACCGCGACGCCCGAACAGGTCGCTGCGGGCCAGCCCTTCCCGGTCGATCTGGCCGACGACCTGAATGGCATCGTCATCGGCAACTACGGCGGCCAGGACCAGGGCATCCCCAATGACACCGTCGCCGCCATGCAGACGGCGCTGGAGGCCGCTGGCGCCACCGAGAGCGGCATCAAACTCTACCCCGACGCCCCGCACGGCTTCCACGCCGACTACCGGGCCTCCTATCGCGCGGCCGAGGCCGCCGACGGCTGGGCCCGACTGCTGGCCTTGTTCGAGGCGAAGCTGAAATAGAAACCCTCCCCCGTTGGGGGAGGGGGCCGGCCACAGACTCTGCGTCTAAACCGAGCCCCCTCCGTCTCTACGCTTCGCTTCGAGCCACCTCCCCCATCGGGGAGGATCGGGATTACGCCTTGCCGTCGAAGGCCCCGCCGTTGGCGCCGGGCGCTGCGCCATAGGGGTTGCCGCCTTGCGGACCCGAGCCCTTGGCCGCCACCACGACCATAGCCGGACGCACCGTGCGGCCGAACAGTTCATAGCCGGCCTGCATGGTCACGAGGATGCTGCCGCCCGGAACCTCGGCCGAGGGCTGTTCCATCATGGCCTGGTGCAGGTGCGGGTCGAAAGCCTCGCCCGGCCCCGGGGCGACGCGCTTCAGCCCGTTGGTCTCAAAGGCCTGGAGCAGGGACTTCTGCGTCAGCTCCAGACCGGTCACCAGACCGGCCTCGCCGGCGTCGGCGTCCTTGGGCGCAGCCATCAGGGCGCGCTCCAGATTGTCGGCCACGCCCAGCAGGTCCTTGGCGAAGCGCTGGATCGCGAAGGCGCGGGCGTCGTTCATCTGGGTCTCGGTGCGGCGCTTGACGTTGTCCGCCTCAGCCGCAGCCCGCATGGCGCGGTCCTTCCACTGGTCGCGCTCGGCGATCATGGCGTCCAGCGGGCCCAGATCGTCCGCCGGGCCAGAGTCCAGACCTGCCTCGGCGTTGGCCAGGGCTTCGTCCAGCTCGGAATCGTAGTTCGGGTCTTGGGTATCGGTCACGTGTCTTGTCCGTCCAGGATGCGCCCCAGCACCCGCGCGGTGTAGTCCACCAACGGGATGATGCGGGCATAGTTCAGTCTTGCGGGTCCGATCACGCCGATGGCGCCCAGAACCCGTTGTCGGCCCGTCATATAGGGCGCCGCGACGACGGCGGAACCCGAAAGCGAAAACAGTCGCGTTTCCGCCCCGATAAAAATCCGCACGCCCTGCGCGGCATCGACCCCGTCGAGCAGGCCGATCAGCTGTTCCTTCTGCTCAAGATCGTCGAACAGGACCCGCACCTTTTCCAGATCCTCGGCGGCCCCGGCGTCCTGCAACAGGTTGGCGCGCCCCCGCACGATCAGCGACCGCTCCCGATCCGCCCCGCCCGACCAGGCCGCCAGCCCGTCCTCGACCAGCCGGGCAGCGGCGGCGTCCAGCTCGCTGCGCGCGGCGGCCAGTTCCGCCCCCATCTCCAGACGCGCCTCGGACAGGAGCCTGCCCTTCATGCGGGCCGAAAGGAAGTTCGACGCCTCCTGCAGGATCGCCGGCGTCACGCCTGCGGCCAGCGGCATGAGCCGGTTCTCGACCGTGCCGTCGTCGGCAACCAGCACCGCCAGCGCCTGACCCGAGCCCAGGGCCACGAACTCCACATGTTTGACGCCCGAGTCCCGCACCGGACTGGCGACGATGCCGGCCCCGCCCGCCAGACCCGACAGCAGGGCCGTGGCCTCGTTCAGCGCCTCCTCGAAGCCCTTGCCGCGCCCGAGCAGACGGGCGTCGATCTCGCGTCGCTCCTCGGTCCCGACGTCGCCGATCTCCAGCAGGCCGTCCACGAACAGGCGCAGGCCGGCATGGGTCGGGATTCGCCCCGCCGAGGTGTGCGGCGCCGCCAGCAACCCCGCCAGAGTGAGATCCTGCATCGTGTTGCGGATCGAGGCGGGCGACAGATGCACCCCGCCTTTCGACACAGTTCGCGACCCCACCGGCTCCCCGGTCTCGAGATAGGTCTCGACCACGCTCCTAAAGATATCCCGCGCCCGCTGGTCCAGCGCGGCCAAGCCGGCGTAGTGGGTCGTCATCAGGGGGCTGAGCGGAGGCCTCACGGGCGGCGACCCGATCGCATGGGGAGGTTGGGGGGATACAGGCTCACCCTTTCAGGATAAGCACCGCCGCTCGATACGCCAATGCAATACCGAGTTTCAGGATACCCGTCATGCGCCCCTCCGAACGCACCCCAGACCAGCTCCGCGCCGTGACGCTGGAAACCGGCGTCAACCGCTACGCCGAGGGCTCCTGCCTGGTCTCGTTCGGCCATACCAAGGTCCTGGTCACCGCCTCGATCGAGGAAAAAGTGCCCGGCTGGATGCGCAACACCGGTCAGGGCTGGGTCACCGCCGAATACGGCATGCTGCCTCGCGCCACCCACACGCGCGGCAAGCGTGAGGCCGCCGCCGGCAAGCAGTCGGGCCGCACCCAGGAAATCCAGCGCCTCATCGGCCGCTCGCTGCGCGCTGTCGTCGACCTAAAGGCGCTCGGCGAGCGTCAGGTCATGATCGACTGCGACGTCATCCAGGCCGACGGCGGCACCCGCACCGCCTCGATCACCGGCGCCTGGGTCGCGATGGCCTCCGCGCTCGGCTACCTGCGGGCCGAGGGCGTGCTGAAGGCCGATCCGATCCTCGATCAGGTCGCGGCCATTTCCTGCGGCATCTTCGCTGATACGCCCGTGGCCGACCTTGACTACGAGGAGGATTCCAGCGCCGAGGCCGACGGCAACTTCGTCCTGACCGGCTCGGGAACCATCGTCGAGATCCAGGCGACCGGCGAGAAGCGCGGCTTCTCCCGCCCCGAATTCGACCGTCTTTTCGAACTGGCCGAGGCGGGTTGCAACGACCTGTTCAAGCTGCAGAAGGCCGCGGTGGACGAGGCGCTCGCCCGCCAGCGCTGAGTTTCCATCCCGTGTGTGAATTTATTCTTGTCCACGCCTTGCAGATGCGCGGTCGCATCCCAGATTTGAAGGGTGGGGTCTTTGACAATCGAGCGCCGTTTCGTCCGCCCTATCGGACAGCCCTCCGGAGAGTGACAGGGCTCGAAACAACAACCTTCTGATTCTGTTCAGAAAGACCAAAGGTTTCGTCCGTTACGTCCGTTTCGTCAGGGTATTTTTCGCGGACGGAAACGGGCTTTCCAGCGACGGAGAACAGCGTCATCGTCGCGCCTTCCAGATCGCCCGGAGACGCCGCCATGGTTCGTGTGCCCACCGCCCTTGCCCTCGCGTTCGGCCTGTCGCTCGCCGCCTGCGGCTCGCCAGAGACGGCTCCGACCTCAGAAGAGACCGCGACCGCCGACGCCACGGCCGAACAGACGCCGGTCATGCCGGACGACGCTCCGCCACAGGAAGAAGCCTCGGCGCCCGAGGGCGCGCTGCTGGGCCCCGCCGATCGGACCTGCACGGACAGCATCGGCGAGGCCGCCGCTGTCAGGCTGGCGGAGCGCTGCACCATGGTCAGCCCGGCCAGCCACCCGCCGTGCAATCCCGCCAACGCCTGCGCCCTGATCCAGGACGAGATCGACCGCTCCTGCGGCCAGTACGGTCCGGGCGAGGCCCGGCCGACGGAGTGCGCGGCGTAGGCACTTTCGTTATCCTCCGGCGAGCGCAGAGAGACCGGGGGACCCAGCGGCGCGCGAGCGCGCGACCCCGTCGCGACACTACTTTCGACATCCTGCCTGAACAGGTCGCCTTCGGCGCCGCTGGGTCCCCCGGTCTGCGCCGCGAAGACGCGGCTTGCCGGAGGATGACGAAACGAAAAAAGGCCCCGCTGTTTCCAGCGGGGCCTTGTTCCGTTCAGCCGTGAAGCCGGAACCTAGTCGCGACGCGGACGGCTGCGACCACGATCGCCCCCGCCGCCTTCACGCTTCTTGCCGCCGCCGCCGGTGTCTTCCGTCAGAGGCTCTTCGCCGCGTTCGGCGCGCTCGGCGTTTATCTTGGCCGTCAGGTCTTCACCCGTGGCCTGATCGACGATCTTCATCGACAGCTTGGTCTTGCCGCGATCGTCGAAGCCCAGGAACTTGACCTTGACCTCCTGGCCCTCGGACAGGACGTCGGCCGGGTTGGCGACGCGTTCCAGCGAGATCTGGGACACGTGGACCAGGCCGTCCTTGGCCCCGAAGAAGTTCACGAAGGCGCCGAAGTCGACGACCTTCACGACCTTGCCAGAGTAGATCATGCCGGGCTCGGGCTCGGACACGATCGACGAGATCCAGTTCTTGGCGGCGTCGATCTTCTCCTGATCCGAGGCGGCGATCTTCACCGTGCCGTCGTCCTCAATGTTGATCTTGGCGCCGGTCTTTTCGACGATCTCGCGGATGATCTTGCCGCCGGTGCCGATGATGTCGCGGATCTTGTCGACCGGGACCTTGATGGATTCGATCTTCGGAGCGTACTCACCGAGTTCGGTGCGCGCGCCGTCGATGGCCTTGTCCATCTCGTCGAGGATGTGAAGACGGCCGGCCGACGCCTGGGCGATGGCCTTCTTCATGATCTCTTCGGTGATGCCGGCGACCTTGATGTCCATCTGCAGCGAGGTGATGCCGTCACGCGTGCCGGCGACCTTGAAGTCCATGTCGCCCAGGTGATCTTCGTCACCCAGGATGTCCGACAGGATGGCGAACTCGCCCGACGGCTCGAGGATCAGGCCCATGGCGATGCCCGAGACGGGCTTCTTCAGGGGCACGCCCGCGTCCATCAGCGCCAGCGAGGCGCCGCAGACCGAAGCCATGGAGGACGAACCGTTGGACTCGGTGATCTCCGACACGATGCGGATCGTATAGGGGAACTCTTCCGCGGTCGGCAGCATCGGACGGATCGCCCGCCAGGCCAGCTTGCCGTGACCGATTTCCCGGCGGCCCGCGCCGCCCATACGTCCGGTCTCGCCGACCGAATAGGGAGGGAAGTTGTAGTGCAGGAGGAACTTCTCCTTGTAGGTGCCGGCCAGCGAGTCAACGTATTGCTCGTCCTCTCCGGTGCCCAGGGTGGCGACCACGATGGCCTGGGTCTCACCCCGGGTGAACAGGGCCGAACCGTGGGTGCGCGGGAAGATGCCGACTTCCGAAACGATGTCACGGACCTTGTCGAGCGCACGTCCGTCGACGCGGTGGGCGTTGTCGATGATGTCGCGACGCAGGACGTGGGCCTCGCATTCCTTCCAGGCGACGCCGAACTTGGCGGAATCGACGCCGTCCGGGTTCTCGTCGGTCTTCACCAGGGCGGCCGAGGCCTTCTTCTTGGCGGCGCCGACGGCTTCATGACGGGCATGCTTGCCGGGGTGGGTGTAGGCGGCCTTGATGTCCTCGCCGACCAGCGACTGGATCTGGGTGACGACGCCCGAGTGGTCCTCAGGCGAGAAGTCGAACGGATCCTTGGCGGCGTGCTCAGCCATCTCGATGATGGCGTCGATGACCGGCTGCATGCCGCGATGGGCGAACATCAGGGCGTCCAGCATGATCTGCTCGGACAGTTCCTTGGCTTCGGACTCGACCATCATCAGGGCGTCCTTGGTGCCGGCGACGACCAGGTCCAGCTGCGAGTCGGGCAGTTGGTCCAGCGTCGGGTTCAGCACGAACTCGCCGTCGATATAGCCGACGCGCGCGGCGCCGATCGGGCCCATGAAGGGCACGCCCGACAGGGTCAGGGCGGCGGAGGTGGCGACCATGCCGACGATGTCGGGATCGTTCTCGAGGTCGTGCTGCAGCACGGTGATGACGACCTGGGTTTCGTTCTTGAAGCCCTTGACGAACAGCGGGCGGATCGGACGGTCGATCAGGCGGGAGACCAGAGTCTCCTTTTCGGTCGGACGGCCTTCACGCTTGAAGTAGCCGCCCGGGATCTTGCCGGCGGCGAAGGTCTTTTCCTGGTAGTTGACGGTCAGCGGGAAGAAATCCAGGCCCGGCTTGGGCGCGCGACCGTAGACGACAGTGGCCAGGACGATGGTCTCGCCATAGGTGGCCAGAACGGCGCCGTCAGCCTGGCGGGCGATACGGCCCGTTTCCAGCGTCAGCGGGCGGCCGGCCCAGTCGATCGTCTTGCGTTTGATATCGAACATGTTTCGTCTTTCGTAGCCCGGGCGGCGTATTCCGCGCGGGATCCCATCAGTGGGGCTGGATGCGTCGGGCGTTCAGTCCTTCGATCCATGGACCGCCGCGCCATCGCGATCGATCCGGGAGTTAAAGAGGACCGGTCTGGCCCTCGCGTCTGCACCATCAAAAACCGTGGTGCGCGGCTGGTCTCTGGATGCGGAAAGAGGCGCGGACGTGGCCCGCGCCTCGAAACTGTTCCGCGGAACTGCGCTTAGCGGCGCAGGTTCAGCTTGGTGATCAGGGCGGTGTAACGCTCCTTATCGACCTTGGTCAGGTGGTCCAGAAGGCGACGACGCTGCGAGACCATCTTGAGCAGGCCGCGGCGCGAGTGGTTGTCCTTCTTGTGCGTCTTGAAGTGCTCGGTGAGGTTGGCGATGCGTTCCGAAAGGATCGCGACCTGGACCTCGGCCGAGCCGGTGTCGCCTGCGGTGCGGGCGTTCTCGGCAATGACTTCGTTCTTACGCTCTGGCGTAATCGACATCGTGTTTCTCCAGAATTTAGAGATTGAATACGCGGTCGGGTTCTAGCCGGCCGGCCCGCATCTGACCGAGAGCGACGAGGGTCTGACCCTGAAAGGCGGAAACGGTGCGAGAGCCATCCCGGAGGCGGCTCTTGAGCGTCTCGACCTGTCGGGGGAGCAGAACGATCGGTCGTCCCTGACGAAGCGAGAAGGCGTCCTGGTCCGTGACGGCCAGCTCCGGGATGTCGTCCAGGGCGGTCGAAACGGGCAGTAGGCCTTCCAAGGCGGCGTCCCTATGCACCAGATCGGTCAGGAAATCCAGCGTGACGCTGTTCTCGACTGAAAACGGCCCCACCCGCTCGCGTCGCAGGGCCGAGACATGCCCTTCGGCGCCCAGCATGACCGCCAGATCGCGGGCCAGCGAGCGGACGTAGACGCCCTTGCCAGTGCGAATGGTCAGTTCGACATGGTCGGCGTCGGGCGCATCAGTGACCTCGGCCTCGTAGATGGTGACCCGGCGGCTCTCCAGCTCGAAGTCCGCGCCCTCGCGGGCCAGGTCATAGGCACGCTGGCCGTCGACCTTGATGGCGCTGAACCGGGGCGGGGTCTGGTCGATCTCGCCGACGAAGGTAGGCAAAGCCGCGCGGACCGCCTCGGCTGTCGGGCGCACATCGGAACGGGCGATGATCTCGCCCTCGCGGTCCACACTGTCGGTCGAGATACCCCAGTTGATGGTGAAGCGATAGACCTTCTCCGCCTCCATCATGAAGGGCACGGTCTTGGTCGCCTCGCCCAGGGCGATCGGCAGGATACCGCTGGCAAGGGGGTCCAGCGTCCCGGCATGCCCGGCCTTCTGCGCGTCGAACAGGCGGCGGACCTTCGACACGGCGTCGGTCGAGCCCATCTCGAATGGTTTGTCCAGGCACACCCAGCCGTTGACGACGAGGCCCTTTTTGCGGCGCCCCATCAGGCTTGGACCGCCGCGATTTGCGCTGCTTGAGGCCAGACCATCAATCCTCGTCCTCGTCTTCAACGGGCGGCACGAAGGAGTCGGCGCGGACGCGGGGGTCGTCCAGCAGCCGGTTCAGACGTTCAGCGGCGGCGAAGCTCTCGTCGTGGCGGAAGCGCAGGTCCGGCGTGAAGCGCATGTCGATATGGCGGCCCAGGGCCCCGCGCAGGAATTTGGCATGTTCGTTCAATGCCTTGATGATCTCGTCGATGTGGCCGGCGGTGTCCGAGGTCTCGATCCCGGCGCCCAGCGGCTCGACGAAACAGGTGGCGTGCTTCAGGTCCGGCGACAGACGCACCTCGGTCACCGTCACGGAGACGCCGATCAGGGCGGGGTCTCGGATCTCGTTCTCGCGCATCACCTCCACGAGGGCGTGGCGGATCATCTCCGAGGCGCGCAGCTGGCGCTGGCTCACGGTTCCGGCCTTGGCGGCGGGTTTGGAGGATTTTCGGTTGCTCATGGCGTTCGTCCTGTTCGCCGCCGGGGATCGGACCCGGTCGGGAAGCGACGCCGCGTCGGAGCCTTCTGACAGCGGCGAAACAAAAAGAGGCGCGGTCTAGTCCCGACTGGCGCCGGTGTCCAATTCAGCGCGATCCACGGCGGCGATGACCTCTCCCGCAGTCACTGAACGCAATGGACGGACGGGCAGTCCCGCCGCATTCAACACCCGCGCCGTCCAGTTGTTGCACAGGTAGCCGATCGAAAAATGCTCCCGGCTGGCGAAGAAATGCGCGCCGTCGCCGTCCCGCGCCGTTGACAGGCGGGGGTGGCCCTCGACGAGCGTCAGCGAATCCTGGACCCGCCCGCGCAATCCGGAGAAGGCCTCAGGTGACAGGACAAGCGTGCGGCGGCTGTCGGGCGTGAAACGCCCTGCGGGGTTGCCCGTCTCCGGGTCCAGCATGACGACCGAGGCATTGCCAGGCTGGAAAAAGGCCCGCAGGCCGTCGGGGATCCGCTCTTCCATCGGAGATGTGTCGATGAAGAATTTCGCGTCGCCCCAGCCGATCAGTATCCAGTCGCCCGGTCCGATCGAGCGGGACGCCTCGGCCAGGGGGCCGCCGCCGGCCTCCAGCGCAGCCCGGGGCACGGCGAGATCGGTGTGAAACCCATTGTTGAAGACGTGGATGGTGACGCCGGCTTCGGCATGGGAGAGCAAGGCCGGATCACCCGGACGGGTCCAGGTCCACAGGGCGACGGCCAGTCCCAGCGCTCCAGCCAGGAGCATCGCCCCAACGATCCGCATCAGTCGGTCTCGGCGGCCGAGGCGCGAGGCGGCAAGCTCCATTCGCCCCGGTAGTCGTAGGACAGGGTCACGCAGTGCCGGAACGCCCCGTCCGGCCAGCGTCCTGCGCCGTGCATGACGATTGGCCGCCCGGCGCGCACGCGCCCGAGCACGAGGAAGGTGGCGTCGGCCCCGGGGCACAGGGCACGGGCCAGGCCTCGCCCGTCGCCTTCCTGCGCAATCGAATAGACGGTGCTCTCGGAGGCGCCCCCGGGAAGGACGCGTCGCGCCTCATCCGGGCCGCCGCGCGAGATGGTCGCGGAACCGCGCGCCGTGGTGGAGATGATCCGCCGGACGCTGACCGCGCCGAACCAGCCGCGCTCCACCTCCAACGTCACGCCGCGCGTCAGGGCGGTCGTGACCCGGTCGGACGGGTCGAAAGCGAGATAGCGAGTATCTGCCGCCGCCGGCGTGGCGAGGGCGACGAGCGTCAGAACGGCGAGCATACGGTGCAGCATGGCGTCACTTCATACCGCGACTTGCGGCGGAAGGGAGGCCGCGGCCCCTCCCCATCGCTGCGCGACAGGGAGGAGACAACCGCGCTCAGGCAGCGAGACGCTGCGCGTCGAGCAGAAGCGCCCTGCTAGAGAGTGCGCTGGATCTCTTCGACAGTGAAGCACTCGATGTAGTCGCCGACCTTGATGTCGTGGAAGCCCTGGAAATGCATGCCGCACTCCTGGCCCGACGGCACTTCGTTAACCTCATCCTTGAAGCGCTTGAGCGTGGCGAGCGTGCCCAGTTCCAGCACGACGATGTCGTCGCGGATGATCCGGACCTTGGCGCCCTTGCGGACGACGCCCTCGGACACCCGGCAACCGGCGATCTTGCCGGTCTTGGAGATGTCAAACACCTGCAGCACGGCTGCGTTGCCCAGGAAGGTTTCGCGTTGCAGCGGGGCCAGCATGCCCGACAGTACGCCCTTCATGTCGTCCAGCAGGTCGTAGATGATCGCATAGTAGCGGATCTCCACGCCTTCACGCTCGGCAAGATCCTTGGCCTGTTTCGAGGCGCGGACGTTGAAGCCCAGGATCGGCGCGCCGGCCGACTTGGCCAGCTGCACGTCCGACTCGGTGATGCCGCCGGCGCCGGAATAGATGACACGGGCGCGGACTTCGTCGTTGCCCATCTTCTCGAGCGAGCCCTGAATAGCCTCGCCCGAGCCCTGGACGTCCGACTTGATGAGGACCGGCAGCTCCGAGATCTTCTTGGAGCCCAGCTTGGCCATCATGTCGACCAGGCTGACCTGGTTGATGCCGCCGGTGGCCTTCTCGCGCTTGATGCGGGCGCGATACTCAGTCAGCTCGCGAGCGCGGGCCTCGTTCTCGACCACGGCCAGGGGTTCGCCGGGGCTCGGAGCTTCGTCCAGACCCAGGATCTCGACCGGCACGGACGGACCGGCCTCGGTCAGCTGTTCCCCGCGCTCGTTCAGCAGAGCGCGGACGCGGCCGAAGCTGGAACCGGCGACAACCAGGTCGCCCTTCCTCAGCGTGCCGCGCTTGACGAGGATGGTGGCGACCGGGCCACGACCCTTGTCCAGCTTGGCCTCGATGACCACGCCTTCGGCCGAGCGTTCCGGATCAGCCTTCAGGTCCATGACCTCGGCCTGCAGCAGGATGGCCTCGAGCAGGCCGTCCAGATTGGTGCGCGCCTTGGCCGAGATCTCCACAATCTGGGTGTCGCCGCCCAGAGCTTCGCCGATGATCTCGTACTGCAGCAGCTCGTTGATGACCTTCTGCGGATCGGCGTCCGGCTTGTCGATCTTGTTGACTGCCACGATGATCGGAGCGCCGGCGGCTTTCGCGTGCTGAATGCTCTCGATCGTCTGCGGCATGACGCCGTCATCGGCCGCCACCACCAGGATGACGATGTCGGTGACGTTGGCGCCGCGTGTACGCATGGCGCTGAACGCCGCGTGGCCCGGGGTGTCCAGGAAGGTCACAGCGTCGCCGTTCGGCGTCTTCACCTGGTAGGCGCCGATGTGCTGGGTGATGCCGCCGGCCTCGCCCGCCGCCACATCGGTGGTGCGCAGCGCGTCCAGAAGCGATGTCTTGCCGTGGTCCACGTGGCCCATGATGGCCACGACCGGCGCGCGGGGCGTCGTCGCCTCGTCGTCGATGTCGTCGGACAGGAAGCCGGCCTCGACGTCCGACTCGGACACCCGACGCACGGTCATGCCGAATTCATCGGCCACCAGTTCGGCGGTGTCGGTATCGATGACGTCGTTGATCTTCATCATCAGGCCCTGCTTCATCAGGAACTTGATGATGTCCACGCCGCGCACAGCCATCCGGTTGGACAGCTCCTGTACGGTGATGACGTCAGGGATGATGACTTCGCGCGGGCGGTTCGGCGCGTCGGTGGACCCGCCCTTGCGCTTCTCTTTCTCACGTTCGCGGGCGCGGCGGACCGACGCCAGGGAGCGCATGCGCTCGGCCGTATCGCCGTCACCGGCCACGGACTGGATGGTCAGACGGCCTTCACGGCGCTTTGGCTCGCCACGCGTGCGGCTGACAGCCTTGCCGGCGTCGGAGAAACGCTTGTCGCGATCGTCCTCGGGCTTCAGCGGTTTGGCGAAACCGCTGCCGGGCGCGCGGCTTGGACGCATGACGTCGGGCGTCGCGGGGGGGGCGTTCGGGGCCGGACGGCCGCCAGGACCCGTTCGCGCGCCGCCGGGACGGGCCGCGCCGCCCGCAGGACGCGGGTTCAGCGCCGAATAGCGAACGGGCTCGGCCGGACGCGCGGGGGCGCCGGTCGGACGGGCATTGGCCGGACGGTCGGAGTAGGATTTCTCACCACCACCCATCGCTTCTTCGCGCGCCGAGCGAGCGCCGAAGGCAGGACGGTCGATGGGCGCTCGGGCCGGGTTCGGGGCCTTGGGTACGCGCTGGCCGAAATTGACCACAGGACGCGCCGGCGGGGCCGGGCGAGCGGGGGCAACCGGCGCCGGGGCGGCCGGAGCGGCCGGAGCCGGTTCGGGCGCGGCGGCGACCGGAGCCACGGGCTCCGGGGCCGGCGGCGGCGGCGGCGCGGCGACGGGCTTGGGAGCTAGCGGCGCACGAGCGGCGGGCTTGCCGGTCGGGGCGGGTGCGGCGGCGGTCAGCTTGGAGGCTTCGGCGCGTGCAGCCTCGGCGGCGGCGCGGGCGGCGGCGGCCTCGGCCTGGGCGGCGCTGGCGGCGGCGGCCGTAGCGGCGGCCTGATCACGAGCGGCGGCGTCGCGACGCGCCTGTTCGGCGGCCTGCGCAGCGGCGCGTTCGGCCTGGGCCTGGGTCGCCGTCTCGATGGCGCGACGACGGGCTTCCTGTTCCTCGTTGGACAGGCGGCCGCCAGCGGGCTGTTGCATCTGCGGACGCGGCGCGGCGGTCTGCGGAGCCGGAGCGTCAGAACGCGGACGCACGACGTCGAAGCCCTGCGGACGCTGATGTCCGCCGACCGGAGCGCCCGGACGACGTTTGATTTCGACCGCCACCGTCTTGGTGCGGCCATGGCTGAAGCTCTGGCGCACGGTGCCCGTAGGGACCGATCCCACGGCACGCGGCTTCAGGCTCAGCGGCGCCCGTGGTCCCGTCGTCGACGGGGTTCCGGTGGGGGCCTGCGGAGTCTGGCCGTCGTTGGTCTTGTCGTTCTCGTCGCTCATCCGGTCGCTTTACTCGAGGGCGGAGAATTCCGCCGCGTCTTAGTCAAAAATCGTCTCGTCACGCCAAAGCCTGGAAACGCAAAAAGCCGTGCGGCGTCCGCCTCTCGAAAGAGGCCTGACCCCGCCCGTCAATCCGCCCGTTCAGGCTCGTCCTTCGGGTCCTCGTTCGACCCGTTCCCGCTTGAGGAACCCGGATGGTCCGTGTCCCAGGCCGCAGGCCGAAGCGATCGAAATCCCGCCAGTCGTTCGACCTCGATGGTCCAGCGATCGGCTCTACCGCCATGCAGCAGGACGGCGTGTATCGCATTTTCCAGCCCGAGGGCCAAACTCAAATCGTCCGCACTGAAAGCGCCGCAGATCTTGGTCGTCTGATGTCGAGCGAGGGCGACGAGCTTTCCGCGCCCGTCGGACGATCCGTCGGCGGCCTCGATCAGCCACGCGGCCTTGCCCGACCGGATCGCCGCGGCGGATTTCTCAAAGCCGGAGATAAGCACGCCTTCGCGCCGGGCAAGACCCAGCTGGTCCAGACAGCGCCGGATCAGCAGGGTTTCGACCGTGTCCGCGAGATCGGCCGACGGCTTCAGTTGGGCCTTGGCCGAGCGTGAGAACAAATTTTTCTTCACGGCAGCGTCGATCGAGGCCCGAGAGGCCTCCACCCACATGCCGCGGCCGGGAAGTTTCCTTCCAAGGTCAGGGGCGACGGCGCCGTCCGGGCCGGCGACGAAACGGATCAGTCGAGATTCATCCATGGCCTGGTGGGTCACCAGGTCCCGGCGCTCTCTATCGATCGTCGCGTCGCGAAGGCTCATGAACGGCGCACCTCATCACGCGTCTGGGGTCGGCGCGAGGTCGGCGTCGACCTCGGCGTCATCAGCGGTGACCTCCGCTTCGGCGTCGTCCTCCGGGGCGGCGTCGAACACGGCTTCGGGGTCGAAGTCGCCTTCGGCGTACTCGCCGCCTTCCTCGTATTCAGGCTCCGGCGGCTGCGGCAGTTCCGAGGCATCGATCCAGCCGGCGGCCACGCGGGCCTGGAGGATCAGCAGTTCGGCGTCTTCCTGGGCCAGGTTGAAGCTCTCCAGAACACCGGCGACCTTGGTTCGCTCGCCGTTCTTCATCTCGTAGCCGCCGCGGATTTCGTCGGTGGCCAGATCGGCCAGGTCCTCGACCGTCTTCACGCCGCCCTCGCCCAGGGCGACGGCGATCGGCAGGGTCACACCCGGAACGGCCATGACCTCGTCCAGCACGCCCAGGGCGACGCGTTTGGCGTCCAGAACGGCGGATTGCTTCTCGAGATAGTCGCGGGCGCGGGCCTGCAGCTCCTCGGCGGTGTCCTCATCGAAGCCTTCGATCTCGGCAACTTCGTAGTTCTCGACGAAGGCCAGATCCTCGACCGTGGCAAAGCCTTCGGTGACCAGCAGCTGGGCGATGACCTCGTCGACATCCAGGGCTTCCTGGAACAGCAGGGTGCGTTCCGAGAACTCGCGCTGGCGACGCTCTGAGTCCTGCGACTCGGTGATGATGTCGATCTGCCAGCCGGTCAGCTGGGAGGCCAGACGGACGTTCTGGCCGCGACGGCCGATGGCCAGCGAAAGCTGCTCATCGGGCACGACCACCTCGACGCGGTCGGCTTCTTCGTCGAGCACGACCTTGGAGACTTCGGCGGGAGCGAGCGCGTTCACGATGAAGGTCGGCTCGTCCGGGTTCCACTGGATGATGTCGATCTTCTCGCCCTGCAGCTCGGCGACGACCGCCTGGACCCGCGAGCCGCGCATGCCGACGCAGGCGCCGACGGGGTCGATGGAGCTGTCGTTCGACAGCACGGCCATCTTGGCGCGCGAACCGGCGTCGCGGGCCGCGGCGCGGATCTCGATCACGCCGTCGTAGACCTCGGGCACTTCCTGGGCGAACAGCTTGGCCATGAAGCCCGGGTGGGCGCGCGACAGCATGATCTGCGGACCCTTGGCCTCCGGGCGGACGTCGTAGATGTAGGTCCGGATCCGGTCGCCGATGTTGAACACCTCGCGCGGGATCGACTGGTCGCGGCGCATGATGCCCTCGCCCCGGCCCAGATCGACGATGGTGTTGCCGTATTCGACGCGCTTGACGGTGCCGTTGACGATCTCGCCGACGCGGTCCTTGAACTCTTCGTACTGGTTGGCGCGCTCGGCCTCGCGAACCTTTCCCGTGATGACCTGGCGGGCCATCTGGGTCTGTACGCGGCCGAATTCGAACGGCGGCAGGTCCTCGACATATTCCTTGCCGACGACGGCTTCCGGATCGCGCTTGGACGCATCGGTCAGCCGGACCATGGCGCTATCGTTAAACTCCTCCAGCTCGTCTTCCGGCGTCCAGTCGTCCTCGACGATGGTCACGTGACGCGTCAGGGCCAGTTCGCCCGTCTTCGGGTCGATCTTGGCGCGGATGTCGTGATGGGCGCCGTAGCGCGACTTGGCGCCCTTCTGGATGGCTTCTTCCAGGGCCTCGATCACGATTTCGCGGTCGATGTTCTTTTCCTGCGCGACCGCATTGGCGATCTGGAGCAGTTCCAGGCGATTGGCGGAAATACCGGTCACGGCCATCAGGCGTCGTCCTCAGATATAGTCTTTGGGGTCTTTGCGGGGTCTTGGTCTTCAGGCGCGCCTTCCGGCAGGCCGTCGTCTTCGGGCTCGCCCCGCGCGGCGCGGATCGCAGCCCCGCGCTTCAAGAGGGCGTCATTCATGACCAGCTTGGCGTCCACCAGCCAGTCGAAGGGGATCAGGGCCGTCTCTTCCTCGCCGTCCAGGTCGATGGCGATGTTGTCGCCGTCGGTTCCGGCGACGATGCCCTTGAAGCGTTTGCGCCCCTCGATCATGCGGTCGGATTCAAGCCGCGCTTCGAAACCCTCGTACAGGTCGAAGTCCTTCAGCCGCGTCAGGGGCCGGTCGATGCCGGGCGAGGAGACTTCCAGCAGATATTCGCCGGCGATCGGATCGGCCGCGTCCAGCACCTCGGACATGGCGCGGCTCAGGCGGGCGCATTCGCCGACGTCGATGTCGTTGTCGATGGGCCGCTCGGCCATGACCTGAAGGCGGCGACGCAGGGTCCCGCCCATCAGACGCACGCGCACGATGTCCAGGCCGATCGATTCCGCGACGGGATCGATCAGCTCCAGGATCTGGCGGTCTTCGACGGTCTTGGCGCGCAAGCAGAGAAATCCGGGCAAAAGAAAAAGCGGTCGGCCATCCAAGGCCGCCGCTTTGAACGACGCCGTTGGACGCCGGTCTAACGATGTGGGAGTTCCTATAGCTCCGTCCCGTCGAAAGGGAAAGGGCGGACGCGAACGTCCGCCTTCCGGTTCCTAGTGGGCATGGGCCCGATGGCGATGTCCGCCGCCCAACAGGGTCCTGAGAAAGAAGAATACGGCGATGATCACCGAGAAGGCCAGGAACAGAGCCAGGACGGTCATCCAGAAGGTCATGCTCATCAGATCGGGCAGGGCGAACGCGCCCCCATCCAGCATCGGCCTCAGCAAGCCCACGATGATATAGACCAAGGTCGCGCCCAGGGCGGTGCTGAACAGGCTGCGCCATGCCGGCATCATGAAGGCGGCGATCAGGGCGATGATCAGCCCTACCACCTGATTGACGCTGTCAAACCCGCTTTGGGTGAGGGCGAACAGCCCCTGCAGCAGGTTGCCCAGCTGGGCGAAGAACTCTTCCATCACGCGACGCTCCGGATTTGCCACGGCCCAGCTTGGCCGTCGGCAGGGTTAACGCCGGTCTGCGGGAATGGATGCGACCTTATCAGCCGGTGGAACCGAAACCACCGGAGCCGCGCGCCGTGTCGTCCAGGGTCTCGACCTCGACCACGGTCGCCTGGGCCACGGCCGCGATAACCATCTGGGCGATGCGCTCGCCGCGTTTGATGACGAACGGCTCCTGGCCCAGGTTGATCAGGATGACCCCGACCTCGCCGCGATAGTCGCTGTCGATCGTCCCCGGGGTGTTGGGCGCGCTGATCCCATGTTTCAATGCGAGGCCCGATCGCGGCCGGATCTGCGCCTCCCAGCCTTGTTCCAGCGCGATCTTGAGCCCTGTGGGCACAAGAGCTCGCGCGCCCGGCTCAAGCGTCATCGGTGCGTCCTCGGGCACCGCGGCCCTCAGATCCAGGCCCGCAGACCCGGCGGTCTCATAGGCGGGCAGGGCCAGGCCCTCGGCATGGGGCAGGCGCAGGATCCGAAGGGTGCTCAAGGCAGATTCTCAGGCTTTGGGAGAAAAATGATTGGCGATGCGGTCGGCCAGGCGCGTGGCCACTTCGGTCTTGGAAAGGCGCGGCCAGGCGTCGGCCCCGTCCTTTGTCACTAGGAGGACCGTATTGCCATCGGCGCCGAAGACATCGGCCGAGACGTCGTTGCCGACGATCCAGTCGCAGCCCTTGCGCGACAGTTTCGACCGGGCGTTGGCCTCCAGGTCTGTGGTCTCGGCGGCGAAGCCGATCACCAGCCTTGGCCGGTTCACTCCGGGCGCGGCGATGCCCGCCAGAATATCCGGGTTCTCGATCAGGCTCAGCGTCGGCGGCCCGCCCGGCGCCTTCTTGATCTTGCCGCCGGCGACCGTGTCCACGCGCCAGTCCGCGACGGCGGCCGAAAGCACCGCGATGTCGGCTGGAAGCGCCGCCTCAGTCGCCGCCTTCATTTCCATCGCCGTTTCGACGTCGATCCGGGTTACGCCGACCGGAACCGCCAGACCCGTCGGCCCTGAAACCAGGGTCACCTCGGCGCCTCGCACGGCCAGGGCGGCGGCGATGGCGTAGCCCTGTTTGCCGCTGGACCGATTGGTCAGGCCCCGTACCGGATCGATCGGCTCGAACGTCGGACCCGCCGTCACCACCGCCCGCCGCCCCGCCAGCGCCCGTCGGTCAGGACCGGTCAGCAGATCGGTGATCGCTGCCAGGATCGCCGCCGGCTCGGCCATCCGCCCCGGGCCAAACTCGCCGCAGGCCATCTCGCCGTCGTCCGGCCCGACGACCGCCACGCCGTGGAAACCGTCAAACCCCTTCAACCGCGTGACATTGGCCTGTACCGCTGGATGCAGCCACATCCGCACATTCATCGCCGGCGCAAGCAGTACCCGCTTGTCCGTCGCCAGAAGCGTGGTCGAAGCCAGGTCGTCGGCCATGCCGTTCGCCGCCTTGGCGATCAGCCCCGCCGTCGCCGGCGCCACGACCACCAGGTCGGCCCAGCGCGACAGCTCGATATGACCCATTGTCGTCTCTTCGTCGGGCAGGAAGAGGCCCATCCGCACGGGATTTCCGGTTAAGGCCGCCAGCGACAAGGGGGTGACGAACTCCGATCCGCTCGCGGTCAGCACGGCCTGCACCTCGCAGCTGGCCTTCTTGAGCAGCCGCACCAACTCCAGCGCCTTGTAGGCCGCTATGCCGCCCCCGACGATCAGCAGGATTTTTCGGGTCGTCAGGGCCGCGCTGGACATGACGCCGGTCTAGCCGCCGCGGCGCACGCCGTCGAGACGGAGAAAAAGAACATTGCGGGAACAAACAACCTGTGGCTAAGTCTCTTCTGCGGGTTTCAAATGGAGGGTGTGATGAGGGTTTCGATGACAACAGGCGTCGCCTTCGCAGCGATGCTGACCTTGACGGCTTGCGGCAACGGGGATTCAGCGGTCGAAACGCGGGATCGAACGGCCCGGGGGGCCGACGTTACCCTGACATCGGGCGCGGGGTCTTCGACCGGAATGACGTCGTCGGACACGGACGGAGCCGGGACGACGGTCCTGACCGCAAATCGCCGTGAGACGGTCGATGAGAAGATCCAGCGCCTCTACGAACGCAACGGCGCGGACTTTGGCTCGCGGTCGGCCGAGGACTTTCTGGACAAGATCACCGCTTTCACGTCGCGGCCGCCTGCCGGTACGGACACGGCGACGCGTCCGAACGGTGACATCCTGCTGTATCAGGCCTCGACCAACACCTTCGCCGTCGTGGCGCGGGACGGTACAGCACGCACCATGTTCAAGCCCAACGACGGTCCGACCTATTGGGCCGTCCAGAGAGCCGCGGCCCCGACCTTCGGCCAGCGGCGATCTCAGAACTGACGGCCGGGGCGTCGGGGCGCATCGGGCGATAGCGGCCTCAACGGAAGCCTAGGCTTCTTCGGGCTTGCCGGTCATCTCGCGGATCATGTCCAGAGCCAACTTCTGCTGACGGCTGGACAGTTGCGGGGCCAGCCGCGCGATCTCGATGGTGTATCGGGTCGAGGGGAAGTCGTGATCGAAGGCGGCCGCGCCAGCCTCCCCCTCCGCCATTCCCGGTTGAGCACTCAACCCCTGGAAGAAGTATCCGACGTCCACCTTGAAGAAGCGAGCGATGTCCCAGAGCTTGGACGCCGAGATGCGATTGGCGCCCTTCTCGTATTTCTGGATCTGCTGGAAGGTCAGTCCCAGCGCCCGACCCAGATCGCTTTGATTATAACCCAGGCTGATGCGCTTCTCGCACACCCGTCTGCCCACATGGCGGTCCACCGGGTGGGGACCATCCTCGCCGACACCTCTAACCATTGCTCGTCATATGCCTTGATTGAAACCGGCGACCTCATGCGCTCGTCCGGCCTAGCTGTCATCTGATTTCTGGGAAATGGAGATTACACCGCCGCCACGGCCGCGACTGCGATTGTCGGTCACGACGAGACATCCCCTGACCTCAACGCCTTGAGCACTTCGACGGCTCTCTCGGGACGCTCTTCGGCGGCTTTGAAGCAGGGCGCGCAAGGGCTGCGACCTTGCGCGCCCAACCCGCCACCTGTGGTCAAGTTGGAGCGCTTCTCATCCATGGACCGCCCGGCGCGCCCTGACGAACAAGATCGCGGCCGGCGCCAGTCCGCCAAGCACCATCAGCCAGAAAAACAGGTCGCCGACCCGGCCGTAGGGGGTGATCCCCACCGGTTGCGGCAACAGGGCGTCGATGACCCCGCTCTCGCCGGGATCCAGTCGCCGGCCGTCGATGACCCGGCCCCAGGGATCGATCATGGCCGAAACCCCCGTCGGCGTCGCGCGCACCACCGGCAGACCTGTTTCGATGGCGCGATAGCTGGCGAGGTTGAGGTGCTGGATCGGTCCCGAGGTCGCCCCGAACCAGGCGTCGTTGGACACGTTGACGATCCATTCAGGCCGGCCGCCCGCGCCCGGCGTGAACCCCGGATACAAACTTTCATAGCAGATCAGCGGCTGGACCCTGGGCGCGTTTGGCAGGTCGATCGGCGCGGGGCGCGGTCCCGGGCTGAAGTCGGCGGGCATATGCACCAGGCTGCGCACGCCGATCGCGCCCATCAAACCGCCCAGCGGCAGGAACTCGCCGAACGGGACCAGCCGGTATTTGTCATAGACGGCGGTGACTCTCAGCCCGGCCGCGCCTTCATCGGCCATGGCGAACAGGCTGTTGTAGTAGCGCGCCCGCCCATCGGGCCCCCTCTCGCCCCGAGGCAATCCCATCAGCAGGGTCTGGCCCGGCTGGACGGCCCGCGCGATGGCCGAGCCGTCGGGTGAGTTGGGTGCGAAGACGTCGTTGAAACGGGCCGGAAGAGCGCCTTCGGGCCAGACGATCACATCGGGCTGGGCCGCGCCCGCGCGAGCGGTCAGATTGACGTAACGATCGACGATGGACCGATAGGTCTCCGGCGACCATTTGGACTCCTGCTGCACGTCGGCCTGGACGATGCGGATCAGGGTGTCGGTGTCGCGCACCTGGGCTCCGGCCAGCCGGACCGTACCGCCGATGACGAGGGCGGACAGGATGACGGTGCCGGTCAGGGCGACGCCCGCCCGCGCCTTGCGGGATCCCGGCGAGAACAGGGGGGCAAAAGCGCAGGTCGCCGCGACCGTCACGAACCCCAGCCCGTAGACCCCGACCACTGCCGCAAACTGGGAGCCCGCCGATCCGGCGGCCCAGCCGGCCCCCGCTGGGTTCCACGGGAAGCCGGTCAACACATGGCCGCGCAGCCATTCCAGCAGGGCGAAACATGCCGCGAAAAACAGGACGCGGAGCAAGCCATCGGGCGCGAACCGGCGATACAAGGCCGTCGCCGTCCCCCAGAACAGGCCGATACCGGCAGGCAACAGGCTGGCGGCGAACGGCGCCATCCAGGCCTGGGCCGGGTCGACAAGGAAGGCCTCGGCGACCCACCAGCAGCCGACGCCGAAATAGCCGAACCCGGCCAGCCAACCCATCCAGAAGGCGCCGCGCACCGACCCCGACCGTTCGGCCAGCAGCATCAGAAGCGGATAGCCCAGCAGGCCAGGCAAGATCCCGAACGGCGGATGCGCCAGGGCCGCCCCGATGCCGGCGATCAGCGCCAGGCCGATACGGGCCAGACGCCCGTCCAGGGCCCGGTTCAGGGCATCGCCGGATTTCTGGAAAAGCTCAGTCGTCATACGGGAGCGTGTATGGGTCGGATACGCCAAGGCTGGCAAGGATCACGCGCTCCTCGCCCTCCATGGCCTCGGCCTCCACGTCGACCTCGTGGTCGCGCCCCAGCAGGTGAAGCACGCCGTGCACCACCAGATGGGTCAGATGATTGCGCAGGGTCTTGGACTGTTCCTCGGCCTCAGCCGCGCAGACGCCGTAAGCCAGGACGATGTCGCCCAGCGGCGTCTGACCGGCGACGCAGGGCATTTCGGCGGCCGGGAAGGACAGGACGTTGGTCGGCCTGTCCTTCCCGCGGAACCGGTCGTTCAGGTCGCGCACCGTTTCGTCGTCGGTCAGCAGGATGACGATGCCACCCTCTCTATCGCCCAGAGCCGCCACCGCCGCCCGTTCGACCACGGCCTCGACATCGTCGATGGCGTCGGTCCAGTCCCCGGCGTCGACCTCGACCTCGATCATCGCGCCGGGTCTTCCAGGTCGGGCGTCGGCCGACCCGTCGCCGCATCGGCGTCATAGGCGCGCACGATCCGCTCGACCATGGCATGACGCACCACGTCCTGGGCCTCGAATTCCAGCACCCCCACCCCCTTCACGTCGCGCAGGATGCGCAACGCATGGGCGAGGCCCGAGTCGCGTGGGTTCAGGAGGTCGATCTGCGACGGATCGCCGGTGACCACCATCCGCGCCCCCTCCCCCAGACGAGTCAGGACCATCTTCATCTGCAGACGACTGGTGTTCTGCGCCTCGTCGACGATGACGAAGGCATGGCTGAGGGTGCGGCCTCGCATGAAGGCGATCGGGGCGGCCTCGATCTCGCCCTTGTCGCGCCGACGCTGCACGTCCTCGGCGCCGAGAATGTCGTTCAGCGCCTCCCAGATCGGAGCCAGATAGGGATCGACCTTTTCGTTCAGGTCGCCGGGCAGGAAGCCCAGCTTTTCGCCCGCCTCGACCGCTGGCCGGGTGATGACCAGCCGGTCCACCTGTCCCCGACGCAGAAGCGACGCCCCGTAGGCGGCCGCGAGGAAGGTTTTGCCTGTCCCCGCCGGACCGACGCCGAAGCTCAGTTCGTGGTTGGCCAGGGTGTCCAGATAGCGCGCCTGGGCGTCCGTCTTGGGGACGATGGCGCCGCGCTTGCCGATAGGCAGGGCCATGGGATCGACGCGGCGCCCGCCGCCGGTGACCCCGGTGCGGGCCGAGCCGATGCCGGCGCGCACGTCCGCCTCGTTGACCTCGGCGCCCTTCGCTGCGCGCAGGGCCAGACCCTCGATCACCTGTCTGGCGCTGGCCCGGTCGCGAGCCCCGCCGTTGATCGAGACTCCGCCGCCGGGCGCCTCGATCAACACCTTGAAGGCATCCTCGATCAGGGCGACGTGGCGGCTGTTCGGCCCGATCACCGCCCGCAGCGACGCGTCGTCCAACGCAAGAAACTCGGATTCACGCGCCAATAAGGACACCTTTCAGACTGTTCTGGCTACCCTGCTCGATCTTCACCGGAACGATCCGGCCGAGCAGATGATCCGCGCCGGAGACATGCACGGATTGCAGATATGGGGATCGCCCGACCGCCTGCCCAGGATAGCGGCCCTTGCGGTCGAACAGGACGTTCAGCGTCCGCCCCGTCTGGGCTTCGTTGAAGGCCACCTGCTGTTCGATCAGGAGGTCCTGCAGCGCCTTGAGCCGGTCCTTCATCACCTCGGAAGGCACCTGCCCCGGCATGGTCGAGGCCGGAGTGCCCGGCCGCGCCGAATAAATGAAGGAGAAACAGGCCGCGTAATTTACCTGTCGCACCAGATCGAGGGTGTCCTCAAACTCCCGGTCTGTTTCGCCGGGAAAGCCGACGATCATGTCGCCGGCGAGCGCAAGGTCTGGCCGCGCCTCGCGGATGCGCCCGATCAGGTCGACGTATTTCTGGCGCCCGTGCCTCCGGTTCATCAACCGCAGGATCCGGTCCGACCCCGCCTGCACCGGCAGATGCAAATAGGGCATCAGGGCCTCGACCTCGGCGTGCGCGGCGATCAGGTCGTCGGACATGTCGTTGGGGTGGCTGGTCGTATAGCGAATGCGATCGAGGCCGGGGATGTCCGCCAGCATCCGCGCCAGCTTCGCGAGGGTCCAGACCTTTCCGTCCGCGCCCTCCCCGTCATAGGCGTTGACGTTCTGGCCCAGCAGGGTGACCTCGCGCACGCCCTGGTCCGCCAGACCGCGCTCCTCAGCCAGAACGTCGGTGACCGGCCGCGACCATTCAGCGCCGCGCGTATAGTGGACGACGCAGAAGCTGCAGAACTTGTCGCACCCTTCCTGCACCGTCAGGAAGGCGGTGTAGCCCTTGACCCCGCGCATCGACGGGCTACCCGCGTTCAGGGCGTCGAACTTTTCGTTGGGCGCGAAGTCCGCGCCGATCCGCTCACCGCGCGACCGCGCAGTGCGCGTCAGCAGTTCAGGAAGCTGGTGATAGGCCTGGGGTCCGACGACGATGTCGACCGCCGGCTGGCGCAGCATGATCTCCTCACCCTCGGCCTGGGCGACGCAGCCGGCGACGGCGATGGTCATCCGCGCCTCGCCGCGTGCGATCTTGCGCTCACGCAGTTCCCGCATCTTGCCGAGCTCGGAATAGATCTTCTCGGCCGCCTTCTCGCGGATGTGGCAGGTATTCAGGATGACGAAATCGGCGGCTTCGACCTCGTCGGTCGTGGCGTAGCCCAGAGGGCGCAGGACATCGGCCATTCGTTCCGAGTCATAGACGTTCATCTGGCAGCCGTAGGTCTTGATGAACAGCCGCTTGGGCCCCGGGATCGGGGCGGCGGACGTCTCAACCTCCGGAGCAGTCAGGGTCGCGGACATGACGCACTCCTGAGTGTCGCGCCAAAGGCCTGCAAGATCACGAAGCCGGCAAGGATCAGGACAGCTGGCCAGGATCGACGCGAGCGGCGTTGCGCGTGTAGATCAGGCCCTCGCGCTTGGACGGCTCGGCGCCTTCAATGGCCTTGCCGTAGAGCTCCAGCTTGTGCCCGACCAGTTCGAAGCCGAGGCGTTCGGCGATCTCGGTCTTCAGCCGTTCGATCTCGGCGTCGAAGAATTCGATGACTTCGCCGGTCCTGGTGTCGATCAGGTGATCGTGGTGATCGTCGCCCGCCTCTTCATAGCGGCTGCGGCCGTCGCCGAAGTCATGCTTTTCGACCACGCCCGCCTCTTCGAACAGGCGCACGGTGCGATAGACGGTGGCGATCGAGATGTGCGGATCGATGGCGGAGGCGCGGCGGTACAACTCCTCCACATCGGGGTGATCCTCGGCGCTGCCGAGAACGCGGGCGATCACCCGGCGCTGTTCGGTCATGCGCATGCCGCGCTCGGCGCAGAGTTTTTCGATCCGGTCCATGGCTGTGAAGATAGAGGGGCCAACCCCTCGTGGGAAGCCGTTCAGACCAAGTTAAGAACCAGAAGCAGGGCGTCCACGGCCGGGCCGTCCGCACGCAGATAATAGCGTGGTCGTCGTCCCGCCGCCTCGAAGCCGAGCGCGCGGTAGAGGGCGCGGGCTGGAGCGTTATCCTCGGCCACCTCCAGGAACATTCGCGTCGCGCCGATCGCGGCCGCGCGAACCGTCGCGGCGCGGAGCAGACGGGCGCCCAGGCCCTTCCGGCGGGCGGGCGGCCGGACGGCCAGGGTCAGAATCTCCGCCTCGTCGGCGACGGTGCGGATCAGAACGAAACCGTCCGCGTCGCCTTCCAGAAAGACGCCGGCCTGACCCAGAAGGTCGGCGAAGGCCGTCGCGGACCACGGCGCGTCGAACGCTGCCGCGTGCAGGTCGGCGAGCCCTCGGACCAGATCGCCCGGATCGGCCACGGTCGTCACGCGCCCGAAACGACGGGGCGCGCCTGACCGGGCAGGCGGGTCGGCGGGGTCGCGTCGGGCGCGCGCAGATAGAGGGGTCTCGGCGGATGGTTCGCGGGGTCGAGCGCAACGGTCAGGGCGGCGAGCGCGGCGGGGTCGGGAGCGGTCACTGTCGAAACCTCGCCTCCGACCAGGGTCGCACCCGACCCTGTGATGCGCCAGGACCGGTCGGCGAGGCGCGCGATGGCGTCTTCCAGCGACACGGCCTCCGGCGCCGACGCCGGGTGACCGGTCTCGAACAGCTGCAGATAGACCTGCCCCCGGCGCGCATCGATCACAGCCGCCATCGTTCCCTGTCCGCCATCGGCGGACCGGGCCAGGGCCGCGAGGGTCGATACGCCGACAACCGGCAGACCGAGCGCCGCGCCCAGTCCCTGGGCGAAGGCCAGTCCGACCCGCAGGCCGGTGAAGGAGCCCGGGCCGACGGTGACGCCGATCCGGTCCAGCGCCTCGAACCCGCCGCCGGCCTCCGCGACCGCGTCGCGGACGAAACCGCCCAGCCGTTCGGAGTGACCGCGGGCCATGACCTCGGACCGCAGGCCCAAGGCGCGGCCCTCCTCGAACACTGCAGCGGTGCAGGCGTCCAGCGCCGTGTCGATGACCAGCACCCTCATCGGGCGGACCCGGTCAGGACGCGGGCGCCAGGGCCTCGGTGATCCGCGCCAAAGCCTGTCTCAGGTTTCGATCGCGGATCAGCGGGAAGGCGGCGGCCACGACTCGCCCTTCGGGCGTCGCGGTCATGATACGCAGACGTGACAGGTCGTCGCTCTCCGAAGCCTCCCCCGACGAGAGAGCCGGAAACAGCGCGCCCGGCGCGACCCCCAGGGCGACTGCGATGTCGTTCAGACGCGACGCCGAGACCCGATTGGCCCCCGACTCGTAATTCTGGACCTGTTGCGGGCTGACGCCGAGCCGTTGAGACAGGGCCGTCTGCGACAGACCCATGGCCGCACGCCGCTCCGCAATGCGGTGTCCGACCAGGGCGTCGATGGCGGCGGGCGAACGGGGCATGCGGGCGGCTCCGGCTTTGCTGCTGACCGGATCGTTTCATATCGCCACGCAAAATACAACCTTTTCGTTTCATTCGTCCAGCCTCGCGCGGACAGCCGCCACCCGGGCGACCGCGTTGCGATCCAGACTGGTCTCGGCCCCCAGTCCGGCCGGACCGCCCTTCACATACAGGCGGTCGCCGTCGGCGCTCTGGTACAGCCGGACCAGTCGGGTCCCGTCCGCCAGGTCGATGACGCAGCCCTGGTCCCGGCGCGGCCAGCGGCCCGGATCGAACTCCAGCACCACCCCGGACGCGGCCCAGGGCGCAAGGTCGTCATTGGAAAGCTGCATCCGCTCGGTCGCGTTCGCATGCCGCTCGGGCGGCGGACTGAAGGCACGGCCGAGGCTTTCTACGCCGGTCGCTGGCGGTGCGGTCGCCGGCCCTTCCCGCGCCAGGATCAGGGCGAGATCCTCGGGTGTCGCGTTCAGGGCGCCGGTCAGGCGGCGCTGGACATCGGGGCGAAACAGGCCCGGCCGTTTGCCGCTCTCATAGAGACCCCAGCCCTGGCTGGTCATGCCGATGCGGGCGCCGGCCTCCGCCTGGCTCAGGCCGACGGCGCGGCGCAGGGTGGCCAGTCCCTCGCCGAGGGCGGCGGCGTCCGGGTCGGATGCGAAGCGGGCCATGCCGGATTGTGCCTCAGACGCCAGTGTCAGGCGAGACGGAAACGTTTCACGTGCTCAAGCAGCAAATGACCGTGTCGCAAGCGATAGCGGTCAGAAACGGGCGATCGGCAGCGCCCCTAGATGACCTGTTCGACGCTGGTCACTTCGGGGACGTAGTGTTTCATCATCTGCTCGACCCCGGCCTTCAGCGTCATGGCCGAGGAGGGGCAGCCGGCGCAGGCGCCGCGCATGCGCAGGCGCAGGATCCCGCTCTCCTCGTCGAAGGCATCAAACAGGATGTCGCCGCCGTCCTGGGCCACAGCCGGGCGGATGCGGCTGTCGAGCAGAGCCTTGATCTCGGCCACAATCTCGGTGTCCTCGGCGCCGTCATTGACGCTCGTCTCGCCGTCGCGCAACAGGGGCGCGCCGGAGACGAAATGATCCATGATCGCAGACAGGATCTCCGGCTTCATCTCCGACCAGTCGCGGCCGTGTTCGACCTTGGTCACCGAGACATAGTCGGCCCCGAAGAAGACGCCGGAGACGTCCTCCAGCGTGAACAGGGCCTCGGCGAGCGGCGAGGCCGTCGCCTGGTCGATCGACAGGAACTCGCGCGAACCGCCGGGGGCCACATCGCGGCCGGGCAGGAACTTCAGTGCGTTCGGGTTCGGGGTCGGTTCGGTCTGGATGAACATGAGCTGGAGATGCGCCTGGATGGGGTGGTTCGCAAGAGCGTCGCGGTGCGGGTCAGACTCCGGAATTGGAGTCCAGATAGTCCATAGAGTCCCGTCGGTCCGGCCTTCAAAACACCGTTCGAAGCGTCCGATGCGTCCGATGCGTTCGCCCATGATGAGGGTCTCCACACGTGAAGAACCAGTATGAGGCCGTTTCAGAGAGTGATGGGCAAAAGGGCTCTCGTCAGAGCCGGACGTTGAAATCCCTGGCGAATTCAGGGGATCCGTTGATGGGTATCAAGCCAAATTCCCTTCTCCCCCTGCGGGAGAAGGTGGCGGGCGAAGCCCGACGGATGAGGGGTCACACCGAAAGCTGGAATGGGGGCTGGAGGGAACGACTTTCAAGGCCGACGTGACCCCTCATCCGACCTCCGCTGCGCTCCGGCCACCTTCTCCCGCAAGGGGAGAAGGAAGACCTTACGCCAGATCCTCGATCTCGGCGTCGGTCAGCTCTCCCGGCACGATGGTCACCGGCAGTTTGCGCCCGCCGAAAGCGGCGCCCTGTTTCAGCACCGCCGACACCAGCGGACCCGGACCCCGGCTGCCGGTTCCGGCGGCCAGGACCAGGATCTTGATCTCAGGATCGTCGCCGCAGACCTTGCGGATGGCCGCCTGGGGCTCGCCCTCCTCGATCAGGAAGACCGGCTGGGCGCCCGAGCGTTCCTGCGCCTCTTCGCCCAGCCGGTTCAGAAGCGCTTCGGCCTCGGCCCGCTGCTGGCGCTGGATTTCGTCGCGCACCCCGGCCCAGTGCTCGTCCGACCCCCCCGGAATGATCCGCAGCAAGGCTACCCTGCCGCCGGTCGACCGCGCCCGGCGCGAGGCATAGCGCAGGGCCGCCTCGAACTCGGGGCTGTCGTCGACGACAACGAGGAATTTGCGGGCCATCAAAGCGCGCCCACGACCTGGCGGATCTGGCCATTGGCGATGGTCAGTTTGGCGAAGGTCCAGCCCGTGCCCGAGGCCTCGATCTCGTCCACAGCGGCGCGAACGCCTTCGACCACGGCCTGACGCGATCCGATCCAGGCGTCCACGGCCGCTTCGGCGTTCGCCTCGGTGTCGCCCACCGCCGGTTCGGAGGACAGCGCCACCGCGCGGGTCAGGGCGACCTGTTCGGCCATCAGGTCCTCGATCAGGCGACGCACGGCCAGGCGGTCGAAATGATCGCCCGACGGCACGGCGCCGGCGGCGGCGCGCAGGCGGTCGAAGTCGAAGGCCGCGCCCACCTGGTGATAGAGGCGCGCCATCCGGGGCTCGGACCAGCCGGCGTCCTTCGCCAGATCACCGACGTCGGCCGTGGCGACCAGGGGACGCAGCATGGAGATGGTCTGGGCAAGGTCTTCGCCCACCCCCATGCCGGCGAACGACTTCAGCCGATCGGCCAGACGCCCCTGTTCGAAGCGCGACAGGACATCACCGCCCGCGCCTCGCAGAGCATCGGCCGCCGGGCGATAGGCCTCGATCAGTCCCTGGACCGTCGCCCCCGCCTTGCCCGCGCGGCGCGCCAGCCAGAAGGTCTGGCGCCGCAGCACGGTGGAGATTTCCAGATAGAGGGCTGTCTGGGTCTCGGCCGGAACCTTGAGGTCCAGCGCACTGACCGCGTCCCAAGCCTCGTCGAGGCGGAAGACCCGCCGCGCGGCCTCGAAGGCGATGACCAGGGCCGTCGTGTCGCACCCGGCCGCCGCCCGCAGGCGATCGGGGAAGGTCGGACCCGTCATGTTGACGATCTCGTTGCAGAGAACCGTCGCCACGATCTCGCGCCGCAGCCGGTGGCCGCGCATCTGCTCCTCGAAACGGGCCAGCGGTTCGGGGAAGTAGCGGACCAGGGTCTCCTCGAAGAACGGATCCTCCGGCGCCTTCGAGGCCACGATCTCATCGGCGAGTTCGAGCTTGGAATAGGCCATCAGCACGGCCAGCTCGGGCCGGGTCAGGGCCAGGCCCGCCATCTTCATCTCGCCGATGCGGACGTCACCCGGGAGACCCTCGACCTTGCGGTCCAGTTTGCCGCGCGCGGTCAGCGCCTGCATGAAGCGCTGCTGGGTGTCGAGCGCGCCGGCCCCCTCAGCCTGCTGCAGGGTCAGGGCCAGGGTCTGGTCGTAGTTGTGGGCCAGGACCTTCAGCCCGACCTCTTCGGTCATCGAGGCCAGAAGGGGCACGCGCTCCGCCAGCGGCAGGACGCCGTTGGTGACCGCCGAGCCGATCAGGATCTTGATGTTGACCTCGTGGTCGGAGGTGTCGACCCCGGCGGAGTTGTCGATGGCGTCGGTATTGATGCGTCCGCCACCGGCCGCGAAGGCGATCCGCCCCGCCTGGGTGAAGCCGAGGTTGGCCCCCTCTCCCACCACCTTGACCCTCAGTTCGTCGGCATTGATCCGCAGGGCGTCGGTGCCCTTGTCCCCGACCTGGGCGTCCGTCTCGAGCGCGGACTTCACATAGGTGCCGATGCCGCCGAGATAGAGCAGCTCCGCCGGCGCCTTGAGGATGGCGCGGATCAGGCTGACGGGGTCCAGGGCTGTATCGGTGATGTCGAGGGCGGCGCGGATCTCCGGGGTCAGTTCGATCGACTTGGCCGAGCGCGAGAAGACTCCGCCGCCTGCCGAGATCAGCGTCTTGTCATAGTCCTGCCAGGACGAGCGCGGCAGGGCGAACAGGCGGTCGCGCTCGACCCAGGACGAGGCCGGGTCGGGCGTCGGGTCGATGAAGATGTCGCGGTGGTCGAAGGCGGCGACCAGTTTTGACGCCTTCGACAGCAACAGGCCGTTGCCGAACACGTCGCCCGACATGTCGCCGACGCCGACCACGGTGAAGGGCTCGGTCTGGATGTCCTTGCCGATTTCGCGGAAGTGGCGCTTGACCGCCTCCCAGGCGCCGCGCGCCGTGATGCCCATGGCCTTGTGGTCGTAACCGACCGACCCGCCCGAGGCGAAGGCGTCGTCGAGCCAGAAGCCGTAGTCGGCCGAGACCCCGTTGGCGATGTCGGAGAAGGTCGCCGTGCCCTTGTCGGCGGCCACGACCAGATAGGGATCATCCCCCTCGAAGGCGACGACACTGGACGGATGGGTGACCAGGCCGTCGGCGGCGATGTTGTCGGTGATGTCCAGAAGGCCCGACAGGAAGGTCTTGTAGGCGCGGATGGCCTCGGCCTGCTGGGCGTCGCGATCGCCGCCGGCGCGCACGATGCCGGACAGGTATTTCGGGAAGAAGCCGCCCTTGGAGCCGACCGGCACGATGACGGCGTTCTTGACCTGCTGGGCCTTCACCAGACCCAGGACCTCGGTGCGGAAATCGTCGCGGCGGTCAGACCAGCGCAGGCCCCCGCGCGCGACCGGGCCGAAGCGCAGGTGGACGCCCTCGATGTGCGGCGCCCAGACGAAGATCTCGCGATAGGGTTTGGGCAGGGGCAGGTCGTCGAGTTCGCGCGAGGCGATCTTGATCGAAATGTGCGGCTTGAAGCCGCCGTCGGCTGTCGCCTGGTAATAGTTGGTGCGCTTGATCGCCCCGACCAGGGCCATCATCCGGCGCAGCGCCCGGTCATGGTCCAGCGACTTTACGTCCATCAGCAGGGCGTTGATCTTGTCCGTCAGTTCGGTGCACGCGGACGCACGATCATCGGCCGGACCCCCGTGGGCCGGGTCGAATTTGCAGGCGAAGAAGGACAGAAGGGCGCGGGCGATGGCGGGATAGTCGCGCAGCGCCTCTTCCTGCACCGCCTGGGAGGGATCTAAACCCGTCTGCTGGCGATAACGGGCCAGGGTGCGGATCAGGGCCGCCTCGCGCCAGCCGACGCCGAGTTCGAGCACCAGACGGTTGAAACCGTCGCTCTCGGTCTGGCCGGACCAGACGGCCGAGAAGGCCACTTCGAACGGGCCCTTGATGTCGCCGAACTCGAGCGCTGCGCCGCGCGGATCCTCCAGCAGGAATTCGTGGACGTGGATTTCCTGAGCCGAGCCGGTCTGGCCGGCGGGCCGGATGGCGTGGCCGAATTCCTCCAGCGTCTTCAAGCCCATGTCGGCCAGGACCGGCAGGACGTCGGACAAGGGCACCGCCGCGCCGCGACGATAGAGTTTGAAACGGAATTGCAGCGGGCTGTCGTCGGCATGGCGGAAGGCGCGCACGGCGACAGGTTCGCCGACGGTCGTGTCGCCGGTCTCGTTCAGGCGATCGATTTCCTGCAGGTCATTGACCGCCTCCGCGGCGTCGTAGCGCTCCCGGTAGCCCGGTCCGAAAGCTTCGGCCCAGCGGGCGCTCATGGCGCCGATCTGGCTGTCGTCGACCTCGGCGGCGCGGAGTGCGCCTTCGAAGCGATCGACCCAGCTGCGGCCGGTCTCGATGATCTCGGCGTCCAGAGCCCGCGCGTCCGGCGTCGGGTGTCCGCCCGGGGTCACGCCGATGATATAGTGGATGCGCACCAGGGGCGCGTCCGACAGCTGCGGATACCAGGCCGACAGACGTCCGCCCCAGGCCCGGGCCAGGATGCGGCCGATCCGCTCGCGCACCCCGGCGTCGTAGCGCTCGCGTGGCACGAAGGCCAGGACCGAGACGAACCGGTCGAACGGGTCCTTGCGGGTGAAGATCTTGATCCGGGGCCGGTCGAACAGGTGCAGGATGCCCAGAGCCGTCGTCAGCAACTCGTCTTCCGAAATCTGGAAGAGTTCGTCCCGGGGATAGTTCTCCAGAATGTTCTTCAACCGCTTCTCGTTGTGACTGCCGGGCGCCTTTCCGGCGCGGTCGAGGACCTTGGCGACCTTCCTGCGGATCAGCGGCACCTGTGACGGCGGCCGGTCATAGGCCTCGGCGGTGAACAGGCCGACGAAGCGGGTCTCGCCCGAGGGACGGCCGTCGTCGCCGTACCGTTTGACCCCGACGTAATCCATATAGGCGCGGCGATGGACGCGGCTGCGCAGATTGGCCTTGGCCACGGTGACCGGGTCCGACAGGTCGATCTGGCGCTTCATCTGGGCGGTCAGGACGGCGGGCTCCGAGGTGCGCCTCAGAACCGTCCGCTGGGGATCGCGCAGGACGCCGACGCCGGCGGCGGACTGGTCCAGCGGGGCCTCGGCCGCATAGCCGCCGTCCGAGGTGCGCGGATAGTCGTAGTCGCGGGCGCCCAGGAAGACGAAGGCGTCGTCGTTGAGCGAGCGCAGGAACTCCAGGTTCTCGGCCACGATCTCCGGGTCGATGCCGCCGGGGCAGGCTTCCAGATGGGCGATCGAGCGCGCCATCAGTTCGTTCATGGCCGGGTAGTCGGCGACGGCCGTGTGCACGTCGGCCAGGGTCTGTTCGACGCCGGCCTTGAGCGCCTCGCGGCGTTCGGGCGGCAGGGGATCGATGACAAGGACGATCAGGGATTCACGGGCGTCGGCGGCAGCCTTGCGCGTGCCGTCGGCCTGTCGGGCCAGATTCAGGACCGGGTGGAACAAAGCGCGGACCGAAACGCCGGTGTCCGCCAGTTCGCCCATGACGCTGTCGACCAGGAAGGGCCTGTCGTCCTGGACGATGCGAAGGACGTCATAGGGGGTCGCGCGGCCCCCGGCGGCGGACAACGGCTGGACCAGGACCCGGGATTCGCCCGGCGTCCTGCGTTCAGCCCAGCGCCAGGCGTCGGCCAGAACGGCGCCGACGTCTTCTCCCGCCAGCTCCGGCGTCTCGTCCTCGGCGTAGTCTTCCCAGGCCTGGATGACGAAGGACTGCTCCAGCCCGTCGAGGGTCCCTCCGCCTCCCAGAGCCTCCGCGAAGGCCCGTTGCAGCGCCTCCGGGCTGGAGGGCTGGGAGGAGGTGCGGAGGTCGCCGGGCATGGGCAGGGTCTCGAAAGGCGCGGCAGGGCCGCCAGGATCTGGACCGGACGCTATCGATCGACTGTTACTGCGGTGTCACCAAGACGACGCGTCCCGTCCCTGATGGCTGGATAGGCTGGTCCGCGCGGCCGGGGAAGGCCGGAAACGACAAACGCCGGGTCCTCTTTCGAGAACCCGGCGTCTGATCACCGTTCACTGATCGAGGGGAAGATCAGAAACGGTAGTTCATGCCGATCCGGACGGCATGCAGGCCGAAGCGGCCGTTGGAACGTCGCATGTCCGTACCCGTGGTGTTGGGGGTCAGGACGAAGGGATTGGTTGCGATTGCATTGCCCCGCCCGACGCGGATGTCGAAATCGGGCGCTTCCAGCGAGGTGTAGAGATACTCGCCGGTCACGCTGAGTTTTGGAGCCAGCATGTATTCAACGCCGCCGCCGGCCTGGTAGCCGTCGGCCTGGTCGTCATCGGTAGTGGCGGTGAAGCTGTTCTGGGTGTTCGACGAGTAGAACTGGTTCGACATCTCGCCGGTCGCGCCGCCTGCCGTGCCGTAGATCAAGGCCGGACCCAAGGCGTAGCCGACCCGGGCGCGCAGGGCGGCCAGGTTCTGCAGCTTGCGCTCGAAGGTGTAGGCGGCCGGCGTGGTCGAATAGGAAGTCAGGCTGTCTTCAGCGCCCGCAAAGCCCGAGTATTCCGCCACGGCTCCGACCACGAAAGAGCCGAACTGGAAGTCCCAGCCCGCGCGAATGCCGCCTTCGGAGCCGCTGGCGTCGTCATCACAGCCGGCGGTCGGCACATTGCCGTTGGCCGAGCCGCCGCACGAACCGGCGCTGAAGGCGTCGGCGCCGGCCGTAGTGACGACCGTATCGCCGAAGTTTCCGTCCAGGTTTCGGTCGAACCGGAGACGCTCGTCGTCCTGGTCGTTGGCCTTTGTGGCGCTGCCGTAGACGCCGACATAGGGGCCCGACCAGTCGCGCGTGGCGGTCCCGTTCGGCATCCAGCTTTGCGCCATGGCCGGTGCGGCGACACCCGTGAGAAGCAGCGCCGTGGCGGCCGTGGAGATGATTTTGATCATGTTTTTCCGTCCTTGGTCGAACGCGACGCAGAAGCGCGGCGAGGCAACCCTTCCGGCGAGCCTAACGACAGGGACGTCGGCGCGTTCCTCACAGATGCGGTGCGCGCGTGGATTTCAAGGAGGGCGGGGTGCTCACCGAATCGCTGATTCGGCAAAGAAAAAGGCCGTCGGACGGGCGTCCGACGGCCTCTCTTGGACCGGCGCTGGAGGGGGGAACGGGCGCCGGTCGATGCCGCCGCGGCCTTGGGGGAGGGGAGGGGGCCGCGACGTCTGGATAGCAGATGGGATCGACCGAACCGGCTCGCAAGGGGTCGGGTTTCAGGGTTCTGCGGCTCCGGCGCGCGGCGGTTTGACGCGGGCCGGACGGCGGGCCGGCGGCCTGTGCGTCCGCTCTTCCTCCGCCTCGTCGGCAAAGGGCCTGCCGTCCCCCGACAGGAGGATCGCGATCCACATCGATCCTTTGAACTCGGCCAGGATCGCCATGGCCATGACCGCAAGGGGGGTCGACAGGAACATGCCGACCACGCCCCACATCTTGCCCCACAGGGCCAGGGCCAGAAGAACCGCGACGGGGTCGATGTTCTGGTTTTCGCCCTGCATGCGCGGCTGGATCGCGTTGCCGACCACGAACAGGATCAGCTGCAGCCCCACCAGCAGGATCAGGGCCGGCCAGTAGGTGGGAAACTGGACCAGGGCGAACAGGGGCGGCGCGAGACCGGCGATCGCCCCGCCCAGCACCGGAATGAAGCCGACCACGAAGATCACGAAGGTCCAGAACTCGGCGTTCTGCAGGCCTACCAGACGCATCAGGATCCAGGCGGCGACGCAGATGATGCCCCCGGTCACGGTCTGGACCCACAGATAGCCCTCGACCCCGCTTCGCACGCGTTCGAATACCTCGCTGGCCTCCTGACGCGCCTCCCGGTTGGGGAACAGATTGACCAGCTTGCGCCGGAAGCCCGTCTGGGCCGCCAGCAGGAAGGCCAGATAGACCATGACGAAGAAGGCGCCGGAGACAACCCCCTGCACCTGGAAGGCCAGGGTGGTCAGGTAGCCGCGGATATCCAGCCCGGCGAACAACTCATGGGCCGTCGGGGGCGTCGCCATGCCGAACAGCCGCCCGCCGTCGGCGATGATGGCGTCGATCCGGGGCCCGATGCCGCTGGACACCCCCGAGGCGTCGGTGAAGAACCCGGCCGCCCCGTTCACGATGAAGGCGATGGAGGCCAGGAAAGCCAGGACCACCACAGCCAGGGCCGCCGTCCCGGCCAAGTGACGGGGCAGACGAGTCCGGTCCTCGATGAAGCGCTTCACCCCGTCGATCATGATCAACAGGAAGATCGCCATCGCCAGCGGCGTCAGGATGTCCCGCAGCCAGTAAAGCGCCGCGCCCCCAGCCACCACGGCCAGGGTCACCAGGGCGTTGCGGGCCACAGTCGATGTCGGAACGGCGATCGGTGGTTTCATGACTAATCTTTTCGGGGGCGTCGCGGCGCCGGTCAATCGCCGATTGGCGCGCGAGCCGGCCACGGCTAAGCATCGGACAAGGAGATTTGCATGACCGACGCCGCCGCCAACCCCGGCCTGTTCCTGGGCCAGTCCGCCGATGGGGAGACGCCCCAGCGCGAGATCCTGCTGTGGAATCGGGCCAACCGGCACGGGGTGATCGCGGGTGCGACCGGCACCGGCAAGACTGTCACGCTGCAGATCATGGCCCAGGGCTTTTCCGAGATGGGCGTCCCGGTCTTCTGCGCCGACGTGAAGGGAGACCTTTCGGGCATCAGCCAGGTCGGAACCCCCAATGAGAAGCTACTGGCCCGCGCCGCCGGGATGAACCTGACCCTGGCGCCGAAGGCCGCGCCGACGGTGTTCTGGGATCTGTACGGGCAGAAGGGGCACCCGGTCCGGGCGACCGTATCGGAAATCGGACCGCTGCTGATGGCCCGGATGCTGGACCTCAACGACGTGCAGGAGGGGGTGCTGACGGTCGCCTTCCACGTCGCCGACAAGGAAGGCCTGCTGCTGCTCGACCTCGACGATCTCAGGTCGATGCTGACCTATGTCGCCGAGAACGCCGCCCGCATCGGTCGCGAGGTCGGCAATGTAGCCCCCGCCTCGATCGCCTCGATCCAGCGCGCCCTGCTGCAGCTGGAACAGGACGGCGGCGACGCCTTCTTCGGCGAACCCGCTCTGAAACTGACCGACATGATGCGGACGTCGCTGGACGGCCAAGGTCGTGTTTTGGGTCAGGTCAATGTGCTGGACTCGACGCGGCTGATGAACAGCCCGCGCCTGTACGGCGCCTTCCTGCTGTGGCTGATGTCCGAGCTGTTCGAACAGCTGCCAGAGATCGGCGACCCCGAGAAACCTCGTCTCGTCTTCTTCTTCGACGAGGCCCACCTGCTGTTCAGGGACGCGCCCAAACCCCTGCTGGAAAAGGTCGAACAGGTCGTGCGCCTGATCCGGTCCAAGGGGGTCGGGGTCTATTTCATCACCCAGAACCCGGCGGATATCCCCGACAGCGTCCTCGCCCAGCTCGGCAACCGCATCCAGCATGCGCTGCGCGCCTACACCCCGTCCGATCAGCGCGGCCTGAAGGCGGCCTCGGACAGTTTCCGGGTCAATCCGGCCTTCGATACGGCCGACGCCATCCAGGCGCTGGGCACCGGCGAGGCCCTGGTCTCAACGCTGGACGAGAAGGGGGCGCCCCGCGTCGTGGCCCGCACACTGATCCGGCCGCCGGACAGCCGTCTGGGGCCGGCGACCGATGTCGAACGCGCCGCCGTCATGGCGGCCAGCCCGGTGAAGGGGGTCTATGACACCGTCACGGACCGCGAGTCCGCCGAGGAAATCCTCACCGCCCGCCACGCGCAAACCGAGGCCGCGACCGCGCCGGCCGGAAAACCCGCGCCGCAGGGTCGGGCTCCGGCGGCTCCGAAGGCGCCGCCCGCACCCAGGGCGCCGCGCAAATCGAACCGTCAAACGCCGATGGAGGCCCTGACCAAGTCGGTCCTGCGCACGGCAGGGTCGACCCTGACGCGGGAGTTGTTGCGGGGCATTCTGGGCGGATTGAGGCGATGAAAAAGCTCATCATCAGGATTGCGTCGGCGACTACGGCCGCAGCGCTCTCGGCCTGCGTCAGCAGTCCGTTATCGCTCTCCACCAACATGGCCAGCGAACATGAGATTCAGGCTTACGTCACGGAGCACTGGACAAATTTCCAGTTTCGATTGGCCTATCTGGTTGGCAAGCAGGGGCAACCCTCGACGCTGTTGTCTGTGGAAGCCGTCGATTGTGGCCCGTCGGAAGGCCATATTGCGTGCACCTTCAGCCCGAGCGCTCGCTTTGCGGACGACACGGTATCCACGGCGCGGGTGGAAGGGATGTTCGGCCGGCAACCTGACGGTACGATTGAACAACTTCTCCGCGTCGAACGCGTCCCCTAGGCGTAACGACCTTCTTCGGAAGCAGCCGCCAAAGCCTGAGCCACAGCCCGCCGCCTAGACCATCGAGCCCAAACGGGCGTTGGCGAGATCAGCGATCACGCCAGTGACCTGGGCGCCCGACCCCGTCTGGGACAGGAGTTTGGACAGGTGGGGCGACAGCTTGCGGGTGTCGACCAGCACCATGGCCCAGCCGAGGAACAGCTGGGCCTGAACCGGCCAGCGGGCCAGGACGCGCACATTGCGATGCCGCGCGTCGGCCTCGATGTCCGCCATCAGGGCGGTCAGCGCTTCGGGATCACCCTCCAGCACCTGGACGAAGGTTCCTGCCTGATATGCCAGGGCGCCGGTGATCCGGCGTCGGCCATTGTTGCGCACCGAGGTCGCCACGATCTCGGACAGGTCCATCGGACCGTCGGCTGCGCCCACAGCGTCGCTGCGATACACGAGGCGTTCGAGCACGCGCTCCGTAAGGGGCTGCGGCGTGCGAACGGTCGGGGATGTCATGGGAGGATGGCCAGGCGGCGAATCCGCCGCCCATCTAGGCGCTTTTCACCAGAAACCCTAACGGCGCGGGAATTCAGCGGGGAGGCTCAGGGTCTCGGAACCAGCCGCCACATGCGCAAGGGATGCCGCACCGCCCCGGCCTCCGCCCCCGCCGCCTCGCCCCGGCCCATGTAGAGATCGGCGCGCACCGGGCCGCGAATGGCCGAGCCGGTGTCCAGCGCCATGACCAGGCCGGTGTAGTCATGCCGCGCCCCGACCAGGTTTCCGGCGCCGGCCGAGATCCACACCAGATCGCCATAGGTCCAGCTGGCCGGATCCACCGCGATGGCCCGCCGGGCCTGCAGGGGAACACCGGCCGCGCCCGCCGGGTGTCCGCCGTCGTCGGGGTCCAGCGAGAAATAGATGTAGCGTGGGTTCAGGGCCGTGATCGCCCGCGCCTCGGGCCCGCGATGGGCCGCCAGCCAGGCGCGGATCGCGTCGCCCGAGGTTCCGTTCGTCGGCAGGAGGCCGCGCTCCGCCATCGGCCGGGCGATGCCGACGAAGTTCCGCCCGTTGTCGGCGGCATAGGCGGCGCGCGCCTTCGATCCGTCCTCGAACGTCAGATAGCCGGACCCTTGGATCTGGAGGAAGAACAGGTCCTCGGCGCGCATCCAGGCCAGGGGCGGCGAGGGCGCGGGCCCGGCCTCGATCACGGCGCGCTCGTCCAGAACCTGGCCCCGCGACCAGCCGGAGGGGCGGCCGAGAACGGGGCTGTCGAACTCCCGGTCCGGGGTGCGCCGGGCCGGATACTCGGGAGCGAAATAGGCGGTCAGCAGGGGTGACCGGCCCTCGGCGGGTGGGGCTGCCACGATCCCGAAGCCGTCCTCGAAGAAGGCCCTGGCCATGGAAGGCGTCACCGGGCGTGATGTCCACCTGATGTGCTGGGCTCGCTCGCACTGACGCACGGCAGCCGGCTCACGCGCGACGCGACAGGTCTCGGCATAGGCCTGGAAGGCGGCGAGGTGGTCTTCATCGGCCCAGCCGGGAAGGCTCTGCGGCCCCGGCAGGCTGGGAACCTGCGGCGGAGCGGTGGGCGTGGGACCCGTCGGCGGGACCGGAGGCCCGGGCCGGGGCGTCGCACACCCCGCCAGGAGCAGGAGCGCGCCCGCAATTACAAGCCTCAGGTCGAGTCCCAAGGCGCGGCCGGCCCTAGGCGTTGGCGGGTTCGACGCGGGCGAGGACCCAGTTGGGGTCTGCAGCGCCCAGGGAGCGTTCGAAGGTCCAGTGCTCGGCCGTGCGGCGCTCTTCGATGCGGGGCTCGGCCGGAGCGCCCGGAGTCGCCTCGGCCTCGGGCAGGAGGACCTTGGAGCGGATCTCGGCCAGGAAGCGGACCTTGGCGACAGCGCGGTCGCCCTCGGCCGAGGCCAGTTCCAGGTCGGCGCGCGGCGCATGCAGGAATTCGACCTGTTCGGTTTCGCCCCGGATCTCGCGGGCGGCGATGCCGGTCTCGAACGAGGCGAGGACCTCGGGGGTCAGCAGCGGCTTCAGAGCCGCGCGGTCGCCGGAGGCGTAGCCCCGCACGATGGTTTCATAGGCCTGACGGGCGCCGTCGATGAACTTGGCCGGATCGAAGGCCGGGTCGCGGGCGCGCAGCAAGGCGGCGGCCGCCAGGGTGGCGGCGTCGAGCGCGGGCACGCGGGCCTGGGCTTCGGGACCCGTCGCGCCCGTAGCGGGCAGGGCTGGCGTCTTGGCGTCCTCCTGAGGCTGACGGCCGACCTTCTTGCCCAGCACATTGTAGAGCTGGAACAGGACGACCGCGGCGATAACGGCGAAGATGACGAGCTGGAACTGTACCGGCACGGGGTATCCCTGGGATGGCGTCCTGATCCCGGCCATGAGGGCCGGGCGCGTCGGACAGGACGATTACGGGCTGATATGGGCGTGCGCAAGCCGCGACGCACCCCCGGCGAGTTGTGACATGCCGCCGCTACCCCGCAGCGCGCCCCGAACGCGCTCAGGCTGCGAACCGCCGCACGGCGGTGCGATAGCGCCCCTCGGACAGGGAAAGTTGCGGGACGTCCGGGCGGATGCTAGTCGCGGCGCCTCGCTTTTCCGCCATATTGAACGGCTTCGCCTCCATGACCGACGTTTCGCCCCCCGACGCCAACGGCGCCAACCCGACCGAACGCCCCGCCACCTTGGGCTTCCGCATCCTGGCGCAGTACGTCCGCGACCTGTCGTTCGAGAACCCCAGGGCCCCCGACAGCCTGCGCCTCGAAGGCAAGCCCCAGATCGACATGGGCGTCGAGCTCAACGCCCAAGGTCGTCCCGACGGCCTGTTCGAAGTCGACGTCAAGCTGTCGATCAAGGCCTCGACCGACACGATGCCGGTCTTCCAGGTCGAGCTGCTGTACGGCGGCCTGTTCCAGCTCGAAGGCGTGCCGGAAGACGCGATCGAGGCGATGCTGCTGATCGAATGCCCGCGCTATCTGTTCCCCTTCGCCCGTGAGATCGTGGCCGGGGCGACCGCGGACGGCGGCTTCTATCCGCCCTTCATGCTGGATCCGATCGACTTCGCCGGCATCTATGCGGCGCGCCAGCAACAGATCGCCGCCCAGCCGGACGCGACCGGCCAGGCCTGAGGTCAGGCAGCGGGCTCGACGACATCGAGCCCGTAACCGGCCCACAGCGACTGGTCTTTAAGCGTCGCCAGAAGGAAGGCGCGGTGCGCCTCGGCCTCCTCGGGGTGAATGCGCGGCGTGAGCGGCCGTGATCGTGGCTGATAGCCGCCGGCGGCCGCATGGGCTGCGGCGGCCTGGCTCTCGCGACGGCTGGACAGGTCCAGCACACGCTCCTTGCCGCCTTTCAGCTCCAGATAGACCTCGGCCAGAAGGCGGGCGTCGATCAGGGCGCCGTGGAACGCACGGTCGACGAGGCTGACCTTGTAGCGTTTGCACAGGGCGTCCAGCGAGTTGGGCATGCCCGGCCAGCGTTTCTGGGCCAGCTGCAGGGTGTCGATCCAGCGGGTCTCGTGCAGCAGGGCGTGACCGCAGCGACCGCACTCATGATCGATGAAATTGCGGTCGAACTGGGCGTTGTGGGCGATGACCGGGGCCTCGCCGATGAACGCCATCAGATCGATGACGATCTCGGCGAATTTCGGCGCGTCCCTGACCTTGTCGTCGGTAATGCCGTGCACCCGGATGGCGTCGGCGGGGATCAGCCGCTCCGGATTGACGAACCGGTGGAAGGTCCGGCCGGTCGGCAGCAGGTCCTCGATCTCGATACAGCCGACCTCGATCAGCCGGTCGCCCGTGCGAGGGTCGAAGCCGGTGGTTTCGGTGTCGAGGACGATTTCGCGGGACATGCCCTTCTAATGGGGTGTTTCGGCGGCGCCCGAAAGAGTCCGGCGGGGTGGTTTCCAGTCCGGCGCCAGAACGATCCCCACGATTTCGGCGACCCGGGTCCGGGCGGCGTCGAGGCCCCGGCCGGTGTCGATCACGAAGTCGGCGCGACGGCGCTTTTCTCCGTCCGGAATCTGACGCGCCAGAATGGCCTCGAGCCGCTCCGCCGTCATTCCGGGCCGGGCCAGAACCCGGCGACGCTGGGTGGCTGCGTCGGCGCTGACCACGACCACCGCATCCACGGCCCGGTCGCCGCGAGTCTCGAACAGCAGGGGAATGTCGAGGACGGCCAGCTTCACGCCCGCCGCCCGCGCCGCCTCCAGATCGGTCATGCGGCCGGCGGCGACGAGCGGGTGGACGAGGGTCTCCAGTCGTCGGAAGGCCGTCTCGTCGCGGCCAAGCGCCTCGGCCAGCCGCCCGCGATCCACGGCGCCGTCAACGACCACACCCGGAAAGGCCTCGCCGACCGGCTCGACCGCCGCCCCGCCGCGGGCATAGAGGGCGTGAACCGCGTCGTCGGCGTTCCAGATCAGGGCGCCGTGCTCGGCGAACAGGGCGGTGGTGGTCGACTTGCCCATGCCGATCGAGCCGGTGAGGCCGAGCACGATCATCCATCCTCCCCCAGCACGGCCAAGGCAACGCGACGAATGTTGATCGGCGCCGGATCGTGGCCGAAAAAGGCCCGGAACGACGGTCGCGCTTGCCCGATCAGCATCCCCAGGCCGTCGACGACCGTCAGGCCCCGATCGCGAGCGCGCGACAACAGCGGCGTTATCCGGGGCCGGTAGCCCATATCCATGACCACGGCGTGATCGGCCAGTTGCGAGACATCCAGGTCAGAGGGCCCGCTGATAGCGTTGATGACCACAGCGGCTCTCTCCAGATCCCCCGGTTTCGCCATGCGTGCGCCGAGCGTTCCGGCCAGGGCCTCGGCACGTGACACGGTCCGGTTCAGAATGGCGACCTCGGCGCCGGAATCCACCAAGGCCGAGACCGCCGCGCGCGCTGCGCCCCCGGCGCCCACGACAACCACCGGCGCTCCGGCGAGGTGAAGGAGGGGCGCCTGTCCGGCGAGCGCCATCAGCAGCCCTTCGCCATCCACGCTGTCCGCCCGGACCTGACCGTTCTCGAAGAGCAGCACATTGGCCGAGCCGGCCCGTGTCGCCACCGGCGTGGCGGTGTCGGCGATCTGCAGCGCACGCTCCTTGAAAGGCGCCGTCACGTTCAGGCCGAGAAACTCGCCCTGCCGTCCCCGGGCGATCACGGCGTCAAAAGCGGACTCATCTATCGCCGGAAATGGCTGGTAGGTAGCGTCCAGGCAAGCGGCGCCGATCCATGCGCCGTGGATCACCGGGCTGAGGGATTGGGTGATAGGCCATCCCGTGAGGCCCGCCCGCATGGTGGTCATGACCTGAGCACTCCCGCCCGCCGCAGTTCTTCCAGAACCGGCCACAACGGCAGGCCCAGCACAGTGAAATAATCGCCTTCGACCACCTCGAACAGCTGCGACCCCATCCCCTCCAGCCGGTAGGAACCAACGCAGGCCAGCAGGCTGTCGCCCTCGGCCTTCAGATAGGCGTCCAGAAAGGCGTCCGAAAAATTCCGCACCCGCATCGTCGCCGTGTCGTCTCCCGACCAGACCACCTGCCCGTTCCGGGCGAGGGCCGCGCCCGAATGAAGCTCATGTACCTTGCCCCGCATCGCCTTCAGCCGGTCCCGCGCCGCCTCCAGTGAACCCGCTTTCGACACCAGCCCGCCCTCGAAGGCCAGGGTCTGGTCCGCCCCCAGCACCCAGGCGTCGGCGTCATGGCGCGACACCGCCAAAGCCTTGACCCGCGCCAGCTCGACCGCCAGCCCGGCGGGGTCAGCCGGATCATGGGCCGCCTTGACCGCATCCTCGTCCACATCGGCGACCTGGACCGAGAACGGCACGCCGGCGCCGGACAGCATCGCCCGCCGGGCCGCGCTTTTAGACGCCAGGATCAGCCGCTCCGGGGAGGCGGTCACCAGGACGCTCCCAGACGGCGGGTGCGGCGGTCGGTCAGCAGGTTCAGGATCGCCGCCGCCGTCTCCTCGACCGAACGGCGGGTCACGTCGATGGTGGGCCAGCCCCGCTTTTCGAAGGCCCGCCTCGCCTTGATCGTCTCCTCGCGGACCGCGTCCGGCTCAACGTAGGACGAGGCATGGGTGGCGTTCAGCCCGTCCAGCCGGTTCCGGCGGATCTGCACCAGCCGGTCGGGTGAGACGGTCAGACCGACGATCAGCGGATTCTTCAATCCGACCAGCCGCTCGCCGTCCTCCTGCCCCGGAACCAGAGGCACGTTCGCCGCGCGGACGCCTCGATGGGCGAGATAGATGCAGGTCGGGGTCTTGGACGTCCGGCTGACCCCCACCAAGACGACGTCAGCGCCCTCCAGCTGTTCGGCCGTGCCCTGACCGTCGTCGTGGGCCATAGCGTAGTCCAGCGCCCCGATCCGGTTGAAATAGTCGTGGTCCAGGGCGTGCTGCGCCCCGACCCGCGTCGACAGGGCCGCGCCGAGATACCGTGACAGGGCTCCGACCAAAGGATCCAGCGCCCCGATATGCGGCATGTCGAGCGCCCGGCAGCCCTCCTCCAGCTGAGCGCGCAGGTCGCGATCGACGATGGTGTGCAGGACGACGCCGGGCGCCGCCGCCACCTCGGCCAGAACTCGCTCCATCTGCTTTTCGGACCGGACGAGCGCATAGATGTGCTCGATCGGGATGACGCCGTCGAACCGGGCCGTGACCGCCTTGGCCATCGCGTTCAGCGTCTCGCCGGTCGAGTCCGAGACCAGATGGACATGGAAATAGGTCGCCAGCCGCGACGACCCCGCGGGCCGCGCCGGGCTCATCGCGGACCCCGCGACGGGCGCGCCGGACCCCGGCGAGGGAAAACCACATCAGAGGGGGTGCGAATGGCGAGGATTCCTGTGGACCGGACTGGGCGCCGCCAACCTCGGTCGGGGCGCCGAAACCTATAGCGCGGGCCTCGCCGCCCGGCGAGCGGGGACAGAGGTGGAGCTCACTCTCGTCCGGCAACGGATCATCCCCGCGCCCGGATCCGACATCGGTTCGGCTGGGGAAATGCTTAACGAAAGGTAAACGGCCCCCAGTGCCCCCTCAGGTCAAACGCCCGGCCGGGCCCCCGGCATTAAGGCTTTGTTAAGGGTTTTGCCCGGTTTCCACGGGCGCGCACACAGCCCCCGACCAGTCTTTCCGGGACCCGGGACAAAGCCGTCCGGCGTGGGGACGAGAGCGAATCTGTCCCCGCCGTCCCGCGCCCTACCTGCTTCCTCAGTTATTTCTAAGATTCTGATCAGGATAAGAGGAAGGCCGTGGGGTTGAGGGGATGCGCTCATCACCGTAGAGCCGGGGTCATGAGCACCACGCCTTCGTTGATCCGGGTCCTCCAGGGTGAAACCCTTGAGCGCCCGCCCGTCTGGTTCATGCGTCAGGCCGGTCGTTACCTGCCCGAGTATCGCGCCCTGCGCGCCCAGGCCCCGGACTTCATCGCCTTCTGTCTGAACCCTGAGATGGCCGCCGAGGCGACCATGCAGCCGATGCGCCGGTTCGGTTTTGACGCGGCCATCGTCTTCGCCGACATCCTGCTGATCCCTCAGGCCCTGGGTCAGGACGTCTGGTTCGAGACCGGCGAGGGACCGAAACTGGGTCTCATGCCGTCGCCGGGTCGGATGGCTGAACTGGCCGATGGCGCCGGGGAGTATCTGCATCAGGTCGGGGAGACCCTCAGCCGGGTGCGGGCCGAGCTGGAGCCGGAGCGGGCCCTGATCGGGTTCGCCGGCGCGCCCTGGACCGTGGCCACCTATATGCTCGACGGCCACCACAATACGATGGGCAAGGGCGAGCGGGCCCAGGCGCGGTCCTACGCCTATTCCGACCCGGACAAGGTCGATGCGGTTCTGGACGTCCTAATCGAGGCCACCGCCCGCTATCTGAAGATGCAGGCCGACGCCGGCGCGGATGCCTTGAAGATATTCGAGAGCTGGGCCGAGGGCCTGCCGGACGATCTGTTCGAACGGCTGGTGATGCGGCCGCACAAGAAGCTGGTCGCCAGGGTGCGAGAACTGGGCGTCACCGTCCCCCTGATCGGTTTCCCGCGCGGTTCAGCCCTGCATGCCGAACGTTATGCCCGCGAGGTCGATGTCCAGGGCGTGGCGCTCGACACGGCCTGTTCGCTGGAGCGCGGCAGACAGGTGCAGGCGATCAAGCCGATCCAGGGCGCCCTCGATCCCCTGTTGCTCCGCGCCGGTGGTGCGGCTCTGGACCGCAGGGTGGATGAGCTTGTCGAGGCCTGGGGTGCGGGTCCATGGATCTTCAACCTCGGCCACGGGATTCTGCCGGACGTGCCGATCGCCCATGTCGAACAGGTGCTCAGGCGCCTGGGCGCCCAGTAAGGACCGACAAATGACCGGCAGACGGATCGCAGTCGTCCTGTTCAATCTCGGCGGCCCGGACGACGCCGCTTCTGTGCGGCCCTTCCTGTTCAACCTGTTCAACGATTCGGCCATCATCGGCCTGCCCGGGTTCGCGCGGACGCCTCTGGCGAAGCTGATTTCCTCGCGCCGCGAGAAGAGCGCCCAGGCCAATTATGCGATGATGGACGCCGGCGGCGGCTCGCCCCTGAAGGCCGAAACGCGGAAACAGATGGCGGCGCTCGACGCCCGGCTGGCGACCCTGTTGCCCGGCGACGAGGTCAAGAGTTTCGTCGCCATGCGCTACTGGCATCCCTTGAGCGAGGAAACGGCCGTCGACGTCGCCGCTTTCGGCCCTGACGAGGTGGTCCTGCTGCCCCTCTATCCGCAGTTCTCGACCACCACGACCCAGTCGTCGCTTAAGGCCTGGAAGGCCGCCTACGCGGGCTCGGGCCGGTCACGCGCGATCTGCTGCTATCCCCGGGCCACCGGCTGGGTCGAGGCCCAGGCGGAAGGCATTTGCGGCAAGTTGGCCGAGGCCGCCCGCGACCATCCGGGCCGCCCGATGCGGGTCCTGTTCTCCGCCCACGGCATTCCCGAGAAGCTGGTGGCTCAAGGCGATCCCTATCAGGAACAGATCGAATCGACGGTGTCTGCTGTTGTCAAGGCTGCCGGATTGCAGGACTGGGCCCTGTGCTACCAGAGCCGGGTCGGGCCGATGAAATGGCTGGGCCCCTCGACCCCGGATGCGATCAAACAGGCCGCAGCCGACGGTGTCGGCGTTGTCGTCACCCCCATCGCCTTCGTCTCGGAACACATCGAGACCCTGGTTGAGCTCGACATCGAATACGGCGAACTGGCCCACGAAGCCGGTCTGCATCCCTACCTCCGGGCGCCCGCCGTCGGCGTGGCCGAATCCTTCATCGGCGCCCTGGCCCAGGCCGTGACCGACAGCCTCGACCGCACCGGTACGGCGCCGTTCGGACCCGGCTGTCAGGCGCGGCGGAAGGCCTGTCCGTTCCAGGCTGAACGGGCCGCAGCGTGAACCTCTATGACCTCGCCCGAGGCCTCCACATCCTGGCGGTCATCGCCTGGATGGCCGGGATGCTCTTCCTGCCCCGACTGTATGCCTACGACGCGGAACAGAACGGCAAGGCCGAACCGCTGAAGTCCGAGATGCAGACCCTGCTGCGGCTGTGGCAGGCACGACTGCTGCGCATCATCGTCAACCCGGCCATGATCCTGGCCTTCGTGTTTGGCGGCTGGCTCATCTATCTGGACGTCGAGATGCGGGGCTGGGCCTTTCTGGCCGAGCCGTGGATGGTGACCAAACTGGCCGGCGTCTTCCTGCTGGCCGGCTGGCACGGTTTCCTGTCGACCGAACGCAAGCGGATCGCTGCCGGGACCTCGACGAAAGCGGGCAGATTCTGGCGCATGACCAATGAGATCCCGTTCGTGCTGGCCATCATCATGGTCCTGTCGGTGACAACCGAGTGGACGTTCTGAGCCGCGACGCTTGACCCACGGGCCCGGAATGTGGTTCCGCTGGCGGTGAGGCGTCGTTCGCGGCGCTGCCCTTCTCTTCGCGCCGACCGATCGCTGGCGAACTCGCCGCCTTCGGACCCGACGCTCTCCCACCCGGCCGCAAGGCCTTCGTCATCCTCCGGCCAGCCCGGAGGACCATCTGTCCCCGCCTGACGTCCTCGACGCCGGGCCGTGACGGCGTGAATCCAGAGCTCCGACATGACCGACGTCCGCGACACCGACACCACAGCCCCTGAAGCCGAAGCGCTCGAGGGCCTGACGCCTGAAACCACCGACGACACCTCGCAGGCGGATGGGGCCAATGACGCCGACGTAGCCGCCGACATCGGCGATGACGCGGAAGAGGACGGCGAACCCGTCGTGCCGTCCGGCCGGATCACGCTCCAGGAGCTGAACGACAAGACCCCGGTCGAGCTGGTCGCCTTCGCCGAACAGTTGGAGATCGAGAACGCGTCCAATCTGCGCAAGCAGGATCTCCTGTTCGCCATCCTCAAGACTCTGGCCGACGAAGAGGTGGAGATCATCGCCTCTGGCACGCTGGAAATGCTGCCCGACGGCTTCGGCTTCCTGCGCTCGCCGGACGCCAACTATCTTCCGGGTCCGGATGATATTTATGTGTCTCCGTCCCAGATTCGCCGCTTCGGCCTGCGCTCGGGCGACACGGTTCACGGCGCCGTGCGCGGCCCCCGCGAAGGCGAACGCTACTTCGCTCTGCTCAAGGTCGACACGATCAACTACGAGGACCCGGAGACGGTCCGCACCAAGGTCAATTTCGACAACCTGACGCCGCTGTATCCCAATGAGCGGCTGATCATGGAAATCCAGGACCCGACCCTGCGGGACCGCTCTGGCCGCGTCATCGACATCGTCGCGCCGCTGGGCAAGGGCCAACGCTGCCTGATCGTCGCTCCGCCCCGCGTCGGCAAGACGGTGATGCTGCAGAATATCGCCAAGTCGATCGAGGCCAACCACCCCGAAGTGTCGCTGATCGTCCTCCTGATCGACGAACGCCCCGAGGAAGTCACTGACATGCAGCGGACGGTGAAGGGCGAGGTCGTGGCGTCGACCTTTGACGAGCCGGCCACCCGCCACGTCGCCGTCGCCGAGATGGTGATTGAAAAAGCCAAGCGCCTGGTCGAGCACAAGAAGGACGTCGTCATCCTGCTGGATTCGGTCACCCGTCTGGGCCGGGCCTACAATGCGACCGTCCCGTCGTCGGGCAAGGTCCTGACCGGCGGCGTCGACGCCAACGCCCTGCAGCGGCCCAAACGGTTCTTCGGCGCGGCGCGGAACGTGGAGGAGGGCGGATCGCTGACCATCATCGCCACCGCCCTGATCGACACCGGGTCGCGCATGGACGAGGTCATCTTCGAAGAGTTCAAGGGCACTGGCAACTCGGAAATCGTGCTGGACCGCAAGGTCGCCGACAAACGCATCTTCCCGGCCATCGACGTGCTGAAATCCGGCACCCGCAAGGAAGAGCTGATCACGCCGAAGGACCAGCTGACCAAGACCTATGTGCTGCGCCGCATCCTGAACCCGATGGGCCCGCAGGACGCGATCGAGTTCCTGCTCGACAAGCTGCGCCAGTCCAAGAACAACGCCGACTTCTTCCAGTCGATGAACACCTGACGAACGGTCGGGTCTGGCCTATGTTTCACGTGAAACAAGGAGACCGTGATGAAGGTGAATGTCGAAGTCGAATGCACGCCGGCGGAGGCGCGCCATTTCCTCGGCCTGCCCGACGTCCAGCCGCTGAACGACCATCTCGTCGCCGAGATGCAGAAGCGGATGGATGCCAACATGTCGGCCATGCAGCCCGAAGAGCTGATGAAGACCTGGACCAGCTTCGGCCTCCAGGCCCAGGACCAGTTCCGTCAGCTCATGCAGGCCGCGGTCACGACGCCGAAGTGAACAAACGTCTCCTCCCCCGTCGGGGGAGGGGGACCACGAAGTGGTGGAGGGGGCAGGCCGCAGCCACCGACACCGGGGCGGACCTCCTCCGTCTCTCCGCTTCGCTTCGAACCACCTCCCCCAACGGGGGAGGAGAAACATAATGACCGACACCGTCTTCGCCCTCGCCACCCCTCCGGGCCGGGGGGCGATCGCCATCCTGCGCCTGTCCGGCCCGGAGACGAACGCGGCGCTCGCGGGCCTCGGCGCGCCCGGCCTGAAGCCCCGCCTCGCCGCCCTGCGCAGTCTGCAACATGGTGGCGCGATCCTCGACCAGGCCCTCGTCCTCCGCTTTCCCGGCCCGAACTCCTACACCGGCGAGGACTGCGCCGAACTCCACCTGCACGGCGGCCGCGCCGTCATCGACGCCGTCTCCACCGCCCTGATCGATCTGGGCCTGCGTCCTGCCGATCCAGGAGAGTTCACCCGCCGCGCCTTCGAGAACGGCCGCATGGATCTGGCCCAGGCCGAGGCGGTCGCCGACCTGATCGACGCGGAGACCTCAGCCCAGGCGGCCCAGGCCCTGGGTCAGCTCGACGGGGCCCTCAGCCAGACCTACGCTGGTTTCCGCCGCGACCTGCTGACGGCCCTCGCCCTCGTCGAGGCCGAGATCGACTTCCCGGACGAGGACGTACCCGACCATCTGGCCTCATCCGCCGGTCCGGTGCTTGATCGCCTGACCGCCGACCTGAACGGCGCCCTGGCGGACGCTGAACGGGGACGGCGCGTGCGTGAGGGCTATCGCATCGTCCTGATCGGCGAGACCAACGCCGGCAAGTCGGCCCTGTTCAACGCCCTGATCGAGCGGGAGGCCGCCATCGTCACCCCCATCGCAGGCACGACGCGCGACGTGCTCGACGCTGACCTCGTCATCGGCGGCTATGCGGTGACCCTGTCCGACACGGCGGGCCTGCGGGACAGCGATGACCCGGTCGAGGCCGAGGGCGTCCGCCGAGCGCGCGGCCGGGCGCAGGCCGCGGACCTCCGTCTCTGGGTCCGGGCGCCCGGGGATCCCGACGGGGACGCCGCCGGCTTCGCCCGACCTGACGACTTCACGGTCTGGACCAAGGCCGATCTGGCGGCCGCCCCGGGGGAGGGTTTCGCGGTCAGCGCTGTGACAGGCCAGGGTCTGCGCGACCTGCACGATGCACTCGCCGCCCGGCTGGCTCGGGATCTGTCCGGCGCGGATTTCCCCGCGGTGACACGCGAGCGCCACAGGCGGCGTCTCTCGGAGGCGACTGGCGCCGTGCAGGCGGCGCGCGCCCATCTGGCGACCGCGCCCGAATTGGCCGGGGACGACCTTCGCCGCGCCGCCGAGGCCCTGGGCCGGGTCACCGGCACCATCGGCGTCGAGGACATTCTCGGCGAGGTCTTTTCGACCTTCTGCATCGGCAAGTGACGCAGGCCCCCTGGCGCCTCTGTTTCACGTGAAACATCGGATCAGTGGCGTTTCCGGCCCGTTTCGCCTATGTCCCGGCCCATGAGCTCCCCCTCTTCCTTCGACGTCATCGTGATCGGCGGCGGCCATGCCGGCTGCGAAGCCGCCGCGGCGTCCGCGCGCGCCGGCGCCCGCACCCTGCTGCTGACCCAGACGCTCGAGACGATCGGCGAGATGAGCTGCAACCCGGCCATCGGCGGCCTGGGCAAAGGCCATTTGGTGCGCGAGATCGACGCCCTCGACGGCTTGATGGGTCGGCTCGGTGACAAGGCCGGCATCCAGTTCCGTCTGCTGAACCGCTCCAAGGGCGCCGCCGTGCGCGGCCCTCGCAGCCAGATCGACCGGCGCCTGTACCGCCAGGCCATGCAGGCCGAGCTGGCCGACTACCCCAACCTGACCCTGATGGCCGGCACGGCCGAGGCCCTGATCCTCGACGGGTCGCGCGTCGTGGGCGTCACGACCGGGGAGGCTCTCTCGCTCCGCGCGGGCGCCTTGGTCCTGACGACCGGCACCTTCCTCAACGGCGTCATCCATCGCGGCGACGAGCGGATTCCCGCCGGCCGTCATGGCGAGGCGCCCTCGACGGGTCTTGCCGCCGACCTCTGTGGCGCCGGACTGCAGATGGGGCGGCTGAAGACCGGAACCCCTGCACGCCTCGACGGCCGCACCATCGCCTGGGACCGGCTGAAGATGCAGGCCGCCGACGCCGTGCCCGTGCCCTTCAGCTTCCTGACCGACAAGATCGACGTGCCCCAGATCGCCTGCGGCATAACCCATACGACCGAAGAGACCCACGCCATCATCGCCGCCAACCTCGGGGAAAGCGCCGTCTATGGCGGCAAGCTGACCGGCGTCGGCCCGCGCTATTGCCCCTCGATCGAGGACAAGGTCGTCCGTTTCGCCGACAAGACCTCTCACCAGGTCTTCCTGGAGCCAGAGGGTCTGGACGATCCGACCGTCTATCCCAACGGTATCTCCACCTCGGTCTCGCCGGAGACGCAGACCGCCTTCCTTCGCACCATGCCGGGGCTGGAAAAGGTCGAGGTGTTCCGCTTCGGCTATGCGATCGAGTACGACTATGTCGATCCGCGCGAACTGACCCCGGCGCTGGAGGTCAAGGGCCGTCCGGGCCTCTACCTGGCGGGTCAGATCAACGGTACGACCGGCTATGAGGAGGCGGGCGCTCAAGGGTTGATTGCCGGCCTCAACGCCGCCCGCGCCGCCGCCGGATCCCCGGAAATCGTGCTGGGGCGGGACCAGGCCTATATCGGCGTGATGATCGACGATCTGGTCACGCGTGGTGTGACCGAGCCATACCGGATGTTCACCAGCCGCGCCGAGTATAGGTTGACTCTCCGCGCCGACAACGCCGATCAACGGTTGACCCCGCTCGGCATTGAGGCCGGAATCGTCTCTTCGGAGCGCCTGCGCGCCTTCGGGATCAAGGCGGCGGCCCTGGCCGATGCCACGCGGCTCGTTCGCGACACCCGGTTCACGCCCAACGAGGCCCAGGCGCTCGGCATCGCGGTGAATGCGGACGGCCAGCGCCGATCGATGCGCGATCTGCTGGCCTATCCGGGAGTCGATCTGTCCGCCTTCGCGGCGGCATACCCCGCCATCGGCGACTGGAGCCCGGCCGTGCGCGAACAGGTCGAGATCGACGCGGGCTATGCCGGCTATCTGGATCGTCAGACCGCCGACGCCGAGGCCCTGCGCCGCGAGGAGGCCCTGATGCTTCCGGCCAACCTCGACTATGCGGCGATCGGCGGCCTGTCGCACGAGGTCCGCGAAAAGCTGTCGCTGGTCCTGCCGCGCACCCTCGGCCAGGCCGGTCGCATTGAGGGGGTGACCCCCGGTGCGCTCACGGCCCTGCTGTCCCATGTGAAAAAAGCGGCGGTCGCGGCCTGATGACCGCCGAGGAATTCCAGAAGGCGACCGGCGCCTGGCCGGAACGGATGGCCGACCTCGAACGGTTTCGGGTCATGCTGACTGAGGCCAACGCGGTCATGAACCTGGTCGGGCCGGACAGTCTGCCGGACTTCTGGAACCGGCACGCCTGGGACTCGGCCCAACTCCTGGATCTCGCTGGTTTCGCGCGGACCTGGGCGGATCTGGGTGCGGGCGCAGGGTTTCCCGGCGTCGTGCTGGCCATCCTCTTGAAGGGGCGGCCGGGCGCCCACATCTGGCTGATCGATTCCCTCCAGAAACGCTGCCGCTTCCTGCAGACCATCGTGGATGAGCTGGCCCTGCCGGCGACCGTCGTCTGGGGGCGGGCCGAGGAACAGGCGCTTAAGGTCGATGTCGTCACCGCGCGCGCCGTGGCGCCGATGGAAAAGCTGCTGGGTTATGCACAGCCCTATCTGGCTCGCGGTGCACAAGGTTTGTTTCTCAAGGGAGAGAAGGCCGAGGCGGAGTTGCGGGAGGCCTCGAAATCCTGGCAAGTCGACGCTGGGCTTTCGGTCTCGCGCAGTGATCCGGGGGGCCGCATCGTTACCGTTCGGAGCCTTCGCCCCCGTGGAAATCAGCAACGTGGTTAGTTTGACCAAGTCAGTCCCAGGCTCTGGCCCGAAGAAGGCGCCGCGCGTCCTCGCCGTGTCCAACCAGAAGGGCGGGGTGGGGAAGACGACGACAGCGATCAACCTCGGCACGGCGCTGGCCGCCATTGGCGAGAAAGTGCTGATCGTCGACATGGATCCCCAGGGCAATGCCTCCACGGGTCTGGGTGTTCCACGTGAAACACGCCGGATCACCATCTATGACGTGATCGTCGATGGTCGGTCCGTCCACGATGCGGCCGTACCAACGGCCGTGCCGGGCCTGCACATCATTCCTGCCGACGCCGACATGTCGGGTGTCGAGATCGAGCTCAGCCAGGCCGATCGCCGCTCCTACCGCCTGCGCGACGCGCTCGCGGGACAGGGCGGGGAAGGCCATACCGGGTATGACTATGTGCTGATCGACTGCCCGCCGTCGTTGAACCTGTTGACGCTCAACGCCATGGCCGCGGCCGACGGGGTTCTGGTCCCGCTGCAGTGCGAGTTCTTCGCACTCGAAGGGTTGACTCAGTTGATGAAGACGATCGAGATGGTCCGTCAATCATTGAATCCGACGCTCGAAATCCAGGGTCTGGTCCTGACCATGTATGACCGCCGCAACGCCCTGTCGGGACAAGTGGCCGCGGACGTTCGGAGCCACTTCGGGGACAGGGTCTATGACGCGGTCATCCCCCGGAACGTGCGGGTGTCCGAGGCGCCCTCCTTCGGAAAACCCGTTCTGATCTACGATCTGAAATGCACGGGCAGCCAAGCCTATCTGAAGCTCGCCAAAGAAGTCGTCGGTCGCGAACGCCGCCGCCTCGCCGCCTGATCATCATACGGAATCAAGAGTTTGTCTGAACGTCAAAGAGGTCTGGGCCGCGGCCTGTCCGCCCTGATGGGCGAGTCGATCAACGAGCCTGTGCCGGTCGCGTTGGGCGCGGTTCTGCCGACCGGCGTGCTGTCGGTCCCGATCGAGAGCCTGAAGCCCAACCCCGATCAACCGCGCAAGCAGTTTACCAAGGCGGACCACGACGAACTGACCCAGTCGATCCGCGACAAGGGCGTGCTGCAGCCGATTCTGGTGCGTCAGCAGCCCGGCGAGGACGGCGTCTGGCAGATTATTGCCGGCGAGCGCCGCTGGCGCGCGGCCCAGGGCGCGCGACTGACCGAGGTGCCGGTCATCATCCGCGAAATGGACGACCTCGAGGTGCTGGAAGTCGCCATTATCGAGAACGTTCAGCGCGCCGACCTCAACCCGCTGGAGGAGGCTGCGGCCTATGGCGTGCTGATGGAGCGGTTCGGTCGTACCCAGGACGCGGTCGCCGGCATCGTCGGCAAGTCGCGCAGCCATGTGGCCAACACCCTTCGCCTGACCCAGTTGAGCCCCGGCGCACGTGAGCATGTGCTGGAGGGCCGCCTGTCCGCCGGTCACGCCCGCGCCCTGCTGACGGCCAGGGACCCGGATACGCTGGCCGACCAGGTCGTCGCCCAGGGGCTGAACGTCCGCCAGACCGAGGCTCTGGCCCGCAAGTCGCAGGACGAGCAGAAACCGAAGCTCGGCAAGAGCTCCGCCGACCAGGCGTCTGTATCGCCCGACATCGCGGCTCTGGAGCAAGATCTGGCCGATGCCCTGGGCGTCAGGATCGCGCTGGCCGACAGGGGCGGGAAGGGCGAACTGACCCTGTCCTACGCCAGCCTGGAACAGCTGGACGACCTCTGTCGCCGGTTGATGCGCGCCTGAGTGCCCGAGCGTGCTAGGGTGCGGTCATGACCGACACGCCTGAAACCGCCTCCGAAGCCCTGAAACGCGTCCTCGCCGCCAAGAAGGCCGCTACGCCCGGCCACGCCGCCATGAACGGCGGCAAGGGCGAGGAACGCGCCGCCGCCGCCAAGAGCGCCGCCCTGGCCAAGCCCGCCTTCCGCAAGGCGTCGAAGCGGGGCTGATGATTTCCCATCTCCCCTTGCGGGAGAAGGTGGCCGAGCGAAGCGAGGTCGGATGAGGGGTCACGCTCAGGTCGAAGATTAGCGCTCGATCCACTCACTCCGACCACTGGTACGACCCCTCATCCGTCAGCCTTCGGCTGCCACCTTCTCCCGCAAGGGGAGAAGGGACTGATTCAAAGCCCCAGTCGTCGCGCCCGTGCGGCAATCTCCAGCAGCAAACGCTCTGCAATCAGGTGCTCCGGCATCCCTGTCGTCTTCGTCGCGACATCGGCCGTATTGACGCTGTTTTGGACCACGTCGAGCTCTTCCAGCCGCCAGGCGCGGGCCTGACGCAGCATCTCGGCCTCCTGTTTCCAGAACACGCCGGCGGCCTTGGCGGCCTCCTTGGCCCCGGCGCCCGAGCCCTGAAGCACATTGATCCGGCGCAGCTTGCCGAGATGGATCGAGGCGGAGCGTACCGCCATGACGGCGCTTTCGCCTTCGGCCAGGGCGCGTCTCAGCCCGCCTTGCGCCGGAGCGGGGCGTCCGCCGAAGGCCTGCAGCGCCGCATCGGCGAGCGAAGCGTCTGCTTCCACGCCCAGATGCGCCTCCAGCTCCTCGACATCGATGGTCCGTCCCGATCCCGGACCCACATACAAGGCCAGCCGCTCGATCTCCTGGCGCATCAGCCCGCGCTCGCGGGGCAGGCGGGCGACGAAGGCGGCCAGGGCGTCGGTGGTCAGGCCGACCTTGTCAACGGCCAGGGCCTCGCGCGTCATGCGGGCGATGTCGCCAGCCTCATCCTCGTAGACGGCGATGCCGACCGAGCCCTTGCCGGCCTCGGCCGCCTTGCGCAGGGCGGAATCGCGGCCGAGGGCCCCGGCCTCGATCACCAGCATGCAGTCGGGATTGTAGCCGCCGTCGGCATGGATCTTGAGCGCCGCCGCCAGCATCTTGTCGATCGAGGTCTTCTCCGACCCCAGCCGCACGCGGACCAGCCTGCGTCCGCCGATCATCGACAGGGCGGTCAGGGCCTCTTCCAGCCGGGCCTCGTCGCCGTCGATGTCGCTGTCGGTCAGCAGGGTGACGTTGAACGGGTCGTTCAGATCGGGGGTGACGGCCCTGCACAGGATTTCGGCCCGCTCGGCGACGCCGGAGCGGTCCTTGCCGTGGATGACGGCGGCGCGGATTCCGGCGTCCGGCTTCGCCAGGAAGCGGTCGACCTCGGGCCGCTTGGCAAGGATCATGGGGCGGAGAGAGCCCGCATCAGGTCGACGCGGATCAGCCGGGCCAGTTCGGAGGCGGCGCGGTCCTCGCCGTCCTGCTGGGCCGCGATGGCGGCATAGGGCTGGTCGGCGGCGGCGTAGGTGGTGGTGACGGCCTCGGTCCCGGTCAGGGCCGCGCCGCCCGCGACGGGCGTCAGGGTCCAGGCCCCGCGCACGGTCAGCTCATAACGGGTGGCGGTGTCGTCGATCCGGCGGCCCAGCGGACGACGGTTCTGCTGAACGACCGTCTCCAGCCGATACAGCGGCGCGGCGTTGCTGTTCCAGCCGAGAGCGTCCTCCAGTTGCTCGCGCAGGCGGTATCCCAGCCGGTCGTCCTGGGTCGTCACGGCGATCCGGCTCAGCGACGGCGATCCGCCCGCATCCCCGTACAGCGGCGTGAATCCGCACCCGGCCAGGAGCAGGGAGGCGGCCGCCAGCGCTGACAGGCTGCGGACCGACATCTAGCCGGCCACCAGGTTGACGATGCGATCGGGCACGACGATCACCTTGCGGATCGATTGCGAGTTGGCTTCCAGATAGGCCTGAACAGCCGGATTGGCGAGCGCCCGGGCCTCGACCGCGCTGGCGTCGGCCCCGCGCGGCATCGTGATCTCGCCGCGGCGCTTGCCGTTGATCTGGATGGGCAGCACGACCTCGTCGTCGGCGGCCAGGGCCGGATCGAACACAGGCCAGGGGGAGTCGAGAACCATGCCGGTCTCGCCCAGACGGGTCCAGCCTTCCTCGGCGACGTGCGGGGTGAAGGGGGCGACGAGACGGGCCAGGGCCGACAGAGCCTCGCGCCGCGCCCGGCCTGACGCGCCGTCGTGGTCGCGGATCGTGGCCACGAAGGCGTAGAGCTTGGCGATGGCGGAGTTGAAGCGGAAGCCTTCGACGCCCTCGGATACGGCCTTGATGGCCTTGTGTGTTTCCTTGAGCAGCAGGGCGTCGGCGGCCGGATCACCGGCTGTGTCGGCCTCGAAGCTGTCGAACAGGGTCCAGACCCGCTGGACGAAGCGGCTGGCGCCCTCGACGCCTCCGGGGGTCCACTGCACGTCGCGCTCGGGCGGGCTGTCGGACAGGACGAACAGGCGGCCGGCGTCCACGCCGTGCGAGTCCAGGATTTCCTGGGGTGCGACGACGTTCTTCTTCGACTTCGACATCTTCTCAATGTCGCCGATGACTAGGGTCTCGCCGGTCGACCTCTGGAGAGCGGAGCGCACGCCGGCGTCGTTGGTCAGGTCGACGTCGGTCGGCTCGACCCAGGCGCCGTCGGCCCGGCGGTAGGTCTCGTGGACGACCATCCCCTGGGTGAACAGGCCGGCGAAGGGCTCCTTCACCGACAGCATGCCGGCGTCGGACAGGGCGCGGGTGATGAACCGGGCGTAGAGCAGGTGCAGGACCGCATGCTCGACCCCGCCGATATACTGGTCGACGGCCAGCCAGCGATCGGCGGCGTCCTTGTTGATCGGCTCGTCCGCCGTCGGGTCGGTGAAGCGGGCGAAATACCAGCTGGAATCGACGAAGGTGTCGAGCGTGTCGGTCTCGCGCGTCGCCTGGGCGCCGCAGGATGGGCATTGGACGTGTTTCCAGGTCGGGTGGCGATCCAGCGGGTTGCCGGGCACGTCGAAGGTCACGTCGTCGGGCAGGACCACCGGCAGCTGATCGGCGGGAACCTCGACCACGCCGCAGGACGGGCAATGGACGATGGGGATGGGGCAGCCCCAGTAGCGCTGACGCGAGACGCCCCAGTCGCGCAGGCGATAGATGGTCGCGCCCTTGCCCATGCCGGCCGCCTCGATCCGGGCGATGGCGGCCGCCTTGGCGTCCTCGATCGACAGGCCATCCAGGAAGTCGGAGTGGAACAGGGCGCCCGGGCCCGTATAGGCCTCGGTCTCGACCGCGAAATCATCGCCCGCGCCGTCCGGTTTCACCACGGCCAGGACAGGCAGCAGATATTTGCGGGCGAAATCCAGGTCGCGCTGGTCGTGGGCGGGGCAGCCGAAGATGGCGCCCGTGCCGTATTCCGACAGGATGAAGTTGGCGATCCAGACGCTGACCTCATGCCCGTCGAACGGGTGGAGGACCTTCAGCCCGGTGTCCCAGCCGATCTTTTCGGCCTGTTCGATGTCGGCGGTGGAGGTTCCGCCCGCGCGGCACTCGGCGACGAAGGCGGCGACCTTCGGATCGGCCTCGGCCATGGCCCTGGCGATCGGATGGTCGGGCGCGATGCCCATGAAGGAGGCGCCGAACAGGGTGTCGGGGCGGGTGGTGTAGATTTCCAGACCGTCCGGCGAGGCGGCCGGAGCCTCCCCGGCCCATGTCCAGGTCATCTGCAGGCCCTTGGACCGGCCGATCCAGTTCTCCTGCATCAGCCGGACCTTGTCGGGCCAGCGGTCGAGGTCCTTGAGCCCGTCGATCAGGTCGTCGGCATAGTCGGTGATGCGCAGGAACCACTGGTTCAGCTTGCGCTTTTCGACCACCGCGCCCGAGCGCCACCCCTTGCCGTCGATGACCTGTTCATTGGCCAGGACAGTGTTGTCGACGGGGTCCCAGTTGACGACGCCGTCCTTGCGATAGACCAGGCCGCGCCGATACAGTTCCAGGAACCAGGCCTGCTGCTTGCCGTAATATTCCGGGTCGCAGGTGGCGAATTCGCGCGACCAGTCCAGCGACAGGCCCAGCAGCTTCAGCTGGGCGCGCATCGAGGCGATGTTGTCGTAGGTCCAGCCCTTGGGATGGATGCCGCGCTCCATGGCCGCGTTCTCGGCCGGCATGCCGAAGGCGTCCCAGCCCATCGGGTGCAGGACATCGAAGCCCTGGGCGCGTTTGTGACGCGCCACCACGTCGCCCATCACATAGTTCCGGGCGTGGCCCATGTGGATGTTCCCAGACGGATAGGGAAACATTTCAAGGACATAGTATTTCGGACGGCCCGTATCCTTCGTGACGAAGGCGTCAGCATCGGCCCAGCGCGCCTGCTGGCGCGGCTCGGCGGTCTTGGGGTCGTAGCGGGTCGGAGAGGCGGACACGGGATTCCTTCGGGCGGCTCCTGTCGGAGGACCCGAAGGAGGGCGGTGTGCTAGCGGCTTTTAGCCCGCGTTCGAAAGGTTGAGCTGGCGCGCCTTGGTCAGGATCGCGTTCTCCAGGTCGGCCTCGGTCTGGGCGGCCACGGGCGAGGCGGTCCAGTCGCCGCCGGCAGTGCGGACCTCCTTGGTCACCGTGACGTTCAGGGCGTCGGCGCGCAGGCGGGTGTCGAGGATGAAGACGGTCGCCTTGAAACGCTCGTTCGGCGTCTGCGGATTGACGTACCAGTCATAGTTCACGACGCCGCCCCACGGATCGGCGGTCAGCAGCGGCATGAAGCTGAGGGTGTCGAGAGTGGCGCGCCACAGATAGGCATTGACGCCGATGCCCTGCTGCGCCGTCGTGGCGCGGGGGGCCGAGCCGCCCGAGAAGGGCAGACCGCCGCAGGCGGAGAGGAGCAGACCGCCGGTGACAACCAGTGTGGTCGCCAGGACCGTCTTGCCGCGAACAAAACCCATCGAACGTCGTCTCCTTCGGGTGCTGACCCGCCGGTCCCGATGCGGGTGGCGGGCGCAAAGGCGCGACGGTCCCGACCGTTCGCCAAGCGCGGCTCTATAACACGCCCAAAAGGGGCGATGACAAGGCAATCCACAGCCGAGGCCCTCCGTATCCGGCGGCCACGATCCGCATCGGGCTCGGAAGACGATTTCCCCAGCCCGGCGAACACCTTCCCGTCGTCTTCCCGTGACGCTTGCGCCACAGGCGGGTGCAAGAGTCGGTGGAACCGGGTTGCTTCGGCCTCGTTGCGTTGACCGGGCGGACTACCGGTGTCTAATCGGCACGTCCACGGTGGAAATGCCGGGTTCACGAACAAGGGTCCGGCGAGAAACGCCGGGTCGAAGGGTTGGAAATGCGTCTCGCCGCGGTCATCGCTGCCTCTGTCGGTCTCGTCGCCCTTCTCGGCGTCGCGGGCGAAGCGTCCGCGCAATCGCGGTCGCGCGCGCCGGCCGTGACCCTGGCCGAAGCGTCCAATGCCCAGCGTTCGACCCCCGCCGCACCGCGTCGCGGCCTGCGCTGGAACGAGAACGGCCGCTGGGGCCTCGACTTCAACCTGAACCAGCCAGTCGGCCGCGAAGCCGAATGGGGCGACGTCGAAGCCGGCGCCTACTATCGCCTGTCGCCGCGCCTGCGCGTCGGCGCCGCCGCCGGCCTGGCCACGCCCGAGCAGGATCCGGCCCGTGCGCCCGAGACCGACCGCCGCGCCCAGCCGCGCGTGCGACTGGAAACCCTGTTCCGCTTCTAGGGCCCGAACGGCCCGGCGATGCCGCCGATCGCCGCCAGTCCGAAGACGCCCGATCCCTGCAATCCGCCTGCATTTCCGGCCGTGATCCCGCCGAGCGCGATGACGCGCGTCCGGCCCTCCGAGGCGCGAGCCAGGGAATTCCTGCCGAGAGAGGGTTTCGCAGAGGACTCCCCGCCCGCCGGGAAGATCGGCGACAGCACCACCGCGTCCAGATCCCGCGCGGCCAGCGCCGCCTGGACTGAATGCACCGCACCGGTCAGAATCCAGTCCGGCCGCCGTCCCGACAGGGGATAGGCCGCCGGGATCGCCCGTTCCGGCAGATGCAGGCCGTCGGCGTCGACCCGGTCCGCCAGCCCGGCGTCCAGTCCGATCAGCAGGCTCATGCCGCGCTCCCGCGTGGCGATGCGCAGCCGCTCCGCGGTCGCGATCGCGTCCGCCGCGCCGAACGACCGATAGACGACGCCCGATCCCGCCGGCATTCGCGCCGCGATCTCCCAGGGCCTCGGCGTCCGTTCCGGGTCGGTGAACAGCAGCATCGGCGGGACACGCGACCGCCCGCCGCTCCTGACAATGTCGGCGTCGCGGGCTAGAGCCTGAGCCATGGCCCACAATCGGGCTCCGTCTTCCGTCATATCCGGCACGTCCATGGTCGCCTCATCCCCCGCTTCGACGCCCCCGTCTACAGACGACACCTTTGCCGCGCGTCTGGCGACGATCCGGGCGCGCATGGCGGCGGCCGCCAGCGCTGCGGGCCGCGATCCGGCCGCGATCACCCTGACCGCCGTGTCCAAGACCCAGCCGGACGAGGCCATCAAGGCCGCCCTCGACTCGGGGCTGCGGGTCTTCGGCGAGAACCGGGTGCAGGAGGCGCAGGGCCGCTGGACCGATCGCCGGACGGCTCGGCCCGACCTTGAGCTTCGCCTGATCGGCCCCCTCCAGTCCAACAAGGCCGACGACGCCGTCGCCCTGTTCGACGTCATCGAGACCCTGGACCGGCCGAAACTGATCTGCGCCCTGGCCTCGGCCTCGCAGAAGATCGGCCGCTCACCCCGGCTGCTGGTCCAGATCAACACCGGCGAGGAGGACCAGAAGGCGGGAGTGGCCCCCCGCGACGCCGATGCCCTGATCGCCGCCGCCCGCGCCCAGGGATTGATCGTCGAGGGACTGATGGCCATTCCGCCCGCCGACGAGGAACCGATCCTGCATTTCGCATTGCTGGCCCGGATCGCCGGCCGCAACGGCCTGGGCGTCCTGTCCATGGGGATGAGCGCCGATTACGAGGCCGCGATCCGGCTGGGTGCGACTCACGTGCGGGTCGGATCGGCGTTGTTCGGGGAACGAAACCCGGCTTTCGCGCCCTCTAGTTGCTGATTCCACGCCAAATTCAGCCGCCGCCTTGGCGTTTGGCTCCAGCCTCGCCATTCTAGACAGATGCCCCCAGCCAAGACCCTGCTCATCATCGACGACGACGACGACCTGCGCGAGGCCCTGGCCGAGCAACTGGCGCTGCATGAGGAGTTCAAGACCGTCCAGGCCTCGACCGCCACTGAGGGTCTGCGCCTGGGTCGAGAGATCCGCGCCGACCTGATCCTGCTCGACGTCGACCTGCCCGACATGGACGGCCGGGAGGCCTGCCGCCTGTTGCGCAAGGACGGCGTCTCGACCCCCGTCATCATGCTGACCGGGCAGGATTCGGACGCCGACACGGTTCTGGGTCTCGACAGCGGGGCCAACGACTATGTGACCAAGCCTTTCCGCTTCGCCGTCCTTCTGGCCCGCATCCGCGCCCATCTGCGCAGCCACGAACAGTCCGAGGACGCCGTCTTCCAGATCGGCCCCTATTCCTTCCGCCCCGCCGGCAAGATTCTGGTCGATCCCAAGGGCAAGAAGATCCGGCTGACGGAGAAGGAAACCAACATCCTGAAATACCTCTATCGCGCCGGGGCCAAGCCGGTGTCGCGCGAGGAGCTGCTGACCGAGGTCTGGGGCTACAACGCCGGGGTCACGACCCACACCCTGGAGACCCACATCTATCGCCTGCGCCAGAAGATCGAGCCCGAGCCCGGCCAGGCGCGCCTTCTGCTGACCGACGCGGGCGGGTACCGGCTGCAGCCCTAGGCGTCAGCCTCCAACCCGCCACTCCGACAGGATCCTGCCGTCGGCGGTCTCAAAAGCCACCCGATCCAGGTGAACGGCGCCGATACAGACCGGCCTTTGGTCGGAGGAAGCGCTTCGGCAACGAAGCGCGCGCCCGTCCGCGAATGCAGCCAGGCGACCTTCCAGCACCAGCCGATAGCCGCCGACGGGCGCGGCCGGGGCCTGGTCGCCCTCGCCGCGCACGGTGAATTCGTAGGCGCGACCGTTGCGGCGACCCAGTCGGGAGCCGTCTTCCTCGAACACCGCCGCAAGACCGACGGACTGGGGCGACGGCGCCGCCACCGGGCCGCTCGCGAGGGGATGGCCCTCGACGCCCGGACAACCGTCGGCTCGCAGCCATGGCCGGGATATCCAGAAGCCCTCGGCCGCTTCCCAGCGGTCGGCGCTCCCCGCCAGCAGCGGCGAATCCGTCCAGTCGCCGGGGGTCAGGGTCAGTCTCAGGCTCTTGCGCCGGGGTCCCCACGACCAGGCCGCCAGCCCGTCGCCGGGCGCCGCCCCGACGGGCGGGCTCCCACCCGCGCAGCCGAAGGCCTGGCGGACGACGAACCGACGTCCGGTCAGCGAGCCCCCGGCGGTCTGGCCCGCCGCATAGGCCGAGGCCGCTGCGTCCATCGCCTGCAACAATCCGGCGCGATTCAGGGTCGGGGCGGGCGGCACGGGCGGTTCAGCCGTTTCGGCCGGCGGGGGCGCGATCGGCGGAGCAGTCACGGCCGCCTCCCGCTGACATCCCGAGAGAAGGAGAGCGGTCGCCGCGAGCGCGACGGCCGACGGGCGAAGCAGCGCGGTCGGTTCGAGCATGACCAAGTCTAGCACGCGCGGGGCGTTTCGGGGTCCGGCGCCTGAAAAAGGTTGACGCAAGCGCCCCGGAGCGATCTGCACGGGCTCATGACCTTCGATCAGATCGCCGCCCTCGCGGTGCTTGTCGGCGTCGTCGGCGTCTTGATCCATGGCAAGGTTCGCGCCGACGTCGTCGCCCTGACTGCCGCCGCCGTCCTGCTGTTGTTCGGGGTCGTGCGGCCGGTCGAGGTGCAGGGCGCCTTCGCCAGCCCGGCGGTCATCGCCCTCGCCGGTCTGTTCGTCATCGCCTACGCCATCGAGCTGTCGGGGCTTCTGGGCTTGCTGATCCGCCAGGCGACGCAACTGGCGGCGAGGATCGGAGCGACGGGAATCTGGATCGTCATCGGCCTGTGCGGCGCCGTCGGCGGCTTTCTGAACAACACCCCGGTCGTCGTCCTGGCCGCGCCCGTAATCCGCGACGTCGCCAAGTGCCTGCATCTGTCGCCCAAGCGATTCCTCATGCCCCTCAGCCATGTGACAGTCCTTGGGGGGCTGCTGACGCTGATCGGGACATCGACCAACCTGCTGGTCAACGACATGGCGCGGAACGCGGGCCAGCCGGTCTTCAGCCTGTTCGAGATCACGCCGGTGGGGCTGGTCATCGCCGTGGCCGGGGGGCTCTGGCTCTATTTCGTCGGCGCGCGTCAGCTGGGCCGTGCGGTGGCCGAAGACGAGGCCGAGGCTGCACGGATCGCGATGATCGAGGAGAGCCGCCGGCGCGCCGAGGCTGAGGCGAGAAACCGCCAGCGCCGTCGGCTCCTGCCCTTCGGGCTGCCGCGCTTCGGGGAATCCCGCAACCAGCCGGACGGCTCGGGCGACGCCCATCTGGGAGACGTGGCCCTGTACGGGGCGGCGGACCAGCCGTTTCGCCTGAGACCGGCTATGATTTCGCTGGCGATCTTCGCCCTCGTCATCGCTTCTGCGGCGTTGGGATGGGCGCCCATCGCGGCCTCCGCCTTCGCCGGGGCGGTCGCCCTGATCCTGTGCCGGGTCATCACACCCGAGGAGGCCTATGCCGGGCTGAGACCGGAAATCCTGCTGTTGATCGCGGGGATGGTCGTGGTCGGCACGGCCATCGAGGTCACCGGACTGGCGGCCGCAGGGGCCGACGCCCTGATCCATGTGATTCGTCCGATGGGGCCGCTGGGCGCCCTCATCGTCCTCTACGGCGTGACCCTGTTCGCGACCGAACTGCTGTCAAACGCTACGGTGGCGGTGCTGATCACCCCGATCGCCGTGGCGCTGGCGGAGAGCCTGGGCGTGGATCCGCGCCCCTTCCTCGTCTGCGTCATGATGGCCGCTTCGGCCGCCTTCGCCACGCCGTTCGGCTATCAGACCAATGTGCTGGTCTTCAACATGGGCGGGTACAGCTACATGGACTTCGTCCGCGTCGGCTTGCCGTTGAACCTGGTGACCTGGGTCGCGGCCATGGTCGCCATCCCGATCTTCTTCCCGTTCTAGAGTCTGGAGGCCGGCGCTAGACGTCCAGATCGACCGTGATCGGGCAGTGGTCGCTGGGCTGGGTCCAGGCACGGACGGGCTCGTGGATGATCGCCGAGCCGGCTACGACCGACGGCGTCAGGCCCGGGGAGGTCCAGATGTGGTCCAGGCGCAGGCCGCGCGCCGACTTGCGGAAGTCCTCGGCGCGATAGCTCCACCATGAGGCCAGCTTCTGCGGTTCCGGCCAGGCGTCGCGGACCACGTCGTGGAAGCCGCCTGCCGACTGCAGCCGGTTCAGGGTCTCGACCTCCAGCGGGGTGTGGCTGACGATCTTCGACATATAGCGGTGGTTCCAGACGTCGAACTCGCTCGGGGCGATGTTGAAGTCGCCGCACATCAGCAGGCGCGACGAACGGTCCTGACCCGCGATCGTCGCGGTCAGCTGTTCGTAGAAGTCCATCTTGTGATCGAATTTCGGGTTCAGCGCGCGGTCCGGCACGTCGCCGCCGGCCGGGATGTAGAAATTCTGGATGTCGACGCCGGCGACCCTGGCTGAGACGCAGCGGGCGTGGCCCAGTTTGCAGGCCTGGAAGGTGTCCGAACGTTCGATCGGCAGGCGCGAGGCGATGGCGACGCCATGCCAGCCCTTCTGGCCCGCGATCTTCAGGTGCGGCATCCCCATGTCGACGAAGGCGTTCCGGGGGAACTGGTCCTCCAGGCATTTGATCTCCTGCAGGCACAGGACATCGACGTTTGCCTCAACAACGAACCGCGCGACCTGGTCGATGCGCAGGCGGACGGAGTTGATGTTCCAGGTGGCGACGCGAAGCATGGACCCCGTCTAGCGCAAGCCGGGCCGCGCTCAAGCCGTGAGCGACCGCAAAGTTCAGCCTCGGGCAGATTGAAGATCCGACCCGGGGGCTCGCGATCGGGCACTGAAAAGAAAACCCCCGGCGCGGACGCCGGGGGTGAAGGTTGTTTCTCTCTCGCCGCCATCGGGAGGGGATGAGGTCCGAAGGCGCAAGAACGGCCGCCGCCGCTCTGTGCTCAAAGTGTCACGCCTCATAGAAATAGTCAAATCCAAAGAGAGGGCGATTGCCTGTGTTCTGCCGAACACGGTCCACGATTCGTGGATCCGTCAGTTGCGACCGGGTCGGCGGGTCGGATCGGTCAGGCGGAACAGGCTGGAAGCGAGGTTCGGGGCGGGCGTCAGAGTGGTCAACTGGGTCCGGGTGCGCCCGCCCTGCGAATCCGTGATGGTCCATTCCTGCAGCCGCAGCGGCGTGCCGGAGAAGGCCAGGATGACCGAACCCTCGTTCGGGTTCCTCTGATCGCGGGCGGTGATGGCGAAGGCACCGGACTGCATCCGGGTGACGCGATCGATCCGCACGCCCTGGTCCAGACGGACGTTGCGGGCGAGGAAGGTCGACAGCGGCGTCACGCCCAGAGGCACCTGGCGGAAGACGTTCAGGCGAGGGTCGTAGCGTTTGACGTTGTCGCCGTCCGACACGACCAGCAGGCCCGCCGGATTGGTGTATTCGAACCGCATCTTGCCGGGGCGCTGCAGATAGAAGCGGCCTTCGCGGCGCTGGCCTCCCGCGCCGGTCTCGACGAAGTTGCCCTGGGCCGAGGTCAGGTTCTGCAGATAGGTCTGGGCCGTGGCCAGGGTGGCGCGGTCCTCCGCCGACAGCGCCGTCTGGGCGCTGGCGGGCAGGGCGGCCCCCATGCCGGACAGGCTGGCGATGGCGGCGAGGCCGAAGCCGAGGTCTCTGCGGGACAGGGTCATGGTCGTCTTTCTCCCTTCGTCATCCCCCGGCTTGACCGGAGGACGGGATGGTTTTCGAGGCTGCCGTTGTGCCGGTCCAGCGCGGCGCGGCGATGACGGCAGCTAGACCTTATTCAGGCGGCGGGATGAAGCCCTGTTCAGGTCGAAAGGTTCCCGAAAGCCGTCTCCCGCCCCCTTTATGGGGAGAGAGCACGATCAGGCCATCGGCGGCGGACCGGCGAGGATGTCGCGCTTGCCCGCGTGGTTGGCCTGGCTGACGACGCCCTCCTGCTCCATCCGCTCGATCAGTGAGGCGGCGCGGTTGTAGCCGATCTGCAGCCGGCGCTGGACGTAGGAGGTCGAGGCCTTGCGGTCGCGGGTGACCACGGCCACGGCGCGGTCGTAAAGGTCGTCGCCCGACGATGCATTGCCGCCGTCCTCCATGGCGTTGTCCTCGTCGCCGTCGGGATCGTCGGTGATCAGGTCGAGATAGTCGGGCTCGGCCTGGGCGCGCAGGTGTTTGCAGACTTCCTCGACCTCCTGGTCCGTCACGAACGGCCCGTGCAGACGGGTGATACGGCCGCCGCCGGCCATGTAGAGCATGTCGCCCTGACCTAGCAGCTGTTCGGCGCCCTGCTCGCCCAGGATGGTGCGGCTGTCGATCTTGGAGGTGACCTGGAAGGAGATTCGGGTCGGGAAGTTGGCCTTGATCGTGCCGGTGATGACGTCGACCGACGGGCGCTGTGTCGCCATGATCAAATGGATGCCGGCGGCGCGGGCCATCTGGGCCAGACGCTGGACCGCGCCCTCCACGTCCTTGCCGGCGACCAGCATCAGGTCGGCCATCTCGTCCATGACCACGACCAGATAGGGCATGGGCTCGGGGCGGATCTTTTCGCTCTCGAACACCGGGCGACCCTGATCGTCGAAGCCGGTCTGGACCGTGCGTTCGAAATGCTCGCCCTTGGCCTGGGCCTCGCGGGCGCGCTCGTTGTAGCTCGCGACGTTGCGCACGCCGAGCTTGGACATGCGGCGATAGCGGTCCTCCATCTCGCGCACCGTCCATTTCAGGGCGACGACGGCCTTCTTCGGATCGGTGACCACAGGGGCCAGCAGGTGCGGGATGCCGTCATAGACCGACAGCTCCAGCATCTTGGGGTCGATCATGATGAAGCGGCATTCGGCCGGCGACAGCCGGTACAGGATCGACAGGATCATGGCGTTGACCCCGACCGACTTGCCCGAGCCGGTCGTGCCCGCGATCAGCAGGTGGGGCATGCGCGCCAGATCGGCCACGTAAGGGTCGCCGCCGATGGTCTCGCCCAGGGCCAGCGGCAGGATGTGGGCCGGCTTGCCGTATTCGGACGAGGCCAGCAGGTCCCTCAGATAGACGGTCTCGCGCTTCAGATTGGGCAGTTCGATGCCGATGGCGTTGCGGTTCGGCACGACCGAGATGCGGCAGGCGCGGGCGGACATGCTGCGGGCGATGTCGTCGGACAGGGCCACGACGCGGCCGTGCTTCACGCCCGGCGCCGGGACCAGTTCGTACAGGGTGACCACCGGGCCGGGGCGGATCTGATCGATCACCCCCTTGACCCCGAACTCCGCCAGGACGCCTTCCAGCATCTTGGCGTTCTGTTTCAGCGCGTCCTCGTCGACCATGCCGGCGCGGGCCTGGGGCTTGGCCAGCATGCCGAGCGGGGGCAGGGAAAAGTCGCCTTCGGGCCGGACGAAGTCGAAGGCGGTCTGGTCGTCGTCGACGGTCTTCTTCGAGGATTTGGCCGGCTTGGGCGCCGCGACCTTGATCTCGTTCCCGGACGTGCGCGAGGCCGGCGCGGCGGAGGCGGGCGCGTGGACCGGCTCGTCCCAGGGCAGGGGCGTCCCGGTCTCAGCCTCGTCGTCGTCGGGCAGCTCGAGCCTGGGCGCGCGGCGCGGGGCGCGGACCGGCGCGGCCTCCGCGTCCGGCGCGGGCCGGACGGGACGCCTGCGCGAAGGCGGCGCGGGCTCCGCGGAACGGCGCAGGCCCGAGACCCAGGCGGCCCCTTCGGCAAAATCGTTCAGGCGCAGGCCCACGGCGTATCCGCAGGCCCACAAGCCGAAGGTGACGAAGGCGACGCCGCCGATGATCTCTCCGCCGGGAACGCCGAGGGCGCGGAAGCCGGCATCGACGAGGCCGATGACCCCGTCGCCCCACAGCCCGCCGAGCCCCGCCGCCAGCGGCCAGGCGGTCGGCGCGGCCAGGGCCGACAGGGCGGCGGACAGGCTGAGGACCCCGCCCGAGGCGGCCAGAGTCTTGAGCGGCGTGGGTTTGAGGCGTTGCTGGATCGCGTCGCCGATGGCGGAGGCCAGGCCGAAGGCGACGGTCAGGGCGGCGGCCGGCCAGGCGGCGAGGCCCAGCGACTGCATGAACAGATCGGCGAACAGGGCGCCGTTGGCTCCCAGCCAGTTGGTGGGGGCGATCGATGACGCGGCGTTCAGGCTGGGATCGGCGGGGTTCCAGGACACCAGGGCGGCGACCAGCAGAGTCGCCAGCAGGGCCTGCAGCACGCCGCGAAACCGCACCATGAAGGGGGCTTCCCAGATCATGAGAGCGCCCAGAATGGCGCGCTGGCTGATGGCGAGGGCTGCGGACATGCAGGGGCTCCGGACGGACTTGCAGGCCAGTGTCGCAGGCTCGGGGTTAAGGGGCTGTTAGTGATGGCGTGATCACGCCGCCTGATTTTCCTTGGCTTTTTCCAGACGGCCGGTCCGACTTCTGGGATAAGTCGCGGGTGAAGTCGGACAGCTTCTGCGGGCTCCGATCGCTATTCGCGACCAGGTCGGACATGTGCGCCGACGGACGTCGAGCCTCAGATTCGTAGGCGGGTCCGAGCGCATACTGGATCGACGACTTAGTGGACCAGGCGTGTAAAACGCTCGAGGCGGTCAGCAGATGGTCACACCGCTTTACACCTCGGCTTTTACCATCCGGCGATCTTTGATGGGTTGACCTCCTCGCCTATTGCGTGCCGACTACAACCTTGGCTGGCGGGTGGGGGATGCATGCGGGTCGTGGGTCTGATTTTTTTTGCCTTCGGGCTGTTGGCGTCTTCTGCAGAAGCCCAGCAAACGTCCACCTATCGCTACGACGAGCATGGGCGACTGCTGGCCAACGCAACGGCGGCGGCCAGCGGAAACAGGACTCTCTCAACATACGTTTACGACAGCGCTAATAATCGGACCCAGCGTCAATCGACGCCGATCGCGCCTCGCATGGATAGCAGCATCCTCTATCCAGGCGAGTTCATCATCCCCGAGCAGGCTCTGGTGTCGGTGGACGGGCGCTCCCGTCTGGCGCTGGCCGAGGACGGCTCTTTGACCGTGACTTGCAACGGCGTTCCACACGTCGTCCTGGCGGGCGCCAACGGCCAAGCCGCGCAGCTGGTCATGCAGGGCGACGGCAATCTGGTCCTGTACACCTCCGTAATGTCGCCGGCGACCGCGCTGTTCAACACCACCACCTCAGGCAACGCGGGAGCCTTCCTGCGTCTCCAGGACGACGGGAATCTCGTCGTCTACCTCGGATCGACGCCGCTCTGGGCCACCTATGTATACTGCTGAGAACCCATCATGCTGACATTCTGGGCGAAGGCCTTGCGCGCGATTCTATCGTTCTCGCATTGTAGCCAGAATAATAGCCGGCTCGGGCATACCCTGGCCGCGTCGGTTGTTTTGAGCAGCGTGTGCTTGGCTTCTTCGGGCGCCGTCGCCCAAGAGAGCCTTGTACCATCCGCGCCCTTCGAAGCGGTTGACCGGTTCGGAGTCGAGTTGTCGTCCGGAACGGTTCAGGTGTCTTCGCCGTCGATCAGCGTGGGGCCTGCGGACGGCGGGCTGAGCTTCGCCGCGACGTGGGACACGGGCGTACACGCTTGGCGCTACAGCAACTGGGGCGCGGTCAACAAACCGGTCGGCTCAGACCCCTATTGCTACAACTATCTCACCGTCAGCTTCATGGGGAAGTCGAGCAAGTTCCAGCGGGACACCTGCACCGGCCCCTACATCCTGATGGATGGCTTGGGGACGCTGACGGAGGCGAGCGGGACTTGGACATACACCGCGCCCGATGGAACGATCGGGACGTATCAGGGCACAAGCCGGGTGGTCGTGGGAGGTGCGCTGGTAGATCAGACCAAGATCGTGTCGATCGCCAAGCCGACAGGTGAGATCGTCACCTTCACCTACGCCTCTGGCGGTCTGCAATCGGTCTCTAACAATCTCGGGTACCAGATCCATTTCGACTATATCAGTAGCGTTCTCTCCAAGGTCACGGCGCTCAACAACGCTGTCGATCCTTGCGACCCGGCGGCCGCGAGTTGCACCTACTCGGTCGCCTGGCCAAGCCTGACCTTCACGACGTCCGGCGTCGAACAGCAGGTCACCGATGCCCTGAACCGCACCACCCGCGTTATCTTCGACAGCACTACCCCAACGACGGCGAAGATTGTCGGCATGGCGCGGCCTACGCGGACGTCGGGCGCGTCAGTGACCTACACCAACATCTTCGTGCCGCCACTCGGCTGGCGCGTGACAGCCGCTTCGGACGGCGTAGGAACGTGGACATATGGCTACGAGGGCTGGCCCTGTCCGCCAACCGGCCCCTGCCCGCCCCCGACGGAAAATTACGATCTCGATACGACAATCACCGATCCCAACGCGGGGACGACCGTCTACAATTTCCGCTGGGACTACCAAGGCGAATTCAGCAACGGGCAGGTGCTGTCGTCCCTCGCTTCTGTGACCAATCAGCTCGGTCAAACCACTGGGTTGGGCTTCGACGGTTCAGGGTTCGTCGGTGCGACCTATCCGGAAGGCAATGGCGTCAGGATCACGCGCAGCTACGTCACAAGCGCGGTCGAAACGATCACTGAAAGTGCGAAGCCGGGCTCGGGCATCGCAGACGCCGTGACCACGTTCAACTATCAGGACTGCAGGCTGACCACCGCCATCCTGTGCCGCCGCCCGACCAGCGTTTCCGACGCGAGGGGCAACGTCACGACCTATACTTATGACGCAGCGGGTAACGTCCTGACCGAGACAAGCCCGGTGCCAACCTCCGGCGCGGTGCAGCCCCAGACCCGATCCGTCTACCAACAGCAGAACGCCTGGTACAAACAGGGCGGCTCCTCTTCGATCACTCAGAACACCAGCCCGGTCTGGCTTCGGGTCGAACAATCGCAGTGCGCGACGCTGCCGGGTCAGGTCGGATCGACGCCGGCGCTGTGCGACGGGACGGCCGATGAGATCCTTTCAACCATCGGCTACCAGGCAGGCGGCAGCGGCGCCGCCTCCAATCTGCTGCCGGTGACCCTGTCGAGCGGGGCGGGGGACGCCTCCCTCACCGCCACGACCACCACGGCCTACGACGCGACCTCCAACGTCCTGAGCGTGAACGGCCCTCTCGCCGGGACCGCCGACACGACCCGCTACGTCTACGATGTCATGCGCCAGTCGGTCGGGGTCATCGGTCCCGACCCCGATGCGGGCGGCGGTCGCCTCTTCCCGGCGACCCGCAACACCTACAACGCCGATGGGCAGACGACTGTTGTCGAGCGGGGCACGACGAACGGCCAGACCGATCCCGATTGGTCCGCCTTCTCCACCTTGCAAACGGCGACCACGACCTACGATGCCCAAGGTCGCATGTCGCGAGAGCAAGGCGCTCCCGGCACGGCGGCCGCAAGCCTGACAGACTACGCCTATGACACCGCTGGCCGCCTGATCTGCACGGCGCAGCGGATGAATCCCGCCAACTTCGGGACTTCCGCCACCAACGCTTGTTCTCTGACGACAGCCGGCGCTTACGGTCCGGATCGCATCGTTCGCAACACCTATGACGCCGCCGCTCGTCTGGCTCAGGTTCAGACGGGCTACGCCACCCCGGCCGTGCTAACGGAGCGGGTGCAGGCTTGGACGTCGAACTCCAAGACGGACTGGATCGAGGATGGGGCCGGCAACCGTTCGGCTTACGCCTACGACGGCATGGACCGGCTCTATCGTCTGTACTTCCCGGTCACGGCGGTGGGCGCTCACGTCGCCAACAGCTCCGACTTCGAGGAGTACGGCTACGACGCCAACGACAATCCGACATCGAAACGGACCCGCGCCAATACTCTGTTCACGACGGCGTTCGACACCCTCAACCGCATCACCGGCATCGACGCCCCCTCTGGCTCCAACGACGTCTGGTATCGCTACGATAACCTGGGCCGCCGCCTGTCCGCATCACACGCATCGGGCGTGCCCAGCTGTTCGACGACGGCGGTCTGCTCAACCTGGGACGCTCTGAGCCGCCAGACGACCGAGACCGCGTCGCTGGGGACGACGACCAGCGGCTACGACCTGGCAGGCCGGCGGACCCGGCTGACCTGGCCCGACGCCTTCTTCGTCACCTACGGCTACGACCTCGACGATCGGATGGTCCTGATCCGTCAGGCTGGGGTCACCGACATCGTCGCCTATGCCTACGACAACCAGGGCCGGAGAACCGCGACCGGTCGGGGCAACGGGGTCTCCACCCTCTACGGCTATGACGCGGCCTCGCGCCTCACGAGCCTCAGCCAAGACTTGGCCGGCACGGCCTCGGACGTGACGTTCGGCTACTCCCACAGTCCGGCGAGCCAGATCACGTCCTTGGGCCGGTCGAACCCAGCCTATGTCTACGCCGGTCCGACGGGCTCGGCGACCTTTGCGAACAACGGGCTGAACCAGTCGGTCACCGCGGGCGGCGCGACCCTGACCTGGAGCGCCCAGGGCAACCTGACTGGCGACGGGTCCCGCACCTATGCCTACGACGCCGCCAATCGCCTGACGGGCGTGGGATCGTCGACCCTGACCTACGACCCACTAGACCGGCTGTCGCAGATGGTCGGGACGCAAGGCGCGCGCTACGGCTACGACGGCGGGTCGGAGATTGTCACCGTCATTCCGACCGGGGCGACAGCCCTGACGCGCTGGGTGCGCGGCCCTTGGGCTGACGAGCTTGTGGCCGCGTATGTGGGTGGGAGCACGACCAATCCGAACTATACCCTGCAAGACCACCAGAACTCCTCAATCGCCATCACCGACGCGTCGGGTGCCCTAATCGCCACGCCTCTGGCTTATGACGAGTACGGCAACCCCCGCCCCGGCAACGGCGGCCGGCTGATGTACACCGGCCAGATGTGGATGCCGGACTTTGCGGCCTACCACTACAAGGCGCGAGTCTACCGGCCGGACCTGGGAAGGTTCCTGCAGACCGACCCCGTGGGGTATGAGGCGGGAATGAACCTCTATGGGTATGTGGGGAATGATCCGGTCAATCAGACCGACCCGACGGGTGAATGTCCGCCCTTTATTTGCGGCG